>NZ_JAMPKE010000018.1:0-118500 GCF_039961955.1 Trichocoleus sp. DQ-A1
GATTCGCCGCTTCAAGATTTTTCGCATTTTTTCAGGACGTTATCGCAATCGCAGGCAGAGATTTGGTTTGCGCTTAAACCTAATTGCTGGCTTGCTGAACTACGAACTGGCACCTGCCTCCTGATTCATGCAGGAGGTCTAAGGAATAAGCAATAACCTTGAACAAATTGAATTTAAAACGACCCAAGCGCTTAGTGTCAATGGATGGTGGCGGTATTCGCGGATTGATCGTTGCTGAAATTCTAATTAAGTTAGAAGACATACTCTGCAACCAACCTAACTCGCCTTGGAAGTGTTTGGCTGATTACTTCGACTTCATTAGCGGCACGAGTGCAGGTGCAATTTTAGCAGCAGGACTCGCTAAAGGAATGTCAGCGTGAGCATTGCGTGATATTTTTTATAACGATGCTCAGACAATGTTTAGTAAACGTTGGCTGCTCGGGCAACTGTGGTCAAAGTACGATTCAGGGCCGCTAGAGCAAAATATAAAGTCTATTCTAGGTGACATCACCCTTGGATCAGATCAACTGAAAACACTCTTGATGATTGTTTCCAAGAATGTAACAACTGATGGAGCCTGGTTCCTCGTTAACCATCCAAATAACCAATTCTTCAAGAGTAATAGCGAAATTCCACTCTGGCATATCGTTTGAGCAAGTTCTGCTGCACCAACTTTTTTCCCGCCTCATATGTTTGCTGTCGGCAATCAAGAGTATGAATTTGTTGATGGTGCTGTGAGTATGTTTAACAACCCATCATTCCAGTTGTTTGTGGAAGCAACTCAAAAAGAATATGGAATTGGTTGGGAAACGGGTACCGATAACCTCTTGCTGATTTCAATTGGTACAGGGTTCAGTAACCAGTCGATTAAGTTAGGTGAGGCAAAAAAATATACGATGCTCAACAGGGCGGGCTATGCAATCGGAGACTTAATGGAAGACACAAACGTACAGCAAAACGTTTTAATGAAGCTGATTAGCTATACACCTAGATCCGAGCAGATTAATCGTGAGCTGTCAGATGTTTCCGTACCTTCCATTAACGGAATGCAACCGTTAGAAACAGGTAGCTCAAGTCCTGAAACGTCACCCTCCCAGGCGGTTGAGGACTTCAACCGCAAGTTGCTCACCTATCACCGCTATACAACCTCATTTACAAAGAAACGCTTCAAGCAGCTGAAATTACCGCCAAACATCGACCCAAACTCAGTGACATCTATCGACTGCGTAGATCAAGTTGAAGCCTTAGTTTCCCAGTTCCAGCGCTGATGAGGGGGTGAGGGGGTGAGAGGGTGAGGAGGAGAATTTCACCCTCTGGGTTATTTCTGCCACCTTGGTCTAGTCCTCTTCTCTTTCCAACGCTCTAGCCCCACTCCCTAGTGCATCACGGCAGAAGTAAGTGATCAGTTGATATCACCCCCTCACCCCCTCATCCCCTCGTTTCCAGGAAGTGGTCAGTTACTTTGCTGTCGCTGCACTAGCGCCTTCTTGGTCAAGTCTCGTTAAGACCAATCCACTTATCGATTAAGAGCGGTTGATATCCAGCCAGCGTATCAAGTAGTAGCATCGGTTCCTGCTCTTCCAGCACAAGCGAACGGTGCTGAGGACGCAAAAACGCTTCGCCAACCGCGCGATCGAAGAACGCAATCAGGTGGTCATAATAACCCTCGATATTCAGCAGACCGCATGGCTTTTGGTGTATGCCTAGTTGTGCCCAAGTCAGCACCTCGCAAAATTCCTCAAACGTTCCATAGCCTCCTGGTAGTGCCACAAAAGCATCCGACAGTTCTGCCATTAAGGCTTTGCGCTCGTGCATTGAACCAACAACTCGCAGATCGGTTAGACCCCTGTGAGCAATTTCCTTGTCCACTAAGGCTTTAGGAATCACACCAATGACCTCACCTCCTGCTGCTAGTGCCGCATCGGCAACTATTCCCATTAATCCAACATTTCCACCACCGTAGACTAGACTAATTCCTCGGAGTGCTAGCGCTTCACCCATTTGCTGGGCTGCCTCCGCGTAGGCGGGTCGTAAGCCTTTATTGGAACCGCAAAAAATGCATACGCTTTTCATCCCGATCGCTACCCCAACTCCTAATAAACCTTACCAAAACATTTGATGTGACATCGTGCCTTGCGTAACACCAAATTCTCTTATCCCAGACACTTGAGTACTTCATCCAGCTGACTCACCTGAATGGGTGATTTTTAGACTTGCAACCAGTTATCAAAACTTTCTTCTGATTCCAGAGCAATCTAGTCCAGAGCAAGATTGGTCAGGCAGCTGCTGAAGAACAAGTTTCGCCCAAAGACTTTGAGAAGTTCAAGCACGAGGATTATTGAAAATGATGTGACGCTTTGGCAATTTGATGGAATTGCGATCGCGCTCTTTTTCTGAACCGAGATGGCACGAGTGCGATCGCGTAGTCTCTTGTTTCAACCCACCACGAAATTCACCAACTTTCCAGGCACCACAATCACCTTTTTAATTTCCTTGCCTTCGATGAACCGCTGAGCAACTTCTGACTCACGGGCGAACTGTTCTAAAGCTTCCCGATTCGCATCAGCGGGCACTTGAATCGCCCCACGGGTTTTGCCCATGACTTGAATCACCAGCGTGATTTCATCGACCACCAAGGCAGCCGGATCGACGGTAGGCCAAGTTTGGGTATGTACCGAATCGCTGTGACCGATTGTGTTCCAAAGTTCTTCAGCAATGTGAGGAGCAAAAGGAGCCATCAGGTGAATCAGAGTTTCTATCCCTTCGGCATACACTGGCGAGTCTTTGCATTTGGCATCAGCTAAAGAATTGCTCAACTTCATTAACTCAGAAATCGCTGTATTGAATTGATACTCGCCCTCTAAATCTTCCGTAACTGCTTGAATCGCCCCGTGAATTGCCCGTCGCAAGTCTTTTTCGCCCTTATTCATCTCCCTGCCTTTATCTGGGGGGCTAGAGGGATGAGCGACAAATTCTGCCACCAATCGCCAGACGCGGTTGAGGAAGCGAAATTGTCCCTCAACGTCGGCATCATCCCATTCCAAATCTTTTTCTGGGGGTGCCTTGAACAAGATAAACATCCGCGCCGTATCTGCCCCGTACTTGGCGAGGACTTCCTCTGGATCGATGCCGTTGTACTTCGACTTGGACATCTTTTCATAAAAGACTTGCAACGGTTCCCCCGTTTCTGGGTCTTTTGGATCGGCTGGGTCTACCTGTGCCGCTGGAATGTATTTGTCAGAGGCAGGATTTTTGTAGGTAGTGCCCTGCACCATGCCCTGAGTTAGTAGGCGTTGGAAGGGTTCGTCAAAGTTTAAAAGACCGCAGTCTCTCAAAACCTTGGTAAAGAACCGCGAGTACAACAAGTGCAAAATTGCGTGTTCAATCCCGCCCACATACTGGTCTACCGGCATCCAGTCATTAGTTTTTGCTGGGTCGAAAACTTGCTGTTCGTTCTTCGCATCGGGATAGCGCAAGAAATACCACGATGAATCAATAAATGTATCCATCGTGTCCGTCTCCCGTTTGGCTGGTGTGCCGCAAGCGGGACAAGGGACATTGACAAAAGCTTCCATCTGAGCCAACGGAGACGCCCCGCGACCCGTGAATTCTACCTCTTCCGGCAATCGAACCGGCAAGTCTTCATCCGGCACCGGCACCGTACCGCAGCTGGGACAGTGAATTGCCGGAATGGGTGCCCCCCAATAGCGTTGCCGGGAAATTAACCAATCTCGCAGGCGATACTGCACCCGCGCTTTCCCCCAACCCTGTTTTTCTGCGTATTGAACAATTGCTGTTTTCGCTTCCGTCGAATCCATCCCATTGAATCGGTCTGAATTCACCACAATCCCAGGTTCGGTATAAGCCTGCTGTAAAGACCCGAAATTTCCCGTCTCTACATCATCTCCTGGCGGCACAATTACAACCTGAATGGGGAGATTCTGCTCCTTAGCAAATCGGAAGTCCCGCGTATCGTGGGCTGGAACACCCATCACCGCCCCAGTTCCGTACTCGTACAATACGTAGTCGGCAATCCAGATGGGAATCTCTTCGCCTGTAAAAGGATTCATCGCCTTCCCGCCAGTTGGAATGCCGCGCTTTGGCTTATCCTCTGCGGTGCGTTCCAATTCGCTTTGTTGGGCTACTTCTTGGATAAATACTTCTACCGCCTCTTTTTGATCTGGAGTCGTTACTTTGGCGGTCAAAGGATGTTCTGGCGCTAGCACCACGTAAGTCACGCCATAGACGGTATCGGGACGAGTGGTGAAAACCCCAATTTTTTCATCCAACCCGACAATCGGAAACTCTAAGTAAGCGCCAGTGGATTTACCAATCCAGTTCGCCTGCATCAACTTGACTCGATCGGGCCATCCGCTCAATTTGTCCAAATCGTTGAGCAATTGCTCGGCGTAGTCGGTAATTTTCAGGAACCACTGCCGCAACATTTTCCGTTCGACTTTGGCACCGGAACGCCAAGATTTGCCTTCGCTATCGACTTGTTCATTTGCCAGCACCGTCTGGTCGATGGGGTCCCAATTGACGGCGGCTTCTTTCTGGTAAGCCAGTCCAGCTTTTAAAAACTGCAAGAAGATCCACTGCGTCCACTTGTAATAATCCGGCGAACAGGTAGCAACTTCGCGGTTCCAGTCGATTGAAAGCCCTAATTGCTGCAATTGATGCCGCATCTGAGCAATATTTTGATAAGTCCATTTTCCGGGAGCAATACCCCGGTCAATAGCGGCATTTTCGGCTGGCAAACCAAAGGCATCCCAACCCATCGGATGGAGTACGCGATACCCTTGCATCCGCTTGAGTCGGGCAATCACATCCGTGATGGTGTAGTTGCGGACGTGTCCCATGTGCAGGCTGCCCGATGGATAGGGGAACATGGACAGAGCATAGAACTTGGGCTTAGTGCTATCTGTGGGGGTTTGATCTAAGCTTTGTTCTGCCCAAGTTTGTTGCCACTTTTCCTCGATTGCTGCTGGGTTGTAACGGGACTCCACGGAAAAAACTCCTGCTGGATTAGTAATCGTGTTTGCCTCAATATTCTGACACAACTGTTCACCATAGTCTGGACGGTAGGCTACACTATCGATTTAAATTTTTCTGTTTTTTGCTGACGCCGAAGATATCCACATCCTACGCAGATAGGAGCTGAACTGCACTAAGGATTATCAGTGTTTATCGCAATCCTATTTGATTGAGTGGAGATTTTTTGAAAAAACTGCGTTTGCGGAGCCTGCGCTTTGCCCTTAGAAGGCACTAGCGATCGCGTTGCTATGCTCGAAGGACGGTAGCCTATATGTATTAGCGATATAGAACGTGAAGAAAGAGTAAGAATAGGGGTTAATAAATTATTTGAAATTACGGTGTTAAGCAAGAGTAATATTTTTTTAGCAGCAATGTTTTACATATCTATGGCAAGTAGATTGTGAGTAATTTACAAGTTTTTGTTTACGGCACTTTGAAACCTGGAGAGTGCAATTACGAGCGATACTGTGCTGGAAAGGTAATGGAAGAAAAAAGAGCGATCGCATTCGGTGAACTTTTTTCCCTCCCAGGAGGGTATCCCGCGATGATCCCTGGCAGTGCAGAAATTCACGGATTCTTACTCACGTTTCCCGATTCAACTGTGTTACAGACACTTGATAATCTGGAAGGTTATGACCCTCATCGCCCAGAGGCACAAAATGAATATAACCGCCACCAAATTGAAACCTATAACCTATCTGGGCAGCCGCTAGCAATGGCTTGGACTTACTTAATGACCCCCGCTCAAGTTCGACACCAAAAAGGGGTTCTGCTGCCCTCTGGGTGGTGGAGCCGCTTAAAAAATAATGAGTGATGAGTTCATTCCAAAACTCATCACTCATTACCCAATATTTTTTAAGTCAGAGCAGATTAATTCTGATATCCCTTGGCGTCAGATCCATCTACTGATGGCTTCACAAATTTTTCTGGAGCCGCGACTGCTGCTTTGGGAATCTCCACTGCGGGGTGATTCAGGGCAACCATCAAAGGCTCTGCTGCCGTCTCTGAGATGGGAGCTTTTGCTAGTTGGGGACTCAGGGAGTGATTACCCGGAAGAATTCCTGACAAAGCACCGACAAACAAAGCTGCGATCGCTGCACCGCCCCACGCAGCAACCCGTTGGGATCGGCGGCGGTTGATGCGTCCGAAAACTTGATTGATAGCCTGTTGTGCTGATTGCTCGGACTCTGGAACGGGAATTGTTTGTAAACCCTGGCGTAACTTCACCAGTCTGGTATACAAACACTGCATTTTGGGGTCACTTTTAAGCCATTCCTGAACTTGTTTGCGCTCGTCAGCGGTTACTTCACTATCTAAGTAAGCACTGAGCAATTCAAAGCGATCGCGTTGCAAAATATCCATCTCCTTAGAGACTTGTGCGTTTGCAGGGCACCGCTGTCCAGAATCCTTACGATTGTTCAAATCAGAGGTCATTTTCACATCACCAGCAAGTCACACAATAGGAAAGCAGAGCAGTCACTAATCTTTGCCACATTCAGTATATACGTAGAAACTTGTATTTCATTACAATCTTAACTGTTTTGCCAAGAAGTAAAACACAAGTAATGGGGAGCTGACTTAATCCGTGACAACCAAGGGTGAACTTAACGATTTACGCTTAGTCTAGTTTTTAGCAAGGGATCGCACCCAGTAAAAATTTACCCTTTTTTCACGACCTATCTGAAATCGTTTCTTGGAAGCCACACCTTGCAGCACTTCAGCGAACAAGGAAGGCTATCCTACTGCTTTAAAGATAATCGGCAACCCCGGAGGTACGAATCCACCGAATAGCTGAAACCAGATTCTATCCCTAAGTTAGATTAATTTCCGTCTAGGTAGTTTTGCAGCTGAGATTGCAGGCGCTGACGCGCTCTAGCAATTCTAGATTTTACCGTTCCCAGGGAGACACCTGTGATTTCGGCAATTTCTTCATAAGCCATGCCTTCGATTTCTCTCAGGACGATGGTAGTGCGAAACACCTCTGGCAGATCGGCGATCGCTTCATGCAGCTGTTCATAAAATTCCCGCGTCGTCATGTCTTCGTCGGGACTTGGATTGTCAGATGCAATTTCCCAATCCATTTCGCCGTCATCCATCATGCGAGGCGCATCTAACGACAGCGGATGAGACACCCGTTTGCGTTTACGCAGCTCATCATAAAACAGGTTCGTGGCAATCCGGCTCAACCATCCCCGGAACTTGACTGGCTCCTGCAACCGCTTAATATTGCGGTAAACCCGAATCCAGACTTCTTGAGCTAAATCTGCCCGATCCTGCCAATCTGGAGCCAGATGGTACAAAATCTTATCGACATGAGACTGATACCGGCGCAAAAGTTCGGCAAAGGCAGCGCGGTCAGGACGCAGCCCCGCCTGACAATGCAGAATTAGATCGTAGTTTGACAGTTTTTCAGGTTGCACCGGCGCTTGAGAAACCGTTGCTTCAGCTGTTGACCAGGATACAGGAATCGATTGAGTCATGGATGGATATAGGGGTTAAAACATCCTAACCCTCCAAGACGCTGCCACTTTGACAATGGTTCCCGCTTGCGGCGGAATGCTAAATGGCGTTCTACACCAATGTAGCGAATCGAAGGATCAACGTCGGGAGTTATTCATATAAATACGAACTTGTGACACTCCATCCGGAAAACCAGAGCTTTCCAGGCAGAGGGGGAAGGGCGATTTAGGAGAAAGTCATTTCTAGTCGGAGTTACAGGCGAATATAATTACACCCAGGATTGCAGAGGATGAGGAAAATATCATTTCAACGCTACTGCCCCCAGCGCTTTCAGGGTCGCTTTCTGCGCGTCTGTTAAACCTGTAACGCCAGTAATATTCATACCTTCGTAGGGTCTTTCACTTCTCAAGGTGTTCACGCACTCGCCTGTCGTTACATCCCAAAGCTTAATCATTTCATCTTGCCCAGCACTCGCGAGTATTTGTCCATCTGGACTGAAGACAACTGACCAAACTCCATTGGTATGTCCCTGCAACGTTTTCAAGCATTGCCCTGTACTGACATCCCACAACGTGACAGTATGGTCATCGCTAGCACTCGCGAGAATTTGACCATCTCGACTAAAGGCAACAGACCAAACCCCGTTGGTATGCCCTTGCAAAGTTTTCAAACATTCACCGCTACTGACATCCCACAACCTGACAGTCCGGTCATCGCTAGCACTAGCGAGAATCTGACCATTGGGACTGAAGGCAACAGACCAAACCCCGTTGGTATGCCCTTGCAAAGTTTTCAAACATTCACCGCTACTGACATCCCACAACCTGACAGTGCGATCTCCACTCCCAGTCGCCAAAGTTTTCCCTTCCGGGTCAAACACAACTGACCAAACCCAGTTAGTAAACTCCTGCAAAGTTTTCAGACATTCACCGCTACCGACATCCCACAACCTGACGGTACGGTCGCCACTGCTACTAACCAGAGTCTTACCTTGAGGACTAAAAGCAACTGACAATACCCAGTTGGTATGCCCTCGGCATATTTTGAGGCATCGACCGCTACTGACATCCCACAGCCTGATAGTGCGATCGCAGCTAGCAGTAGCCAAGGTTTTACCTTGAGGAGTAAAGGTAACTGACAACACCCAGTGACTATGCCCCTGCAAAGTTTGTAGAGACGTTGTATGCAGGGTCTTTACACCATCCGAAACATTCCACAACTTCACTGTAGCGTCACCACTACCACTCGCTAAGGTCTTACCTTGAGGACAGAAGGCGACCGATCGCACTCGATTCGTGTATCCCCATAGAGTTCTCAAAACTTGACCCATGTGGACATCCCATAACTTTACCGTTCGGTCGTCACTGCCACTCGCTAAGGTACGACCATCGGGACTAAAGGCAACTGACCAAACCTGACTCGCGTGTCCTTGCAAAGTTTTAAGGCATTGTCCGGTAGTGGTATCCCACAGCTTTACTGTCTGGTCGTGACTGCTACTCGCTAGGGTACGACCATCAGGACTAAAAGCAATTGATTGCACTAAAGAAGTATGTCCCTCCAAAGTTTTGTAGGGGCGGGTTTGAAACTCGCCCCTACTCTTACTGACATCCCACAACTTTACAGTGCAATCATCGCTGCCAGTGGCTAAGGTGCGACCATCAGGACTAAAAGCAATTGACTGTACCCAATGAGTATGTCCCTCCAAGGTTTTGTAAGGGTGAGTTTCAAACCCTCTGCTCCCCTTGCTAACATCCCATAACTTTACAGTGCAGTCATTACTGCCAGTGGCTAAGGTGCGACCATCGGGGCTAAAGGTAACTGTACGAACTAAACTCCCGTGTCCCTGCAAAGTTTTTAAAACTTCACCCGTGTGGACATCCCATAGCTTAATCGTTCTATCATCACTGGAACTCGCTAAGATTTGACCATCTGGGCTAAAGGCAATTGACCAAGCCCAACTGCTATGACCTTCCAAAGTTCTCAGGCACTTACCGTCACGGACATCCCACAGCTTCACCGTTCGGTCGTCACTGGAACTGGCTAAGATTTGACCATCCGGGCTAAAGGCGATTGACAGTATCCAACGGAGATGACTTTTACAGGTCAAAAGTGGCTTCATATCTGAAACTTGCCACAGGTGAATCTCGCCAGTCTCACCTGCTGTAGCTAAAAGTTTTCCATCTGGACTAAAGGCAACTGACAAAATGCTGCCGAAGGTTTCAGTAAAAACTGATTTAGCTAAATCGGCATTCTGGAAATTAACATAATGTAAACTTACATTCCTCAGATAAGCTTGCCAAACAGTTAGATAGGAAAGATCGTAACCACTTAAATCTGTCTGTAGTTGACAAAGCAGATTGAGAAGATTTCCCCCTACATATCCTGGTTCTATAGGCAAATTATCTCGCAATGTGAATAAAGTTTTAGATAAACAATCTATAATCTTGTTTTCGTACCGAAAGATAGCCGTCAACCTATCTAGCAGTGGTTGAACTATAAAGTGTAACTGAGCTTCTCTAATGTAGTCTTTTGTTTGAGCCTTAATGAGAGCATAGCTGTTGAATAATTTTATTTGTTTGTTTTTAATTTCTTCGCAGACCTGCTCAATTAAACGGTTGAGCATATATTCCATAACCGCAGGCTGTTGCGTAAAAGTTGCTGATTTTTTCTCTATCAGCGATCGCCGTTGTAGAGATTCCAGCGCTTCCAATAGTTCACGTTGCGATACTGGTGGTACAATATCCTCTCGCAGTTCTAGTAGCGAAACCCACTCTCGATTGATTGCCAGCCAGTACATAATCTGCTTTTCTAAAGTACACAAGCGATTAAACTGATGGTCTAAAAGATCCCAAATATCACCAAAAACTGATGTGCCTTGTTCTAGAAATTGAGAAATATTACCATCAAATAACTCTTGAATAGTCGTAGCAACTATCTTCAAGGCTAGTGGATTGCCTCGATAACGAGTCATTAGGAGTTTTAGCTCTTCTTCTGAAACTAAGAAACCTTTGGCATGAAAAATTTTATACCCTTCTACTTCTGTCAAACCAGCTAGTTGCATAGCTCTAACTGGCAATGTTTTGCCTTCCTTGGATGCTATTCCTTTGGGTTTCTCCCGACTGGTTAGCACCAAGCAGCTTTGATGGTTTGTTTCTGCCACACATCTTAATAGCTGTCCATAACCCTCGTATTCTTCTCGGTAATGTCCAGCGCGATCGCCCTCACGTAAAATCGACTCAACATTATCCAGTACCAGCAGACAGCGCGATGAGCGTAAATACTCAATCAGCCGCGATACTTTACCGTCTACGGTTTCTGGTAAATCAGTTTCTTGTTGGTTGGATAGGAATTTGATGATGTCTGCCAGAATATCTTGAACGGGTGGGGCATTGCGGAGACTTCGCCAGATCAGATAATCAAACTCATTGTGAATTTGTTCTACCAGCTTCACAGATAGAGAAGTTTTACCAATACCGCCCATGCCCAGTAATGCTACTAGACGACAGCGATCGCTCACGATCCACTGTTCTAGGGTAGCGAGTTCTTCTGTGCGTCCGTAGAAAAGCGATACGTCAACCGCCTCTCCCCAATCTTGACGTTTATGAGCGATCACTATTGAAGGAGCAATCGGATTAGACACCACTTCTGGCATCTGCTGCAATGACAAGACGCGGCGCGAATACCCCTTCAAGACTAACTGCAAATTATTTTTTGTTACCTTCTCTCCAAATGCCTCTGAGAGTAACTTCCACAACTTAGAACCAGCATCCCTAACGTAACCAGGATCGTAAGTATTTTTTTTTGCAATCTCCTCGTAAGACTGCCCTTCCCAAGATTCCTCAAAGACGATTTTTTGAACTTTGTTTAAACGTCCTTGAGCTAGAACGGTCTCGACAATTTCTAGCGCTTCTTCAACAGTCATTTATTAAAACTTGCCTCAGCAGTAAATGTGAGCGATTTTAAATTCCACAAATAGCGGGTAGTAGTTGCATTACCCGATCTAGATTGCCTTCTAACTTCAAAAACTTTCTTAAGGATTACGTGTAAAAGCTTGGAATTCCCTTTATAAAATCAGTCCTAGCTTTTTGTATACGAGATTGTCAGGATTTATTTTGCCATCTTGATGACATTTATCTGACATCGCTCTGACATTTCTCATGACCTTTTCCGACTGTCAAGCATAGTACAGAAAGCTTAACTTGGGTTTATGCACAAACGAAAACCTTAATCAAGCAAAAGGAAAAGCAATGCAATTTACAGAAATAAAAGATACTTATCAGCAACTTTGGCGCACCGTTAAAATAACTGATTTAAGCGCCACAGATGCAGTTGTTTCCAGGATTATACCTAACCGGGGTCGGTACGAACAGGCGCAGCGCGAAAGTGGCGTGTGGTGGCCCGTCATTGCTGCTATTCATAGCCTTGAAGCCTCGCTTTCCTTTAAGGGGCATCTCCACAACGGCGATCGCCTCAGTGCTAGAACTAGGAACGTTCCAGATGGAAGACCGATTTCAGGATCTCCTTCCTTTACCTGGGAAGAGTCGGCGGCTGATGCTTTGGCAATGAAACGCACAGATGAGGTCAATTTCTTAGATACTCCGGAAGAAATTCTTTGGTACTGCGAGAGATATAACGGCTGGGGTTATCAGACAGGTGCAGGACGCAACTCGACACCGCCACGACGTTCGCCTTATCTTTGGTCTAAGACTAATCACTGGACTAAAGGCAAGTTCACCGCAGATGGTCGCTTCGATCCAAATGCAGGTTCTTCGCAGGTAGGAGTCGCTGCCATCCTCAAGCGAATCGAACACCTCGGACATATCAGCTTCGATCCAGTACAACCTGCTGTACCGCCACTGACGAATGGGCAACGACCGATCCTCCGCTTTGGTGACAAAGGGTTTTGGGTGGGTGTTGCTCAACATACAGTTAATGGCTGTGGGTTTGAGCCTCTCACTGTTAATAACGATTTTGATTCAGCAACAGAGCGCATCATCATGAAGTTTCAAAGAAGCGTGGGACTGAATGACGATGGTGATGTAGGACCGCTGACTTGGGCGGCGCTGGATGCACACAAGAAGCTACCAGGTTGGACGCCATTGAGCGGTTCTTCACAGCCAGCATCGACAACTCCTGTTGCAGCAGCACCCATCCTTTGAAAGTTCTAAGAACCTATCCAAAGATCGCTTAGCCATTTTTAGGAATAAAACTCGGCAGAAATAGCGCAGTGGTTTTGGATACTCGTTCCGCCTTAAGTACAAAACTTT
Organism: Trichocoleus sp. DQ-A1; assembly: GCF_039961955.1. Taxonomy (NCBI): domain Bacteria; kingdom Bacillati; phylum Cyanobacteriota; class Cyanophyceae; order Leptolyngbyales; family Trichocoleusaceae; genus Trichocoleus; species Trichocoleus sp. DQ-A1. The sequence goes on from NZ_JAMPKE010000018.1 coordinate 12,762, forward strand.
GCAATTGACTAAGGCGTTAATCCCAGAGCGTTGATTAGGGATTTAACGCTTGCTGACTGTCTTTTTTTAGCACTCATATCATCTATTCTTTTGGAGGTTTAGAGCCATGCGTTTGCAAACTTTCTACCATGCCCGACTAAATAACCAGAGTGTGGACTATGGCATTGAAGCGATCGCTGCTGACGAAGAATTAGCCACACATATTCAAGAGGTTTTAATTTGGCTTAAGTTTCTCGATCCACCTGCTGATGGCAAGTTTGGTCCGATTTCTTCTAACGCTCTGGTTGAGTTTCAGGATGTAATGAAGTCATCTGAGCCAGCAGTGGCTGAGGAAAGAGGGTTTCTTGGGTTAGTAACAGCCAAATTATTGATTGAAACTCCTCCCTCAGTCGTCCCTAAGCCTGAAGTGGATCTAACCAAAAATAATTTGGAAGCCCGCATCATCCGCTATATGTTGAAAATGAACTACCGCGTTTCGGTAGGACCGCAAAGGTACAACATTGTTTATGTTGAGGGCATGGATGCAGACGGCAGCCTAAATAGCGATGCTCCCAATCATTTCAACGACCGCCGCCTGGTGATTGAGATTCCGAATGAAGTGCCAATTCTTAGGCAAAACTGGGAAGGAACCACAGAACCCGGTACTGCTTACACTCTGAATCCAATGAAAGGACGAGCCAAAGAATTCGGAGCCGCTCGGATTGCTTTTGGGCAGTATAAAGCCTGGAAAGTCGGTACTCATTGGGGTAGTGGTGCTGAGCCACATGAAGCCTTGGAGCAGGTGTCACCCGTCTCCGTTTACCGGGACAAAAACAAAGACTTTATTCGTAAAGGCGACTTTCTGGACACAGGGATGTTTGACATCAATCAGCACTATGGGTTTGACTATCCGCGCAATGACATCGGCTACGCTGGTGCTGGTTGTCTTGTAGGACGCACCCGGCAAGGTCACAGGGATTTTATGGCACTGATTAAGCAGGATAAGCGTTACCAGCTCAATAAAGAATACAGATTCGTGACAACAATCATTCCCGGAGATGACTTAGTGAAGCAGTTCCCAGGCTAGCTATTAGGGCGATCGCTGCCCATCTTAGCGAATTCCGTTAAAAGCTTGCATGGCGATCGCATCTTTATTAGCGCGATCGCCTTACGGACACAAAGATTGCAACCTTAAATGGATAGCCTTGGCGCGATCGCACTAGCCGTCACCATAACACCAAACTTTTGGCATAAATCTCAAAGACAAGGGTGATAAGTTCTACAGAGACATAGCTTTAGTTAACTTTCTGCAAAAATTTAACTGAATGGCAGGAAAAGTGAGAGAGTAAACCTATGTATCTTGACGTATTTTTAGGTCTCCTACCAGCAATGCACGCAATCAGATTTTTAACTGATTAAGTCAGTAAACTTTACGCTTTGCAAAAGCGGGTAGAAAGTTTCTGTAAGCAAGAAGTTAACGAACAAATAAAGAAACTAGTAAAAATATGACATCAGAAAAAAATAAACAAGCTGTCGCTAAAAAAGAAAATGCCCTACCCTTTTTAGTTTATTCCTGGTAATAACTACGTGCATGTATTTTTGTCCTTGCTGGCATTGACTCTATTTTTAACAGCTGTGCTATCGCGATTTCCCTAAAACAGGACATCATAGAGTTTGAACTCAATGCTCTCTAGGTCATCAAATCTTGGAAAGAAACAGATAAAAGGTGGGCTGCTTTTAGGCTGGGGTTAGACTTTCTCTTTCTGGTTGTTTATTCAACCACAATCGGTCTTGCCTGTATGTGGATAGCTAACTTGCTGCAAGCTTATTCTTTACCTTTATCAGTAGACTTCTTACCTAAACCAGGTTAAAACTGTTGTCAAGCAACGACCAGCGTAACAGTTTCAGGCACAAAAGGTCGCCAGCAAACCACTTGTAGGAACGCGATCGTATCTTTTGTACAGTATAAGAGCGAGAAAAATGCAATCGCCTCCAACACAAAATTTACAAGTTCAAACAGGTAACTTAAGCACAATACCTTATACTTTTACAGAGGTTTTAAAAATGACACAAACTAATAAGTTAGACAATCAACAGCTAGAAGCAACTTCCATCAAACAAAACGAAGAAAAAATTTCAACGCAGAAAGGAAACCGTTTCTGGCAATTCTTTTTAAAAAATTTTGAAACTGGTGCAAATCAACAACCAACTCTCTTGGGACATCTCTTGCTCACAAGTAGCTTGCTAATGCTAATTGGCATTGGTTACTTTTCAATGCAATGGTCTGCGAGTAAAAAGGCAAATGAATGGCTGGGAGCTACACAGAATTTTACTCCACTTAGTGAAGGAATAAAAAATGCTTCAGAAGATGAAAAAACGAGGCTAAAGCAGCAATTTGAAGAAATTCAGGCACGAAGTCATCGATACGCGACTATTATGACTTTTTTTACCAGCAATACTACGTCTCAATTTCCTTGACATCGGCTTCAGCTTTAGTTGCAGGAATTTGTTTGTTCTTTATTAGTAAAAAGGGCTGGGATAGAGTCAATAATGCTGTGATTAACGTCTTTATTGTCGCCTCTGGTTCTGTAATATTTTTTGGCGATTTACCGGGAATTTTTAGGCAAAATGAAAATAGTACGACAAGCCGGGATTTATATATCGCACACGTCTCTCTAAGAAATAAGGTACTCAGCTATTTAGCAACTGGTGCAACAGTTGGTGCAGAACCGGAAAAGCCGAATGAGTTTAGTCGCCCAGAAACCAGTCGGTTTATTCTTTATGTTGACCAAAAATTAGCAGAATTGAATCAAGTACCGATTGGCTTCGATCCTACAGGAATCGGAGATGTAGAACGGAAGTCAAGATTCGGTCTTCCTGAAAAGCCTCAATCTGGGAATAAACAGCAAAATTATGGTGTTTGAGTAAGATATTGCTTACTCAAAGACTACTGTGCGATTCCCGTATACCAGCACGCGATTTCGCAAATGCGATCGCACCGCTCTCGCTAATACCACTCGCTCTAAATCTTTGCCTTTGCGAATCAAATCGTCAACCTCATCTCGGTGGCTGACTCGCACTACATCTTGCTCAATAATGGGGCCTGCATCCAAGTCGGCGGTGACATAGTGAGCCGTTGCACCGATAATTTTGACGCCGCGTTCGTAGGCTTTGTGATAGGGATTAGCTCCTACAAATGCAGGTAAGAATGAGTGATGAATATTAATAATTTGCGGAAATTGACTAATAAAATCAGGGCTGACGATTTGCATATATTTTGCCAGCACAACTAAATCAATGTTGTATTGCCGCAGTAATTCTAATTGTTTGGCTTCCTGCTGTGATTTTGTTTCTTTGGTAATCGGAATGTGATGATAGTCGATGTCAAATTGAGCGGCTACATCTTGTAAATCGGGATGGTTGCTGATAATTAGTGGAATTTCGGCGGAGAATTCTTTTGCTCTATGACGCCAAATTAGGTCAAAGAGACAATGATCTTGTTTGCTTACCCAGATGGCAATCCGGGGTACTGTGTCGGAAAAGTGCAACTGCCAGTTGGCTTGTAGAGGTTGCGCGATCGCGTTAAATGCTGGGCCAATCAACTCACGCGGTAGATTAAAATCTTCTAACTGCCACTCAATTCGGGTGAGAAATAACCCAGCCGCAAAATCGGTGTGCTGATCGGCATGAATAATATTACCGCCATTAGCGTAGATAAAATTAGCAATTTTTGCCACCAATCCTCGTCGATCGGGGCAGGAAACTAGCAGCGTTGCGGTGGGGCTGTTCATGGTGAGGGAGAGGGGCTAGGCTGAGGTGACTTTTCGGTTTTTAAAGTCTCAGTTTTACTATTTTTTGGTGAAGGAGAGGGGCTGGGCTGAGGTGACTTAGCGGGTATTGCTTTGTCTGGTTTTTTGTCTAAAGTATCTTTCTGACTTGCTGGGGAAGGAGAAGGACTCGGCTTATCTGACTTAGACGGTGTTGCTTTTTCAGCAGGCTGGTTTTTAGTAGTTTTTGGAGAGGGGGAGGGACTAGGTTTATTTGACTGAGAGGGTGTTGCTTTGTCTGAATTTTTGCCGGAAGTATCTTTCTTAATTTCCGGGGAAGGAGAAGGACTCGGCTGAGGTGACTGAGAGGGTGTTGCTTTGTCTGAATTTTTGCCGGAAGTATCTTTTTTACTTGCTGGAGAAGAAGACGGACTCGGCTGAGGTGACTGAGAGGGTGTTGCTTTGTCAGAGGTTTTATCCGGACTATTTTTTTGAACCGCTTCCTTGGCTTTCCATTCTGACAGAGGACGTTTTACACCATACTCAAAGTCTATCGGGACTAAAAGCACCTCTAGCTGCTGAGGGGTCTGTGCAGGGGGGTCAACTTGAGCATACAAGAAACTACTATTGAAGTTAGGCTTACCCAAAATTATCTGATGAGTTTGCTGATTATTTAGCCTTACTTCTACCGTCGCTTGGGGTTTGTCGAGTCCATATTCTTGTAGCTGGTTAGGGAAGATGGAGAGGGTGCGATCGCTCTTGCCATCTACCAGTAAATTTAGCAAGTATGAAACAGATGGATCGCTGGCTGGGACGTCGCTGGGCGATTTCATCTGCCATTGAGAAATACTCGTCTTGTCCACAGCTTCCTGCGTGACTCGCTCAAACTTCAAGGTTTGTTCCTGACTTTTAACTGTCAAAGCCTGTATCTGGTCTTTTTCAAAAGAAAAGATTTCCTTTTGTTTTGCCTGTGCTGCTTCTCGCTGGGGGGCACCTTTAATTTCATAAAAATAAACGAATCCCCCCAAACTCAGCGCCAATAGTATCAGAATCCAAGTTGTTCGTTTTAGCTTCATAATCAACACGCGAGTTGATTTTAGATTAAATCCAAAATCTGAAATTACTAACGTCTGAACCACCAAACCAGTCCAGCTGTAATGAACCCGATTAAGGGCATAATCAACACAGCTATCCAACCCAATAGATTGGCTTGGTCTTGGGACAAGTTGATGCGACGGTCTTTTACTTCTTTGGGACGGATGGATAAAAGTTGCTCATCCTGTTTGCTTAACCAGCTGACGGAGTTGAGGAATACATCTCCATTGAGTTGCTGCTCAAATAAACCATCACTAGCAAAATCAGAATTACCGAGGACAACTAGACGGGATTCTGTTGGCTTTTGGTCAGCATTTGCCGTCTTTGCCGGTGAATTGGTTGGGCTTGGGGACGCGCTGGGGCTAGCAGTTGCGGTTGGGGAGGGAGAAGCTGATGTCGTCGCCGTTGGAGTTGGGGACGGGCTGGGGCTAGTAGTTGCGGTTGGGCTGGGAGAAGCTGATGTCGTCGCCGTTGGAGTTGGGGACGGGCTGGGGCTAGCAGTTGCGGTTGGGCTGGGAGAAGCTGATGTCGTCGCTGTTGGGCTTGGGGACGCACTGGGGGTGGGGCTAGCGGTTGCTCCTGGAGTCGTCGCCCCTGGAGTTGCTGTTGGAGTTGGGGATGGTGCAGACGCGCTTTGGGGAGGATAGACGCGATTTAGGGCGACGCCGAGAATTAAAGGCCCTTGGCGATCGCTTTCGGGATTAAACTGCAAGCGATCGCTTTCGGGATTGCTCTCAGCCCAACTCTGGTCATTGGTCACCAGCAAAGGCGTCGCCTGGATACCGGCGATGGGAGTGACTTCAATCGGTCGTGCAAACGGGTAGAAAGAACGACCATCCTGAAAATCTTTCGTAATCGGATGTTGACCGTAGCGCGTAACCATAATCACCGCCGGACTCAGTCCCGCCTGACCGCCGGACAAGTCAATGGCAAGACGATTATCCAGCCTCACGCCCCAATCTTTGAGCAAGTTATCCAGACCGGGATTGGTATTCCGGTCTACCATCACCAGTAGCCTACCGCCGCGCTTCAGGTAATCGCTCAAAGCAGTGATTTCAGCCGCAAACAGCGCCCGTTTGGGGCCAGCAATGACGATGAGGTCAGCATCTTGGGGGATTCCTGGAGTTTTCGCCAAATCTAGGGGTTGAGTGGTGTAGCTTTTCTCTCCCAGGCTAGTCACCGCCTGAGAGATGCTTCCTTGCGCCGCTTGTAAGGGCCGTTCGCCGTGACCTTGGAGGAAGTAAACCTTGCCAACGCGATCGCTCGTAATTTGGGCGATCGCATTCGTCACCACTGTTTCTGAAAGGCTCTCCCCGCGCTGCGGATTCACTGTCTGGATGAGCTTTCGTCGTCCCTCCGATTCCAGATAAACTTCCCCTAGAGATTTTAGGTTAAACCTTTGAGCCAGTCCGGGTCGCAGTTGCGGATCGACAAATTCAAAACTAAATTGAGAGCCATATCGTCGGTAATTTTCCAGCAATTGTTGGTCTTGAGGATTCGGATTTTCTTCAAATACCCACAACTTGACTGGCTGCGATAAATTTTGCACTAATTGCTGCGACTGGGGGGCAAGGGTAAATAGCTGATTTTCCGTTAAATCCACTCGCACAACACGGCGAACACCCAGAAAATTAATCAGCCCCAAAATCACCAAAACCGCCAGCGTTGCTGCTAGAGCATTGGTTCCCGCCTGAGTTGACCGGCGTCCCCAAAAGCCATTTGGCGAACCGCCCAAAGATAGCAGCCATAACCCAATAATTACAATTCCAGCAACGATTAAACCTACGGGCACAGAACCCCAGCTACTGGATACCAATCCAGCAACTAGACCCGTAATTGTCAGAACTGGGCCAAGCAAAAAGAGATATTTTAAATACTTCCAATTAATGGTTTTCATGTTGGCTAATCAGTAATCAGTAATTGGTAATTGGTAATTGCTGCCAATAGATTTTAGGTAAGTGTTTAGCTTAGGTAACAGTTCATCAATGATAGGTTTGCGGGTGCCGATCTGTTCAATCGAGATGCAGGAAACCTCGAAGGCGGTCTTTGTAGGCGCAAGCCCCACCCTTTAAGGTGTGGGCTACTTGCATCTCACGCATTCGGTCTTCTCATCGCAACCACTCCATTCGCGATTCGCCATTCGTCAATTTAAGAACGCTGATAGCGCAAGGCATCGATAGATTGAGCAGTCAGAAACACGCCTAAGATAATGTAGCTTGCAAACATAATCAAACTGCTGGTATCAACCACACCTTGGACTAAAGTGTTGTAATGTTTGACTAAAGATAAATGATTCCATGCCTCTCCTAAAACGCCGCCGGTCAGTTTCGCTAAAAGCTCGATCAGCGAGAAGCATAAAATTAGCACAAAGGTAAGAATTGCTGCCAAGATGGTGCTTTCGGTGAGGGAAGAAATAAACATTCCCAAGCTAAGAATCGCGGTGGCAACCAAGATTAATGCTGCATGACCCAATAGCGGCACCGCTGGGGGTAGGGGTGGGCTTGATGCATTAAACGCGATCGCTTCGTATGCCAGCAACGGCAGCACCATTGTGATAAAAAATGTCACTACCCCCAACAATTTACCCACCGCCACCGCCCAGTTGGTGACTGGCGAAGTGGCTAATAGCTCTAAAGTCCCTCGCTTGCGTTCCTCGGAATACAGCCCCATTGAGAGAATGGGCAGAATAAATAACGATAAAAAGAACATTGCCCCAAGAAAGCTTTGGAGGGTGTTATAGGCGACATCAATGGGGGGAACGGGTGCGCCGATTTGCTGCCCTTGAAAATAAATATCCAAAGCGCGATCGCTCTCACTTTGCAATGCAGTGAGGAAGAATAATCCAGCTAAAAACCAGAAAGCACCCGCGACGATATATGCTAGCGGCGAAGCAAAATAGCCCTGCAATTCCTTGCGATAAATCGCCAAAATATTACTAATAATTACGCCCATTTATTCAACTCCTCCAGATTGCTCATCTGTGGCAACGATGGCAGTAGCTTCTGCTGGCGAGGGAGGGGATGTCCCATTGCCATCGGTTTCATCCGTATCCATATCGACGACCTTTTCTTGGGTTGTCAGTTCGATAAACACGTCCTCAAGACTAGCGCGAGTGCGTCGCATTTCATACAATGCCACCCCCGCCCCAATTAAAACCGCAGCAATATCACGTGCCGGTTCTGTGCCCGGTTCTGATACTACACGGATAAGAGTGCGATTGGGCGGTAATTCCTGGCTGGGGATGGATTCGACAAAACGAACTCCGGGCAAAACTAAGAGCATATGTTGCACAGCTTCTACATCCCCGTCGATTTCCAACTCATAGCCCGATCCGCCCGCTAGCTGTGCTACTAGATTTTCCGGGCTATTCGTTGCCACAAGCCGACCCCGATTGATAATTGCCACTCGGCTGCAAGTCATGCTAACTTCCGGCAAAATATGGGTGGAGAGAATGATTGTGTGGCTACCGGCAAGGCTTTTAATTAAGTTGCGAACCTCGATAATTTGGCGAGGATCGAGACCAACCGTGGGTTCATCTAAAATAATCGCGGGTGGGTCGTGGACGATCGCTTGGGCAATGCCAACCCGTTGGCGGAAGCCTTTAGAAAGCTTGCGGATGAGTACCTTGCGTTTTTCGGTGAGGTTGCAGCGTTCCATTGCTGAATTTACTTGGGATTTGCGATCGCGTCCGGGAACCCCCTTTAGCCGCGCCACAAAATGCAAAAATCCCTCCACGCTCATGTCAGGATACAAAGGTGGCGTCTCCGGTAAATATCCAATCCGCCGCCGTACCGCCATTAAATCTTCATGCACATCGTACCCAGCAATCCGGGCAGTCCCACTGGAAGCGGGTAGATATCCCGCCAAAATCCGCATGGTTGTCGTTTTTCCGGCACCATTCGGCCCCAAAAAGCCCAAAATTTCCCCAGGTTCCACATTAAAGGTGACATCCTGAATGGCTGGGGTCGCGCCATAGATTTTGCTTAAATTTTCAACTTCGATCATTATGGGTCATCGGTCATTGGTCATTGGTTATTGGTCATTGGTCAAAAGCAAACAACTAAGGACAAATGACAAAGGACTAAATTCAAAACTCTTTACTTTATGGGTCAACCAATGCTTTATGTCAACCCAGCAACTGGCAAAGATAACAGTGTCGGGAACTCATCTGCCCCACTGAAGACGCTGACTCGTGCCCTGAAACAGGCTCAAGCCGGAACTTCGATTCAGTTGGCATCTGGGATTTACAATGCGGCAGGGGGAGAAGTATTTCCTCTGGTAATCCCGGCTGGGGTGACGGTGGTAGGGAATGAATCCAGCAAAGGCAAGGGAATTCAAATCGAAGGCAGTGGGGAATATATTAGCCCAAGCTTTGGCTCCCAAAATATTACCCTGCGGCTGGAAACGGATGCCCAACTGCGGGGAGTTTCAGTGACGAATCGGGGGGCGAAGGGGACAGGGGTTTGGATAGAATCGACATCGCCAAGGCTGGCGAATAATACCTTTACCAGTTGCAGTCGCGATGGCGTCTTTGTCACGGGTACTGCGAAACCGGCAATTTTAGATAATGTATTTACCCAAAATGCCTCCACAGGTCTTTCTCTCGTCCGCAATGCCAAGGGGGAAGTGCGTCGGAATGTGGCAGAGAGAACGGGTTACGGAATTTTGATTGGAGATCAAGCGGCTCCCCTAATTACCGATAATAAGATTTTTGCGAATCGGGCGGGGATTTTTCTGTCTCGTGACGCGACCCCGGTGCTGCGTCGCAATCTCATTGAGAAAAATACACAAGCGGGGCTAATTATCAATGATGGGGCAAAACCACAGCTAGGGAGCCGTCAAGAGCCAGCGGGTAATATTTTGCGGGATAACGGGGAAGTCGATCTGCAAAATCTGACGCGGTTCGCGGTCGTCTCAGCGGGAAATCAGCTGAATCCAGTGCGGGTGCAGGGAACGGTGGAATTTGTGGCGGCGACGGTTGCCGCTACTTTTACAATGGGACCCGCCCAGTTTAGCGATGTTGCCGGTTATTGGGCGGAAGCGTTTATTCAGGCGCTAGTGGCGAAAAATCTGATGAGTGGCTTCCCGGATGGGACGTTTCAGCCAGAAGCGGCAATGACTCGCGCCCAATATGCCGCAGCGATCGCGAAAACCTTTAACTTGCCGCCACGACCGGGAAATCAGAGCAGTTTCAAGGATATTCCAGCAGATTTTTGGGCGGCGGGGGCGATCGCGAAGGCGGCATCGATGGGTTTTATCTCTGGGTTTCCAGATAACACATTTCGACCGGGGCAAAATCTAACGCGGGTGCAGGCGATCGCATCTTTAGTCAGTGGTTTGGCACTTACGGGGGGCAATTCTAGCGTCTTGGGAGTTTATGGCGATCGCGCTCAAATTCCCAGCTACGCCACAGATGCCGTCGCTGTTGCCACCACGAGGCGCATGGTGGTGAATTATCCCCAAGTTCAACAACTTGAACCGATGCGAGACATTACCCGCGCTGAAGTTGCTGCACTCATCTATCAGGCATTAGTCACCACAGGGGAAGTCAAGGCGATCGCTTCTCCCTATATTGTCAATCCGGAAGTGAATCCCGACTCGTCCCTTCCCAGCTTCAGCGACATTCAGGGACACTGGGCAGAGAATTCTATTCGAGGATTGGCAAATCAAAACCTGCTGGGTGGCTTTGCCGATGGCACTTTCAAGCCAGAGGATCGACTCAATCGGGCGGGATTTGCGGCTTTATTAGTTAAAGCTTTTAACCCCACTTCTAAACGCCCAGCTATCCAGTTTACCGATATCCCCCCGACTTTCTGGGCGCAGTCGGTGATTCAACAAGCTTATAGCGGTGGCTTCATTACGGGATTTCCCGACCAAACCTTCCGCCCTCAGCAGCCGGTTCTGAGAGTCCAGCTGATTGTCTCTCTGGTGAGTGGATTGGGCTTTGCCTCTGGGGATGAAAAACTATTAGACAAGTACGAAGACCGCGCAGCGATTCCCGCCTATGCTCGCCCTGCTGTTGCTGCTGCTACACAAAGAGGTATCATTGTGAACCACCCGGCACCCGCACAACTCAACCCAAATCGAGAAGCCACACGAGCCGAGGCAGCTGCTATGGTTTATCAGGCATTAGTCGCCACTGGGCGATTGCCTGCTTAATTAGGGCTTTCGCCTTCGGACAAAAATCTTGGGCGATCGCAATAAATTATCGCCCGTAGGCAAATGCCCTTTTTGTCCAATACTTCTCCTGAACGAGTGCTGAGAGTGCAAGATATAAATATCACCACTGACTAATGACCGATGACAGCTAAACGCTAATCTGCGATTAATATTATTTCTGGTCTGCCAAGTTAACTTCTGATGACAGAGTCAACACAAGACTCAGCTACTGCCTACGCAACGACGCTGCTTCTTTACTATTGTTTTGAACTGATTAGGGGTTACACGGCTGAGGAATTGGTAGCCCATTGGGTTCGCGACTTTGGTGCCGACTGGGTGCCTCTAGCCGTGATTGAGGCGCTTTATCAGGGACGTTACAAAGCGATTTCTGTCGAGCAAATCTTAAATTTCTGGTCTCGGCGCGGTCAAGCCCTGTATCACTTTAACTATGATTTTGAGCGCTTGGTTTGCCGCAATTTTCCCCAAAATTTGACGGAAGCAGCCGATCCGCTACCAGCAACCTTAGCTTCTAACCTTGAGCCAAGTTTAGAGCGAGTCAAGGCGAAAGACGCGATAAATCCAGTTTATTCATCCTCAACGGAAACATCTGTGGGTGCCAGTGACGAGGCGATCGCGATCGCCCACCCAATTGCGATCGCCCAGACGCCTTCCCCAGAGGAGGCTGCTGCTTCCGTCCTGTCAGAACCGACAAACACGGACAACCCTAGGGACGTTGCCAATTCAGAAGACGCCAACGCCAGCCTTGCGCTGCGTTCTAGCCACAAAAATTATCAAGCAAATTGGTCGCGCTGGGATGTCAGCAAGCGACCAATACACCAATTCATCCCAACGGCAGATGATTCTGAGTTTTACCAAAAACTCAAAGCCGTTGCCCAGAGTGATGAAGAGACTTAAGCCCTTGAAAACGGAAAATTAAAAATGAACAATCCTCATTTTTAATTTTTAAGTGTTGGCGACGGTGTCAGCGGCTTTTTCTTGTGGCTTTGCGACGCCCATGCGAATTTCCGAGCAAAAAGAAGCCATTGAGAAGCCGCCAAATCGCTTTAAAATGCTGGCTCGTAGCCGCAAGTTTTCGCTAGCAAACCAGATGCGTTCTTCCGAGTACATCGTTTCATACTCGGTAATCAGCGTGAATGAATTATCGCTACCGATGACATAGCGACCGGCGACCGATGCTTTTTCGGCATAGCCCATGTCGCGCAGCAACTGACCTTCATTCGGCTTCTCTGGATCGGGAATCGGAACGAGAACGCTAGAACCCGCGTGCTTTTCTTGATCCCACTCCATCGTGCCATCCCAGCTAACGCGAGCGCCTCCCCAAGCTAAGCCTGGGTCAACTTCGTACTGTTCGCAGAGCTTGATCACTTCCGGATCTTCTGCCGAGAGCATCTCGATCTTGATGTCTGACTTGCCACTTTCTGCTTGCTTGAAAGCCAGATGGTGACTAGTCCGCTGGGAAAACCATTTGCCTGCACTCAGCTGGAAAAACTCTTGAATATCCATGAATCAAACTCTTCTGGACTAATAATTTTTAACATCACTTTCAATATCTTAGATTGACCAGTCGCTAGAGAGAGTGATAACCGCTGACCTCTACTTTATAAAAGGTTAAAGAGTTTTCGGATGAGTAAACCTGCATCATGTCTAGAATTCATGGCACTCCCAGCGATGACTACATTGAAGCCACCCAGTGCGACGATGTTATTTTTGGGTATGCTGGCGACGATACCCTGGTTGGCAAGTCAGGCAACGATATCATCCACGGTGGGCAAGGAAATGACCTGATTCAAGGGGGAGAGGACGAGGATTCCCTGTATGGCGAAGGTGGGGATGACTTTTTACTGGGGGGTTCGGAGCGCGATCGCTTATTCGGAGGCAACGGCGACGATGTCTTGGTTGGCGGCGAAGGGGACGATCGCTTAGATGGCGGTCCCGGCAATGATGTCTATATTTACGCTCCCGGCGATGGTTTTGACACCATTGAGGATGAGTCGGGAATCGATATCCTGCGATTAGACGAAATCTTCTCGAATGAGATTACGGTTGATTTCGTCATCGGTGGTTGGCTGTGCGTATCTTATCAGGGTCAGCCCATCGTCAAGATGCGCGGTGTGGAGCATATTCAGGTAGAAGATGGCTTGTTTTCCGTCGCTCACTGGCTGTAAGCAATTAAAAATGTTCCCATTAAAAATTAAAAATGGAGAATCCCCCATTTTTAATTTCTAATTTTTAATTGTTTTCAGATAGCCGCTTCAGGGAGATGGTGGCAGCGGTAGCAACGTGGGGATGACGGTCTTTTTCCAGGTAATTGAGCGCGGAGATACTCTTGGCGCTGGGCAAGTGTCCTAGGGCTTCGGCAAGCCGCTGACGGACAAGCCAATCCTCAGCTTGGGCAAAGCGGAGAATTTGATCGACGGCTCCTACTGCTTTAATTTCACCGAGTGCCGCGATCGCTGCCTGTTGCAACACGACTTCTTCGCTATCTAATGCCCGAACCAGTACGTCGAAAGCGCGGGGATCTTTTAAATTGCCCAAACTAACGGCGGCGCTGAAACGCACCAGCCAATCGGTATCTTCGTAGAACGCCCGCACCAAGGGTTCAAATCCTCTGATATCGCACAGGTAACCTAAGGCACCAGCGGCGTCGGCGCGAATCCCGTAGTCGGGGTCAGTTTCTAGCAATTTCACGAGAATCGGAAAGCATTCTTCGGTCGGTTTAAGACCCAGTGCAAACACCGCCATTGAGCGAATTTGCAGGTTTTCGTCGTCTAAAACCTTTTTGATCAGGGGTACAGCGTCATCTGCCGATACTTCACGCAAAGAGGCAAGCGCCAACATGCGATCGCGTGAATTCGGACTTTCTAGCTGGGCACCAATATTTTCTAAGCTGGGATGAGTCATAAAATCCTAAGCTCTTTAATAAATCTTAACATAATTGAGCGAGTTATCTCAGGAAGTGGTGGAGAGATGGTGGGAATTGTCATCGTATCGCATAGTCGAAAGCTGGCAGAGGGAGTGCAAGCGTTAGTGCAGCAAATGGTTCAAGGTGCCGTGTCACTGGCTCTAGCAGCGGGAATTGACGATCCGGAAAATCCCTTTGGTACGGATGCAATGCAGGTTTATCAAGCGATTGAGTCGGTTTACAGTGAGGATGGAGTCCTCATCTTGATGGATTTAGGGAGTGCTGTACTGAGTGCGGAAATGGCGTTGGAGTTTCTGCCAGAAGAACGGCGGCATCAAGTGAGACTCTGCGAGGCACCACTGGTAGAGGGAGCGATCGCCGCAGCGGTAACAGCAGCCTCCGGTGCAAATATTGAGCAAGTCATCCGCGAAGCACGAGGAGCATTAGCAGCGAAAGCCTCCCAGTTATCCGGTATTAATCCTTCGGAGTCCGTCGGGGCATTGGTCAGTGCCCCAATAAGTGCCCAAAGTCAGGTAATCCATCTCACCGTCCGAAATCAGATGGGTTTGCACGCCCGTCCGGCTGCCAAATTTGTTGCTACCGCTTCCCAGTTTCAATCTGAGATTACGTTACAAAACATCACATCTAGCAGCGGATCGGTCAATGCTAAAAGCATCAATCAAGTCGTTACGCTGGTCATCCGCCAAGGGAATGAGATAGCGATCGCTGCCTCTGGAGCGGATGCCCAAGCCGCCTTGGCAGCCTTGCAACAGCTAGTAGAAGCCAACTTCGGGGAATCAGTCGCGGAGGTTCGGGGTGGGGAAACCCCGCTTCCGGAGCAACCCCAATTCCCAATTTCTAATTCTCAGTTTTCTGGGATTCCTGCCTCTGCGGGTATTGCCATCGGCAATATTGCGAGCTATCAACCCACCGTTCTCAACGTAAAACAGCAAGCAGACAATCCCGAAGCGGAATGGCAACAGTTACAGACAGCAATCGAGCAAACTCGTCATCAAATTCAAACCCTCCGCCACCAAATATCTGCTTCGGCGGGAGAAGCACAAGCGGCGATTTTTGATGCTCATTTGCTTTGCTTAGAAGATCCCTTTGTAATCGATCGCACGCGCCAGCTGATTTTCGATCGGAATTTTAGTGCCGCCGCAGCTTGGAAGACTGTTATCGATGAGACAGTTGCAGCTTACGAAGCATTGCCAGACTCGTACTTACAAGCACGCGCCGCTGATGTCTTTGACGTGGGACAGCGAGTGATGCGATCGCTTACAGGTACAGCACCCGCTTCTATAAATTTGCCAGAACCAGGGATTTTGGTTGCAACTGACTTGACTCCTTCGGAAACGGCACAATTAGATCCCGGCAAAGTTTTGGGAATTTGTACGGTTGCTGGCGGTGCGACTTCTCACAGTGGAATTTTAGCGCGATCGCTCGGCATTCCGGCGGTTGTAGGCGTGGGTGCTGAGTTGCTGCGCTTGCAGAATGGCACTCTCATCGCCTTGGATGGGGAAACTGGCGAGGTGTGGGTGCAACCAGACGACACGCAGTTGCAAGAATTACAAGCAAAACGCAATCGCCAGCAGGCGCAACAACAAGCGTTACAATCTGCTGCACAGCAACCCGCTATCACCCACGATGGACATCAAATTAAGGTGATGGCAAATATTTTGACAATACAAGAGGCGAAAATTGCTGTAAGTACGGGTGCAGAAGGGGTGGGATTGCTGCGGAGTGAATTTTTGTATTTCGATCGAGTCAGCGTCCCGACTGAGGAAGAACAACGAGAAGCGTATGAAGCGATCGCATCCATCCTATCCCCCCATCCCCTGATTATTCGCACTCTCGATATTGGCGGGGACAAACCCCTCCCCTACCTAAACTTGCCACCAGAAGCCAATCCCTTCCTAGGATGGCGGGGAATTCGCTATTTACTGGATTCCCCAGATTTACTGAAAACTCAGCTACGGGCAATTTTACGCGCCAGTCACAAACACCCTATTAAGGTCATGTTTCCGATGGTGGCATCCGTGAGAGAAATCCGCGCCGCCAAAGAGATTTTAGCCGCCGCTAAGACAGAATTGCGCTCTTTGGGGATGAGTTTTGATGAAGCAATGGAAGTCGGAATCATGGTGGAAGTGCCAGCAGCGGTGACAATGGCTGACAAACTAGCCGCAGAGGTAGATTTTTTTAGTATTGGCACCAATGATTTAAGTCAGTATGTCATGGCAAGCGATCGCACAAATCCCAAAGTGGCTACTCTGGCTGATGCTTTTGAACCAGCAGTGCTGCGAATGATTCAGCAAACTGTTACCGCTGCTCATCATGCTGGGATTTGGGTGGGAGTGTGCGGCGAATTAGCTTCATCAGAGTTAGCGACACCTATTTTAGTCGGATTGGGCGTTGATGAATTCAGTATGAACTCCCCAGCCATTTCTACAGTAAAAGCAGCAATTTCAAAGTTGAGGATGGATGAAGCGGAAGCGATCGCATCTGCTGTCTTGCAGCTAGATTCAGCCAAAGAAGTCAGAGAATATATTGCAGGTCAGTTGAAAACATAAAGTGTTGTCAGAGGAGTAACGGTGGCTCGTAAACGCTTAATTATCGAGATGGGGATGGGAATCGATCAGCACGGACAGGAACCGACTGTCGCCGCAGCCAGAGCTGTCAGGAATGCGATCGCTCACAATGCTCTACCAGGTGTCTGGGAAGTGGCAGGTTTAAGCGACCCTGACCAAATGATCGTTGAAGTACAGGTAGCAGTGCCTTACCCAGAGCAAGTGCGGGAAGCGGAGGTATTAGCTGTGTTACCTTTTGGTCGCAAAACTCTCACCGTTGAGTCTGGCGGAATGGTCGTTCAAGGTCGAGCAATTGCCTCACTCAATGATAAGAATGACGAAATGCTCATCGCTGTTGCGGCTGTTACCGTTTTGGTGGAAACCGATTAGTTGCGTAGGAAGTGGAAGCGTTTGCCACGCTTCGTTTTGGAAGCCTGCGTCCCGATATTAGATAGATTCGTATCGGCTAATTTATTAAAGTAACTTGCTGAGTTCTCTTTGAAAGCGATCGCCATTTAAACCTAGAACTACTCAACTCCGGAGGATCTCCCATGAAACGAATTGCGATTATTGGCGCTGGTCAAGCGGGTCTTTACTTAGGCATTAGTCTGGTGGATGCAGGCTATGCAGTGACTCTATTTAGCGATCGCACCCCAGAAGCTATCCTCAATGGCAAAATCATGGCAATGCCATTGTTGTTTCCAGATGCGCTACAACTTGAGCGTGACTTGGGACTCAATTTCTGGGATGAGCAGTTTCTGGGTTGCGACCAATTTCATAACAACCTGTGCGACCCACAGGGCAATGTTGCCTTAGTTGTCTCCTCCACTCTAGAAAAGCCTTGGCGAGGTGTGGATCAACGCCTCAAATTATCCGTTTGGATGCAGGAGTTTGTCCGCAGAGGCGGCGAATTAGTTGTTCAGGCAATGACGTTACAGGACTTAGAGGAGTCTGCTCAAAACTACGATCTGGTCGTGGTATCTGCTGGTCGTGGCTCCTTCTCGACCTTGTTTGAGCGGGACGAGCAAAAATCCCAATACGACCAGCCAAAGCGCCATTTAGCTGGCGGAATTTACACCGGACTCAAGGGAGATCCGATGAAGGGACGCACCTTTCAGGTCAGTAATATACCCGGCGCTGGAGAGATGCTCCAGTTTCCGTTTTATACCAACAGCAAAGATTCCGCTTACACTGTTGCCTTTGAAGCCTACCCTGGTGGAGCAATGGATCGGTTTTGCCAGGTGCAATCCGGTCAAGAATTAGTGGAACTCAGCAAACAAGTCATCCAGGAATTGACCCCGTGGAACTACGAAACAGTCAAGGATATGGAATTAACCGACGAGCAAGCATGGGTTCGTGGGGCAATTACACCGACTGTGCGTAAGCCGATTGGTCGTTTGCCATCAGGTGCAACGGTGATGGGGATTGGCGATACAGTGATTTTGCACGATCCCGTTGGAGCGCAGGGAGCGAATAACGCCACAAAGATGGCACATCTGGTCGCGCAACGGATTGTCGAACATGGCAACCAACGCTTTGATGAGTCATGGATGCAGGAAGTCTTCGATGAATTCTGGCAATATTGTCAGCATGGGCATGCCTTAACGGATTGCTTGTTGACGCCTCCAGCTCATCTGCAAGAGATTGCGATCGCAATGGCTCAAAATCCAGAAGTTGCCAAGGATTACTTGAACGGTATCAACAATCCACCCAATCTGTCTCCGTGGTTTTTCGATCCTGAAGAAAGTAAAAAATATTTAGCAAAGAAGACGTTGCTGAATTCGATAGAACAGGAGGAAGGGCGACCAGTAGCGCCGATCGCTGGGTAGCGCTGAGGTAAACAGCTAGCGACTAGCGCCACAAGTTCTAATAATGCAGCAATACTGAGAGCGGAAGCGTTCATTAACCGCTTCCGCTTACCTGGCTTGCACCTAAAAAACCTCACCCTCAGCCTCCGCATCTGGAGTCCTCAACTTCTGGCTCCACATCATGGTCAGGTAAGCTGATTTCCACGTCGCGCAACACGCGGAAGCCATACCCACCCAAACCAATCAGCAATAAGCTGATGGAAGTGATGACATACAAAAGCGCCATCCCTGCACCCGATCCCGTGCCGAATAGCCTGCCGAGGATGGGTGCAAGAACACCTCCTGGCATCATCGCTGGTTCAAAAACGTGGTCGGCAAGTGGCCCAGCGATTAATAGAGCGATCGCGCTAACGACTTGCTTAATCGCCGACCGAGCAGCAAAAACCCGTCCTTGCACATCCGGTCTTACCTTGCTGAGTAAGATTGCTGTGTTGGAACTGGTCAATAAGGGAAAATTCAGCGATGAGCAGAACTGAGCGGGAAGCCAAATCATTGGCATCTGACCCAAACCAAAAACGGTTTTACTCAGGCCCGCCCCTACCATTGCCAGTAAAAAGCCGTGGATGCGGCGCTTAGAACCGCCCCAGGCACTCAAAAGAAACGCTCCCGTTACCCCACCGAATCCGGCTGCTGAACCGATGCTGCCTAAGACCCTGGCATCATTTCCCGTGCGTGCCAAAATCATCGGTGCATACAAGGCAGCGCCCAGATCGTGGGCAAACCAAAACAAGGACGCCGCGACTACAATGGCGAGCAGACCGGGACGCACCAGAATATACTGGAAGCCGAAGATAATCGGCTGGAAGATCCCTTTATCGTGAGAGGATGTCTCGCTACTTGTGGGTTGGGGGATATGGATCTTGAGAACGGTGCCGATCGCGATCGCAAATGTGACGATATCGATGAGCGAGATCCCGGCAAATCCAATCGTGTAGTAAAGTACACCCGCCAGCGCTGGAGCAATAATAATCGAACTGTAATGAATCGCAGAATCCAGACTAGTGGCACGGGTGTAATGCTGTTTGGGCACCAGCATTGCAATCGATACTGAATACGCCAGCGCTTGAATTTCGCTAAAAGCACCGCTAACCGCGCCACCGATGTAAAGATGCCAGATTTGCAATTGGTTGGTCAGGTACAGCCAAAGAATTACCAGGGTACACAAAGCTGTCACTGTGTCGCCAATCATCATCAGGAATTTGCGGTTCCAGCGGTCTACAATTAGCCCAGCAATGGGTGTAATTAAGATACTCGGCACCAGGGTAAAGAAACCCACTAAAGCAAGTGCCGTCGCCTGACCAGTCAGTTCCCACATCCAGATTTGGATGGCAAAACTGGTCATATAGCTACCGATCGTTGAGACTAGCTGACCGATCCAAATGATGAAGAAGGTTCGCATATTAGTTTTGTTAAGGCGGTTTCCATCCGAGTAGAATATCCCTCCCATTGGTGAATGTAGTGTTTTATCGATTGTGGGCGGTTTTGGATGAATCTTGATTAGGGATTAAACTATTGAGTCAAAGCTGCAACTTTAGGGAATTCCTTGCCCTTGCTTGATTTCTCTGTTACCAAATATTTAAACAAGTCATCGAGAACTCGATTGGCTCCGATAATGCCCCAACTGCTAATCCAGGCATCGCTATTGACTTGGTATACCTTACCTTGTTTAACCGCATTCAATTGGAACCAAAGAGGATGATTTGTAAATTGGTTTAACTTAGATTCCTTACCTTCTCCGAGTACTAAGAAAATCGCATCACCTTCCATTTTGGGAATTAGCTCTAATGAGAGATTTTCCGAGTTTTTATCTTTATTCTGCGCTGATGGACGAAGCATACCGATATCATTGAGAATGAGTCCACTGAAGGAACGCTTCATGTAGATTCGGACTTTATCTGCCCAAAAATTAACCACAGATACCTGAATTTGCGAGAAGCGATCGCCCATTTGCTCTTTAAATGTTTCGACGCGCTGATTATAATTCCTTAAAAGCTTTTCGGCTTCTGGCGTCTTACCCAACGCTTCGGCAAATGTTCTCAGCCACTCTTTCCACGTAATACTCCCTTCAGCAAAAACTGTCGGGGCAATTTGTGATAGCTTCTCATAGATTCCTTCATCCCAAGACCAACCCAAAATCAAGTCTGGCTTCAAGAACAAAATTTTCTCCAGGCTTGGTTGCCCATTTATGCCAAGTTTTGTAATTCCTTCGGTTTGATTCCGGAGGTAGGAGGGAAACTCCCCATCTCCTAAGGTTGTGGCACCTACAGGCTTGATACCTAAAGCTAAGACGTTCTCCAAGTTTCCCAGCACAATTACCCGCTGCGGATTAACGGGAACCTTTGTTTCTCCCATTGCGTGCTTGACTACTCGTACAGCTTGAGAAGGCAAGTTTAGAGAAACATTAATACTGTTATTCGTCCCATTCTTTTTGGCATTATTCCCACAGGCAGAAACGATACAAATTGTTAAAAGTGTTATTAACAACAGTCGGATATTACGCTGACTATAGTTGGTCTTTGAATTCCAAATTGTATAACAGCGGAAAGTAAAATACTGAAAATAAATAGCGACTTTGTTTAAAAAACGGGCTATTTGTTTAATTGAAAACATATTAATTTTAAAAAATATTTGACCACCAAGACGTTAAGAATACAAAGCAAGGAAAAGATGATTTGACAGTCGAAATATAACCTCTATGTCTTAAAATAATATTTTTAGAAATTTATCTATTACTACGAAATGCTTACCAGGTTTTTCGTAATATATTGGTTGAATTCATACAATTCATTGCTGTCACATTCTCCTTTTAAATGAAGAGTTTTATGTTTATCTTCAATAATGTCGGCTCTATAGACACTCAGAACTCCATTCGGAGTTTTAAAAGTTATTTCAACTTGATTAAAACTTTCATCTTCGCTTCGCTCAATTATCTGATAGGCAACCTGATAGTTAAACCAATCCCAGCCATATTTGAGGATGAGTTCTTTTTCTAAGATTTGAGCTGCCCAAGGTAAAAGTCCCCAACCACGATAGACATTGTTCAAGCACTGAATGTCACCCGTTCGGGTCAGAATGGCAGCAAATGATTTTTGGTTGAGCCTGCCATAATATCTTCCCTCTGGAAAATCAATTGCAGTAGGGGCAAAGCGATGACCGCCAATGTGACTGGTTTGCCAAACGCGGACACGATCGAGTGATAAGTCAGAGACAGTAGCTAAGGCAGCTTTGTAAAAAGGATTGCCATACTTAGCACAACATTTATCATGGCTACCGTGGGTACAGACTAAAATATCTCTTGTTTGAATATTTATAGCTTCATGTTCTGGAGCGTTGCCTGTTAAACAGTCTTTCAGTAAAGAAGCTACATCATTGATATCTGAAACTAGAAATTCTTGCTTGGTGTAACCTGCTGAAAGCCCGGTTTTTTCTCGAAAAATTATCAGGCGCTTGCCGCGATCGCGCTTAGTTTGGTCGCGATGAATCAATACAACCCGAACAGAAAGCTCCTCTGTATCAATTTCCTCCTTCAAGGCTTTTAAATTAGCCGGGAGGAATTTTGAATCAAGTGGATCGGGTGTCCAAGGCGGTGGACACTCAATCAGTACATAGATTTTGTGATTCGTTGCACACCCGATAATCTCTTCTCCAGCTTGGCGTGACTCTTCGGCGCAAAAGAATCCATTCATCGCTTGATTACTTGCGGTGTAACAATTTGTTTGCTTCAAATTTCCTCACGCCCAATCGATGCGCTCACTACGACCTAGTTGGTTATTGAAAGTTATTATCACTAGGTCAGCAACATATAACGTCTTATCTGCCAATGTCAAGGGTATAAAAAAAATTAGTCTATTGAGAACTCATGTCAGTTTTTTCTGAAAATACCCGATTTAGCGTCCAGAAAAATTTGCACGCCTTGACCGGGAGAGCATGAAACTATAGCGGTTTTCCGTTCGCTCATATACAAAGCCTAACCCCCAGCCGCATTCCGTGATAGGGAAGCGGAGCAAATCTCGTTCCTTGTAGGAGAAGGGCTGGGGTTATGTCAGACTCTACTGCACAAGCGTCGGGGGAAGCTTTCCGGCTAGTTTAAGTCATGCTTCCCCCAACCCATAGAAGAGCAAAAGCCGGAATTTTATTTCTGAAAAAATTTTGCGATTGCTACTTGCCAAACTTGCAAGCTTTGTACTAAGGTTATCCAAGCTTATTAAAAATGAATGTCAATAGCAGTGAAAAGTTACCGCTAACAACCCTCTTGAAGAGGAGCGTTGACCCTAACGCCAACACCAGGATTTGTGAGGTTTTTTGCCCTGCCGAGGGTTCCTAAAACTCCCAAAAACGTCGATTTAACAGCAAATACAGATGAAGCGCTCAGTTTTTAATCCAACCACCCGGATTGGAGCTAGAGATGGGCGGTTTCCGTTCGGCAATGCGAATCTTTGACGAGAGAGTTTGAACTAGAGAGTTTGAACTTTGTGGTCGGATTCAACAGTTCAGGGTTGAAAAAGCAGAAAAAGTAACATGGTCGATTTTTGCCAAGATTTTCCAGAAAACCCGTCCAAGAAAATTGCCACTCTAGCAGACATTCTGCGCTACAGAGCCGTAAACGAACCGGAAAAACTGGCGTTTACCTTCTTGCAGGATGGGGAAACACCAGGCGAGAACCTGACTTATCGAGAGTTGGATCGGCGCAGTAGAGCGATCGCATCCCAGCTGCAAGGGATGGGTTTAAGTGGCGAACGTGCCTTATTGCTTTATCCACCGGGTTTGGATTATCTAGCAGCATTTTTCGGTTGTTTGTATGCAGGCGCGATCGCCGTTCCCGCTTATCCGCCTCGCAACCAACGCAACACGCCGAGAATTCAAGCAATTTTGCAAGATGCACAGGCGAAAATCGCGCTCACCACAACAGCGATTTTTGCGAAAGTGCGATCGCTTCTGGCTCAAAAAACTGACCCAAATGACATCCAGTGGCTAACTACGGACAACTTACCCAATGGCATCGAAGAGAATTGGGAACTGCCAAGCATTCATCAAGACACATTAGCTTTTCTGCAATACACCTCCGGTTCTACAGGAACGCCGAAAGGAGTCATGCTCACTCATGGCAACCTACTGCACAATGCCGCCATGACTTACCGGCTCATGGAACATTCGCCCAGTAGCAAATTTGTCTCCTGGCTGCCGATATATCATGACATGGGACTTATCGGCGGCGTCCTGCAACCCTTGTATGGCGGGTTTCCTTGCTACTTAATGTCACCCGCATCTTTTCTGGTGAGTCCGTATCGCTGGCTGAAAGCGATCTCCGATTACCAAGGGACTACCAGCGGTGGCCCGAATTTCGCTTATGAACTGTGCGTTCAGAAAATTACACCTGAGCAAAAAGAAACCCTTGATTTAAGCAGATGGAGTGTCGCTTTTAACGGTGCAGAACCCATCCGCCAAGATACTTTAGAGCGGTTTGCAGATGCCTTTGCTTCCTGCGGCTTTTTAAAAACAGCTTTTTATCCCTGTTACGGGATGGCGGAGGCAACCCTAATCGTTTCTGGTGGTGTTAAGGCAGCGGTTGCGGTAACGAAAACTGTTCAAAAAACGGCACTAGAACGCAACCAAGTCATTGATGCTAATGATGACGACAATTTCCAGCCTCTGGTCGGTTGCGGGAACGCCTTACCAGAACAGGAGATTGTTATTGCTAATCCTGAAACTTTAACCCGATGTGCGCCAGATGAAATTGGTGAAATTTGGGTTTCAGGTCCTAGTGTCGGTCACGCCTATTGGAATCGACCAGAGGAGACGGTGCAAACCTTCCGCGCCTCCCTGGCAGATACGGACGGAAAGCCTTTTTTAAGAACAGGCGACTTGGGCTTTTTGCACAATGGCGAACTGTTCATCACAGGTCGAGCCAAAGATTTAATTATCATCCGGGGTCGCAACCTCTATCCCCAAGACATTGAACGAACGGCAGAATGCAGCTATCCAGGATTGCGTTCTGGCAGTGGTGCAGCTTTTGCGGTAGAAGTCGGCAATGAAGAACGGCTTGTCGTGGTGCAAGAGGTAGAATTTCGCGCGAAACCGAATGTTGAGGAAGTCACCGCCGCCATTCGTCAGGCAGTTGCAGAAGAACATGAGATACAAGTTTATGCGGTCGTTCTGATTAAAGGTGGCAGTATTCCCAAGACTTCCAGTGGGAAGATTCAACGCCGCGCTACTCGTGCGGAGTATCTTGCAGGTGAATTGGATGTTATTGGTAGCAGTATTTTAGAGAATTCCTATCCTGTCGAAAATGAAGATAATCTCACCCGCGAGGAGTTGCTGGCTGTTGAGTCGGAAGAACGTCAGCAGCGATTAGAGGCTTATCTGCAAAGGCAAGTGGCGCGGGTACTGGGTGTTGCGTCGTTTGAATTAGATTTTGGGAACGAACCGCAGAGTACGCAGAGAACGCAGAGGAAGAATCATCGAGGAAATATTAGTATTGAGCAGCCTTTGAGCCGTTTTGGTCTCGACTCGTTGATGGTTTTCGAGTTGAAGAATCGGATCGAGGTTGATTTGGGGATAGCTGTATCCATCGCGGATTTGTTCGAGGGAGTTAGCATTACCCAACTGGCAACGCAGATACTCGACCAACTGACTCAGGCGGTTCCGTCTGCATCGATACCTTTGTGCAGAGTTGAGAAAACTACTGACGAGCATCCGCTTTCTTTTTCTCAAGCTAGATTGTGGTTTGTCAATCAACTGCAACCAGGAACTCCGGCTTACAACATTCCCATTGCGGTTCGCCTGACAGGACGGTTGGATGTGCCAGTGCTGGTTCGTAGTATTCACGAAATTATCCGGCGACACGAAATCTTGCGGACAAGCTTTGCCCTAGTGGAGGGCGAACCCGTGCAAGCGATTTCTGGGGAAAGCTGCGTCACCTTAAATTTACCAGAGGTGGATCTGCGGCAATTGCCCGATGCTGAGAGACAAGCGCAAGCGCAACAATTTGCGATCGCAGAGGCTCAAACGCCCTTCGATTTGGCACAAACCCCGTTATTCCGGGCAAAACTGCTGCATCTAACCGCAGAAGAGTCGATGCTACTGCTGACGCTGCACCACATTGTTGCTGATGGTTGGTCGGTTAAAGTTTTCGTCCGAGAATTGACAGCACTTTACGAAGCTTTCTCGACCGGAAAGCCTTCGCCACTTGCTGAACTTCCCATCCAATATGTTGATTATGTCGATTGGCAACAACGATGGTTCTCTGGTGAGAAGCTAGAAACTCATCTGAATTATTGGAAGCAGCAGTTAGGGGGAGAACTTCCAGTATTAAAGTTGCCAACTGACCGGGCGCGATCGCCAATTCAGACTTTTCGGGGGGCGCAGCAGAAGTTAGTGCTGCCCAAAGCATTGACTGAGGCAATCAAAATGCTAGGTCAGCAGGAGGGTGTCACCTTATTTATGACCTTGCTGGCGGCGTTTCAGACGTTGCTTTACCGTTATTCAGGACAGGAGGACATTTTAGTTGGTTCGCCGATTGCCAACCGCGATCGCGCTGAACTGGAATCCTTGATTGGGTGCTTTGTCAATACCTTGGTGTTGCGTACCGATTTGGCAGGAAATCCCAGCTTTAAAGAATTGCTGGGACGGGTGCGAAAGGTGGCAATTGATGCGTATGTTCACCAAGATTTGCCTTTCGAGAAGCTGGTGGAATTACAGTCGAGTCGGGATCTGAGCTATAACCCGATATTTCAGGTAATGTTCGTCCTCCAGAATCCCGCATTTTCGACGGTTTCGTTACCAGAGTTAACTTTAAAAACTTCAGAAGTTGATAGCGGAACCGCGAAGTTTGATTTATTCCTATCGATGATAGATACGGAACAGGGATTGAGCGGGACGCTGGAATACAACACCGATTTGTTCAACGCGGACACCATCACCCGAATGTTAGGGCATTTCCAAACCTTACTGGAAGGAATTGTTGCCGATCCAGAGCAGTGTTTATCAGATTTGCCGCTATTAACTGCATCTGAGCGTCATACTTTGCTGGTGGAGTGGAATGACACTCAAGTTGATTACCCCCAAAAGTGTATCCATCAACTATTTGAGCAGCAGGTAGAAAAGACACCGGATGCGATCGCATTAATCTTCGACAATATAGAGACGGGATTCATCGAGTCTCTAACTTACCGCGAGTTAAATAACCGAGCGAACCAGTTAGCTCACCACCTGCAACAGATGGGCGTACAGCCAGATGTTTTGGTTGGCATCTGCATGGAGCGATCGCTGGAAATGGTAGTCGCTCTTTTAGGCATCTTAAAAGCGGGTGGTGCTTATGTACCTCTAGACCCTACGTATCCGAAAGAGCGCTTAGCGTTTATGTTGGCAGATGCCCAAGTGTCACTACTGCTAACTCAACAATATTTGGTTAATCAATTACCGCAACATCAAGCGATTATCTGTTTAGATACCGACTGGGAAACGATTACCCAAGAGGGTACAGAAAACCCTCTTTCATCTGCTACACCAGAGAACTTGGCTTATGTAATTTACACCTCCGGTTCCACAGGAAAGCCCAAGGGAGCGATGAACACCCACCTGGGGTTAAACAATCGCTTGCTGTGGATGCAAGACACTTACCAATTAACAACAACCGACCGAGTTTTGCAAAAGACTCCCTTCGGCTTTGATGTGTCAGTTTGGGAATTTTTCTTGCCTTTGTTAACGGGTGCTAGTCTCGTTTTAGCCAAACCAGGTGGTCATCAAGATAGCGGTTATTTAGTCCAACTGATTTCCCAGCAAAGAATCACGACACTGCACTTTGTCCCCTCCATGCTGCAAGTATTCTTAGAGGAGTTAAGTGTAGTAAAATGTAACAGTCTTAAACGGGTATTTTGTAGCGGTGAAGCTCTGCCTTTTGATTTGCAAAAGCGCTTTTTTATCCGTCTAGGTGCAGTAGAATTACATAACCTTTACGGGCCGACAGAAGCGGCAATCGATGTTACTTTTTGGGCTTGCCAGCGTAACAGCCAACGGCGAATTATTCCTATCGGTCGTCCGATTGCCAATACGCAGATATATCTCTTAGATTCACATTTAGAACCTGTCCCGATTGGCGTTCCGGGCGAGTTACACATTGGCGGTTTTGGCTTAGCTAGAGGTTATCTGAATCGACCAGAGTTGACCCAAGAGAAGTTTATTCAGAATCCTTTTAAAGACGTAACCAACGAGCCTTCTGCCCTCGTGGGGAAGGGGGAGAGCCGCCTTTACAAAACCGGAGATTTAGCCCGCTATTTGCCAGATGGCAACATTGAGTTTTTGGGGAGAATTGACCACCAAGTAAAAATTCGGGGTTTCCGTATCGAATTGGGAGAAATTGAGGCGGTGTTGTTACAACATCCCCAGGTGCGAGAAACGGTGGTGCTTGCCAGAGAAGATATGCCCAACGACCGCCGCTTAGTCGCTTATGTAGTTCCGAATCACGATGCTGAACTTTCGATTAATGAATTGCGCGATCGCTTAAAACAAACTCTTCCTGAATACATGGTGCCTTCGGCTTTCGTATTCCTAGAGACTTTGCCGCTGACACCCAATGGAAAAGTCAATCGTCGCGCCTTACCTGTTCCGGAAAATCAGCGTTTAGAGTTAGCAGTTTATCAACCTCCCCAATCGGAGATTGAAAAAACAATTGCGACTGTTTGGCAAACGGTACTGAACTTAGAGAAAGTCGGGATTCACGATAATTTCTTTGATCTCGGGGGACATTCATTACTGATGCTTCAGGTGAATCACAAACTGCAAACAGTTTTTAACCGAGAGATATCAGTCGTTACTTTGTTTCAAAACCCAACCATTTATTCGCTGGTGCAATATTTAAGCCAACAACAGCCTGCTTTTGAAGAGATGCGCGATCGCGAAGTTGGACGCGATAGTGTCCAGCGCGCTCGAAAGCAAATAGAGGCTATCAATCGCCAAAAAGAATTATTGAGCAAGCAAGGTAGAAAGACTCATGGATAGCGCTACAAATTACGATTCTCTGGAAGGCATTGCCATTATCGGCATGAGTGGGCGCTTTCCCGGTGCTAAGAATGTCGAAGAATTTTGGCAAAATTTACGCGATGGAGTCGAATCAATTTCGGTCTTCATCAATGAAGAATTAACAGCTTCTGGAATCGCTCCAGAGTTACTCGATAATCCCAATCATGTAAAAGCTGGTGCCGTATTAGAAGATGTCGAGTATTTTGACGCTTCCTTCTTTGGATTTAACCCCAAAGAAGCGGAAATGACCGACCCGCAACACCGGGTATTTTTAGAGTGTGCTTGGGAAGCGCTGGAAAATGCTGGTTACGACACCCAAAGATGTGAAAGTCGCATTGGCGTTTATGCAGGTGCCAGCCTGAATAATTATTTATCTTTTAATTTAAATCGCGACCAAATTGGGTCGGCGGACAGTTTCCAAAAGTTGATTAGCAACGATAAAGATTTCCTCACGACTCGCGTTTCTTACAAATTAAATCTTAAAGGGCCAAGCCTGACCGTTCAAACAGCTTGTTCTACTTCATTAGTGGCGACAACTCTGGCTTGCCAAAGTTTATTAAATTACCAATGCGATATGGCGTTGGCGGGTGGAGTTTCGATTCGGGTACCGCAAAAAACCGGCTATCTATATCAAGAAGGGGGAATTTTATCTCCGGATGGTCATTGCCGCGCCTTTGATGCTGATGCACAGGGAACCATTATTGGGAATGGTGTGGGAGTGGTCGTTTTAAAAAGATTAGAGGATGCGATCGCAGATGGCGACTGCATTCATGCGGTCATTGAAGGTTCGGCGATTAATAACGATGGTTCTGAGAAAGTCGGGTATACAGCACCCAGCGTCAACGGACAAGCAGACGCGATCGCAGAAGCACTGGCGCTAGCTGGAGTCGATCCGGAAACTGTCACCTATATCGAAACTCACGGAACCGGAACCACGTTAGGCGATCCGATTGAAATTACCGCACTTTCTAACGTTTTTCGTGCCAATACCGAGAAAAAAGGCTTTTGTGCCATCGGTTCCGTCAAAACCAATATCGGTCATCTGGATGCAGCAGCAGGAGTTACGGGACTAATTAAGACGGTTTTGGCGCTGAAACACAAGTTAATTCCACCCAGCCTAAATTTTCAACAGCCAAATCCTGAGATTGATTTTGCCAATAGTCCCTTTTACGTCAATACCCAGCTGACGGAATGGAAGGCAAGTGCAACGCCGCGCCGCGCCGGAGTCAGTTCTTTGGGGATTGGTGGCACCAACGCCCATGTCGTTCTCGAAGAATTCCCGATGGCAGCGTCTGGAACTTCTCGCCCCTGCCAATTGATAATGCTTTCCGCCAAAACGGAATCGGCACTGGAGACGGCTACGGCAAATTTGGCGGCTCACCTCAAGCAGCACCCCGATCTCAATTTGGCGGATGTTGCTTACACCCTGCAAGTAGGTCGTCGGGCTTTTGAACATCGCCGGATCTTGGTTTGCCAGACGGTTGAGGAGTTAGTAAACCAATTGGAAACCCCTGATCCTCAAAAAGTTTTAACTCACTTCCAAGAGCCTACTGAACGCTCCATCGCCTTCATGTTTCCCGGACAGGGAGCGCAGTATGTGAATATGGGGCGGGAATTCTACCAGACTGAGCCGATATTTAGCGAACAAGTAGACCGTTGCGCTACCCTTCTTCAACCTCATATCGGGATGGATTTGCGATCGCTACTTTATCCCAACCAGGCGAATCCTGAAGCCGCCGCAGAAAAACTCAAACAAACCTGCTTTGCGCAACTCGCATTGTTTGTAATTGAGTATGCCTTAGCTCAGTTGTGGATGTCGTGGGGCATTTCTCCCCAGGCGATGATTGGTCACAGCATTGGCGAATATGTAGCGGCTTGCCTTGCGGGTGTCATGTCTGTTGAAGACGCTTTAGCTTTGGTGGCGATTCGTGGGCGACTGATGCAGCAAATCTCAGCCGGGGCAATGCTTGCCGTTTCATTGCCAGAAGCAGAAATTCAAAGCCTACTGAATGAGAATTTATCTTTAGCCGCCAGTAATGCCCCTTCTTTGGGCGTCGTTTCCGGAACCCTTGACGCGATAGACGCAATTGAAGCGCAACTCACAGCAAAAGGTGTCGAGTGTCGGCGTTTGCATACTTCTCATGCCTTTCATTCCCAGATGATGGATTCTCTATTAGAGCCATTCATTGAAGAAGTGAAAAAAGTTAAACTGAATCCTCCTGAGATTCCCTTTATCTCCAACGTTACGGGAACTTGGATTACAGCAGAAGAAGCGACAGATCCTAATTACTGGGCGACGCATTTACGGCAGACAGTACGCTTTTCTCAGGGAATCTCTACCTTACTACAACAGCCAAATCGCATCCTCTTAGAAGTGGGTCCGGGGCGTAGTTTATGTACCCTTGCCAAACAGCATTCCGATGAAGCAATCGGGCAAGTGGTATTGCCTTCGTTACGCCATCCCCAAGAGCAAAACTCAGATATCGCCTTTTTCCTCGATATCTTAGGGCGGCTTTGGCTAGCAGGAGTTTCGGTGGATTGGTCTGCTTTTTATGCTGGCGAACACCGTCACCGCGTGCCTTTACCGACTTACCCGTTTGAACGTCAGCGCTACTGGATTGAACCTCAAACCCAAGCCCCAGAAACCCAAGCCCCAGCATCCAGTACAGGTGAAAGCAAGCCAGGGAAATCCAATATCACTGACTGGTTTTATGTTCCTTCCTGGAAGCAAATTCCCCTGGTCAAAACGAGAGAGATTTCGTCTGCGTGTTACCTGATTTTTGTGGATGAGTGTGGAATCGGTTCTCAAATTGTCAACCGATTGCAACAAGTTGGACAAGATGCGATTTCTGTCCGGGTTGGAGAGCAATTTAAGCAACTTGATAGCAACGCTTACACGATTAATCCAGCTTGCCAGGATGATTATTACGCCTTGATTCAAGCCGTGCGGGAACAAGGGAAAGCCCCGAATGCGATCGCGCATCTCTGGAGTATCACCCAATCACCGCCTCAGTCCTTGGAAACCAGCCAAAATCTCGGTTTCTACAGTCTGATTTATTTAGCGCCAGCGCTAGGACAACAACCCGTTAGCAATTCCATTCAACTTCTAGTTGCCAGTAACAATCTTCATGACATTATTGGCGATGAGCTATTGTGTCCTGAAAAAGCAACCATCATCGGTTCATGCAAAGTTATTCCTCAAGAATATCCTCACATCAATTGTCGTCAAGTTGATGTGGCGCTTTCGGAATCAGGAACCAACAACTTAGTAGAGCAACTGTTCGCAGAACTAAGGGCAGATTCAAAAGACTCGATGATTGCCTACCGTGGCAATCACCGCTGGGTTCAGACATTTGAGCCAGTCCCGCTAGAAAAAGCTAGCCAAACCCGGTTACGACAAGAGGGAGTCTACCTGATCACAGGCGGCATGGGAGGGATGGGCTTAGTCTTCGCCGAATACCTCGCCAAGACAGTACAAGCCAAGTTAATTCTAATCGGACGTTCTGCACTGCCTGCAAAAGAGCAGTGGCAGCAATGGCTAGCAACCCATGATGCGCTCGATCCTACCAGCCGTAAGATTCAGAAATTGCAGGAATTAGAAGTATTAGGTGCTGATGTCCTGGTAGTTGCTGCCGATGTTGCGAATGATGAACAAATGCAGAATGCGATCGCGCAATCCCTAGAACGCTTTGGTGAGATTCACGGGGTTATCCACGCTGCCGGAGTTGCGGGTGGTGGCATGATTCAACTCAAAACACCAGAAATTGTTGAGAGTGTTTTTGCTCCTAAAGTGATGGGAACTTTGGTACTAAATGATGTCCTCAAGGATGTCAATTTAGACTTCGTGGTTCTCTGTTCATCTCTTAGCTCAATCCAAGGCGGATTTGGACAAGTAGACTATAGTGCTGCCAATGCCTTTTTGGATGCCTTTGCTCACCGCAATCCTTTTAAATCCGCTCATACAATCTCGATTAACTGGGATGCGTGGCAAGAAGTTGGCATGGCGGTGAATACTGCCGTTCCTGAAAAGCTCAAACAGTGGCGGGAAGAAAGTCTGAAAAATGGAATTTTATCCGCAGAAGCGGTGGATGTCTTGAGCCGAATTTTGGAAAATTCCCTTTCTCAAGTTATCATTTCAACGCAAGATTTGTCAGATGCAATTGAGCAGACTAATAACTTTAATTCATCAATTTCTGCCGCCCAAGAATCAGAGAATTTTAGTCAATTATCGACAACAAGACATCCCAGACCCCTGCAAGCAAATGCCTATGTTGCTCCTCGCAATGAGATTGAGCAAGGTATTGCTAATATCTGGCAAGAACTGATAGGACTTGAAAAAGTGGGAATTTACGATAACTTCTTTGAGTTGGGCGGACATTCTTTACTGGCTGTACAAACGATTTCCCGGCTGCGTGAAACTTTCCAAGTGGAATTACCGTTGCGGACTCTTCTATTTGAAGCTTCTACAGTCGCTGAACTCGCTACTTTCATTGCCGAAAAGCAGCCTAATCTAGAACAAATGGCGGAGATTGAGAAGATGTTAGCGGAGGTGGAAAATCTCTCTTTGGATGAAATACAAGCGCTGGTTGCTAAAGAATCACAAGCAAGCTTTCGTTAGCAAGCATAAAAATTAGATCGGTTATATCTGATTTGCGAACATTATCTTTGTGAACGAACCGCCAAGACGCAAAGAGCGCCAAGGAAGAGAGGAAGAGAAATGGAAAATCTTACAAATTGTTTATGGTGCTATATAGCAATCCTATTTGATTCGCGAACTCATCTTCTCTCTTCTTCTCTTTCCTCTGCGCCCTCGGCGTCCTCTGCGGTTCGTTAAAAAAATCTCACGAATCAAATGGGATTGCTATATACTCTCAGTTCTTTCTCTAGCACTAAGCTTTTATGGGTAATTAATTATGAATAATATTTCTCAAAGAATTGCTGGTTTATCTCCGGAACAACGGGCGCTACTGGAACTTCGGCTCAAACAAAAGGGTTTGAGTTCTGTTAAAAATCACTCGATTACTCAACGAAAAGATTCCAAATTGTTGCCTTTATCTTTTCATCAACAACGGCTGTGGGTTCTTCATCAGCTAGAGCCAGCTAGCCCTATTTACAATGTCCCCATCGCTATCCGATTGACAGGATTTTTAAATGTAAAAGCACTAGAAAAAAGTCTAAATAAAATTCGACAACGGCACGAAGTTCTGCAAACCCGTTTTATGGCGGTGGGGGGAGAACCCGTGCAGGAAAAATTTTCAGATTTGGTGTTAAATCTGCCCGTAATTGATTTGCGGGATTTGCCTGAAAACGAAGGGCAGCAGGTGTTAGAAGATGCGAAAAAAGAGGAAGCACAACGTCCTTTCGACCTATCCCAGGAACCACTGCTGCGAGTGAAGCTGTTGCATCTGAGTGAGGCAGAACACCTGATGTTGTTCACGATGCACCACATTGTTTCTGATGGTTGGTCTCGTGGTGTGATTATTCAAGAATTGGCAGCATTGTATGAAGCTTTTTGTCAAGGAAATCCCTCACCTTTACCTGAACTTCCAATTCAGTATGCCGACTTTGCGGCATGGCAACGACAGCAGCTTGTGGGAGAAGTTCTAGAAACTCAGCTTAACTACTGGAAGCAGCAATTAACGGGTGCTTCCCCAATTCTGGAACTGCCTACAAATAGACCGCGACCAACTGTTAATACTTTTAAGGGCGCTAGGCAATTTTTCACCATTTCCCAACCGCTTGCCTTATCGCTGAGAACGTTGAGTCAGCAGTCAGAAAGCACGCTGTTTATGACGCTATTAGCGGCTTTTAACACGCTGCTTTACCGCTATACGGGGCAGGAAGACATCTCGATTGGCACTCCCATGACCAATCGTAGCCAGAGGGAAACGGAGAATCTGATTGGGTTTTTTGTCAACACGCTAGTTTTACGCACGCTGCTGTCTGAAAACATAAGTTTTCGAGAATTGCTGGCGAGGGTGCGAGAAGTGGCGCTACAAGCCTATGCTCACCAGGATCTGCCCTTTGAAAGGCTGGTAGAGGAACTACAGCCAAGTCGCGATCGCAGTTATGCACCCCTGTTCCAGGTGATGTTTGCCCTCCATACTGCCCCTAAAACAGCCTTACAGTTACCAGGTCTGAGTTTGAGTCTGGTGGAGGTGGAAACTGGCACTGCTAAGTTTGATTTGACGCTAGAGATAACGGATACCGAACAAGGACTAACAGGGTCATTAGAGTACAACACTGACTTGTTTGATGAAGCCACGATTACTCGGATGCTGGGGCATTTTCAAACGCTGCTGGAAGGTATTGTGGCGAATCCCGATCGGCGTTTGTCGGATTTGCCCTTATTGATGGAGGCTGAAAGATATCAGTTGTTGGTGGAGTGGAATCAGACTCAGACTGATTACCCTGCCGATAGCTGCTTTCATCAATTGTTTGAACAGCAGGTCGAGAAAACACCGGATGCGATCGCGCTAACCGCACGCTCCGCGAACGCGCTCACATTTGAAGAGCAACATCTCACCTACAAACAATTAAATGAACGTGCGAACCAACTGGCGAATTATCTGCAAAAACAGGGGATAACAACCGAATCTCTGGTTGGCATCTGTGTAGAACGCTCTTTGGAGATCATGGTCGGACTCATCGGCATTCTCAAGGCAGGGGGAGCTTATGTGCCGTTAGACCCCTCCTATCCCCAAGAGCGCCTATCTTTCATGCTGTCTGACGCTCAGATGCCCGTGTTGTTAACTCAACAGCATTTAATCGAAAAGCTACCTCACCACACCGCTAAAGTTATTTGTTTAGATGCAGAGTGGGATTGCATTGCTCAAGAAAGTATAGCCAGTCCAGCCAGAGAAGTTAACGCCGATAACCTCGCTTACGTCATCTATACTTCCGGTTCCACGGGTAAGCCAAAAGGAACCTTGATTCCCCATCGAGGGCTGGTTAATTACTTAAGTTGGTGTTCGCAAGCTTACGCTGTCGAAGCTGGGAAAGGCGCTCCAGTTCACTCTTCTCTGAGCTTCGATATGACGATTACCGGATTATTTTCACCTTTATTAGTGGGGAATCGGGTAATCTTGCTTTCTGAAGCGCAGGGTATCGAAGCTCTGAGTATTGCGCTGCGTCAAGGTGGTGACTTTAGTTTAATTAAAATCACCCCGGCTCAGTTGGATTTGCTGCGCCATCAGTTAGTACCTGAGGAAGTCGCAGGTCGAACTAGAGCCTTTATTATTGGCGGCGAAAATCTTTTAGCTCAAAGCGTTGCGTTTTGGCAAAAGTTTGCTCCGGATACTGTGTTGGTAAATGAATATGGCCCGACAGAAACGGTTGTTGGTTGTTGTATTTATCAAGTTCCTTTAGGCAAGCATCAATCTGGATCAATTCCGATTGGTCGTCCGATTGCGAATACGCAACTTTATATTTTGGATCGGCATCTGCAACCTGTCCCGATTGGCGTAATTGGTGAGCTACATATCGGCGGTGCAGGAGTGGCGAGAGGGTATTTAAATCGTCCTGAATTGACAGCAGAGAAGTTTATTCCCAATCCGTTTGAGAACCTAACCCCCCAACCCCCTTCCCTGCGAGGGAAGGGGGAGTCCGGCTCCCCTCTCCTAGCAGGAGAGGGGCTGGGGGAGAGGTCGCGCCTTTATAAAACGGGGGATTTGGCGCGTTACCAAGCTGATGGAACGATTGAGTATTTGGGAAGATGCGATCGCCAAATCAAGCTCAGAGGTTTTCGGATTGAACTAGAAGAAATCGAATCGGTATTAGCACAGCACCCCCAAATTCGAGACGTGGTGGTGCTAATTCGGGAAGATGAAGCGGGATCTAAATTGGTGGCTTATCTGGTTCCCAACTCAACAGCAGTCCCCACCGTTAGCGAATTGCGCTCTTACTTACAACAGAAACTGCCAGAGTATTCGATTCCATCTGCCTTTGTGACTTTGGAATCTTTACCGCTCACTCCCAACGGCAAGATAGATCGGCAAGGATTGCCGTCTCCGGGGGTATCCAGACCTAACTTAGACGATGCGTTTGTGGCACCTATAACGCCCGCAGAGCAGGTGTTAGCGGAAGTTTGGCGCGAAGTTCTCAAGCTGGAGCAAGTTGGCATCCACGACAACTTCTTTGCTTTGGGTGGAGATTCGATTCGCAGTATACAAGTGCGATCGCTTGTACAAAACCGAGGCTTAAATTTCTCTCTACAACAACTCTTCCAATATCAGACGATTTCTGAACTCGCACCACATCTAGAAGCGAGTGAAATTGAAAAGACTGCTCCCGTTGCACCTTTTAGCCTGATTTCGGAAGCAGATCGCCAAAAATTACCCAATGGAATTGAGGACGCCTATCCCCTCACCAAGTTGCAAGCGGGGATGCTGTTCCATAGCGAATACAGCCCAGAAACAGCAGTTTATCACGACATTGTAAGCTTCCAGGTGCAAGCAACTTTTGACCTCGAAGCACTGCAAACAGCGATTTACCATTTAGTCAGTCGTCATGCAGTGTTACGCACCGGCTTCGATTTAACTAGCTTTAAGGAACCCCTGCAACTTGTTCATCACACAGTTAAAATTCCTCTGCAAGTAGAAGATTGGAGCCATCTTTCTGACACTGAACAAGCAGACGCACTCACGAATTGGTTTGAAATTGAAAAAAGCCGAAATTTTGATTGGACTCGTCCTCCCCTCCTGAAATTTCAGGTACATCGCCGTAGTGAGTCAACATTTCAACTCACTCTCAGCTTTCACCATGCTATTCTCGACGGCTGGAGCGTAGCTTCTTTATTCTCCGAGTTGTTTCAACAGTATTCTGCGTTGCTGAAAGGTGAAAAAGGTTTGGCAACGCCATCACCTGTTAGTAATTTCCGGGATTTCGTATCTTTAGAACGTCAAGCGATCGCTTCCGAAAAATGTCGCAGCTTTTGGAGCGAAAAGTTAAAAGACAGCACGATTACTAAACTGCCTCGCTGGCTTCCTCCCGCTGAAGAAACGCATCCAAAGAAATCCTGCGCGGAGGAAATTTTCCTCTCTTCTGAGACTTCCGCAGGTTTAAAGCAACTCGCTGAATCCGCAGGCGTTCCCCTAAAAAGTGTTCTGCTTGCAGCACACCTGCGAGTATTAAGTTTATTGAGCGGTCAATCAGCCGTTTTAACTGGCTTAGTCTCTAATGGCAGACTAGAAAAAGAAGATGGTGAAAAGGTTCTAGGACTTTTCCTGAACACGCTGCCATTTCGCCAAGAATTGCCAGGAGGAACATGGATAGATTTAATAAAACAAACTTTTGCTTCTGAGCGGGAATTGCTACCTTTTCGCCGCTATCCCCTGCCAGAGTTGCAGAATGTTTTAAATAGAGAATCGCTTTTTGAAACAGCTTTCAACTTTACGCATTTTCATGTTTATGAAAGTGTTTTAGGTCTGGCAAGCATTGAGATATTAGACGCAGCCTTTTTTGAAGAGACAAACTTTGCTTTAATTGCTAATTTTGTCTTGAATCCGGTCAGCGATCGCGTTCAAGTCAAGCTGGAATATCAAGCATCATTTCCTCTACAAGAAAGAGAGGCGATTAGGGGATATTACGCTAAGACTCTTGAAGTCATGGCAAGCCAACCTTCGGCACGTTATGAGTTCTCCACTCTGCTTTCTGAGCAAGAACAACATCAGTTACTCGTAGCATGGAACGACACTCAGGTTGACTACCCTAAAGATGCCTGTTTTCATCAACTATTTGCCGCTCAAGTAGAGAAAACACCAGATAATATTGCTGTTGTTTTTGAAAGCAAACAATTAACTTATCAAGAATTAAATCAACAAGCCAACCAAGTAGCGCATTGCTTGCAAAAGCTAGGCGTAGAACCAGAAGTTTTGGTTGGTATTTGTATGGAACGCTCCCTAGAAATGGTGGTGGGACTACTTGGCATTCTCAAAGCGGGTGGAGCTTATGTTCCTCTCGACCCTTCTTATCCTCCAGAGCGCCTAGCTTTCATGCTGTCAGATTCTCAAGTAACCGTACTATTAACTCAACAGCATTTAGTTGAAAATATTCCCAAACACAATGCTCAAGTTTTATGCCTCGATGCAGATTGGGAAAGCATTGCCCAAGAGAGCTTAGAAAATCCTTCTAGCAGTGTAAATGCGGGAAATTTAGCTTACGTTATTTACACCTCTGGTTCCACAGGAACTCCCAAAGGAGCAATGAATACCCATCGCGGTATCTGCAATCGCTTACTGTGGATGCAAGATACTTATCAACTAACACAAACTGACCGAGTTTTACAGAAAACTCCCTTCAGCTTTGATGTTTCTGTATGGGAATTCTTTTGGCCTTTGATAACGGGTTCTCGTCTGGTTGTCGCTAAACCAAGAGGGCATCAAGATAGCGCTTATTTAGTGGAGCTGATTGCTGTTGAGCAAATCACTACCATTCATTTTGTGCCACCAATGCTTCAGGTTTTTTTAGAAGAATTGGAAGTGCAAAAATGTCAATGTCTCAAACGAGTGATTTGCAGTGGTGAGACTTTATCTTCCGAACTTCAGCAACGCTTTTTTGCCCGGTTGGATGCCGAATTACACAATCTTTATGGCCCAACGGAAGCAGCCATTGATGTTACTTATTGGGCTTGTCAACGGCAAAGCGAACTCCCTGTCGTTCCGATTGGTCGCGCGATCGCCAATACTCAACTTTATATCCTCGATAGGCACCTGCAACCTGTCCCAGTCGGTGTGGCTGGGGAACTCCACATTGGCGGCGTTGGCTTAGCGCGAGGCTATCTCAATCGTCCTGATTTGACACAACAGAAGTTTATTCCTAATCCGTTTAAAAACCTAACGATTCAGCCCCCTTCCTTAGCAGGGGACTCTTTGGGGGAGAGTCGCTTATACAAAACTGGAGATTTGGCGCGTTATCTACCTGATGGCAACATTGAGTTTCTCGGAAGGATTGACAATCAGGTAAAACTGCGGGGTTTCCGCATCGAACTGGGAGACATTGAAGCAGCGCTAATGCAGCACCCAACTATTCGAGAAACAGTAGTTTTGTTGCGGGAGGATAACCCTGGTGACAAGCGTTTAGTCGCTTACATTGTGCCGAAAGAACAAGCACCCAGTATTCACGATCTACAGGACTTTTTGAAGCAGAAACTGCCGAGTTATATGGTGCCATCTGCATTTATGTTTTTAGAGGCGTTACCTTTAACTGCAAATGGCAAAATCGAGCGTCGAGCATTACCTGCACCGGAAAATCTATCTTTATCAAAAGTTGCTTATATAGCTCCCCGGAATCCAGTTGAAGAAAAACTAGCGCAACTTTGGACTGAAGTTCTCGACCTTGAGCGGGTAGGTATTCACGACAACTTCTTTGAGTTAGGTGGTAACTCTTTAGTAGCAACCCAACTGATTTCTAAGGTGCGCCGCACATTTCAAGTAGAAATTCCTTTGCGAAATCTATTTGAGTTGCCAACAATTGCTGGACTTGCTGAAAGCATTGCCCAAACTAAAGAGAGTAACGCTGATGCTCAGGAAGCGGCGATTCAGCCAATTTTCAGAACGGCTCGACGCGGTTCCCATAATCAATCAAAAAAGGGAGAGTAAACGATGACATTGCATTCTTCCTGGGACGCTACAACAGACATTCAAGAAGACGATATTTTCGTTCTTCCAACTTCTTTTGCACAATCGAGATTGTGGTTTCTGGATCAATTTGAACCAGGCAGTCCTTTCTACAACATTCCTGCCGCTGTCCGCCTTACAGGGAAGCTGAACATTGCTGCTTTAGAGCAAAGTCTCAAGGAAATGGTGCAACGCCATGAAGCTTTGCGGACGACGTTTGCGGTTGAAGATGGTCAGCCAGTGCAAGTTATCCGAGCCAGCTTAACTCTAAACTTGCCGATTGTAGATTTAACAGCGCTACCCATAACTGAGCGAGAAGCTGAGATTTTTGCAAGAGCAAATGCGGAAATCCAACAACCTTTTGACTTAACGCAAGTTCCTCTGTGGCGAGTCACGCTGCTACGAATGGATGAAGCAGATCATGTGCTGCTACTGACCATGCACCATATCATCTCGGATGGTTGGTCTTTGGGGGTATTTCTGCGAGAAATGGCAGCACTTTACGAAGCCTTTTCTAATAGCAACCCGTCACCGCTTCCGGAACTTCCAATTCAGTATGCAGACTTTGCCGTTTGGCAGCGCGACTGGCTTCAGGGGAAAGTTTTGGAAACTCAGCTCAATTACTGGAAACAACAGTTGAGCGGTTCTCTACCAGTGCTGCAACTGCCAAGCGATCGCCCTCGACCAGCCATTCAGTCTTACACGGGGAAAAAGCAATCTTTTGTCCTCTCCAAAACCCTGACAGCAGCGCTCAAATCGCTAAGTCAGCAAATGGGTGTGACTTTGTTTATGACACTGCTGGCGGCATTTCAGACGCTAGCACACCGCTATACAAACCAAGATGACCTGATTGTGGGGACTGCGATCGCT
Source organism: Trichocoleus sp. DQ-A1 (assembly GCF_039961955.1). Lineage (NCBI taxonomy): Bacteria > Bacillati > Cyanobacteriota > Cyanophyceae > Leptolyngbyales > Trichocoleusaceae > Trichocoleus > Trichocoleus sp. DQ-A1. The sequence continues at coordinate 53,622 of NZ_JAMPKE010000018.1, forward strand.
AATCGCAACCGAGCGGAAGTTGAGGGATTAATCGGGTTATTTGTCAATACCTTGGTGCTGCGAACAGATTTAAGTGGCAATCCCACTTTCAAAGAGTTACTAAATCGGGTTCGGGAAGTAACGTTAGGTGCTTATGCTCACCAGGATTTGCCCTTTGAAAAGCTAGTAGAAGAACTCCAACCAGAACGGGATTTGAGCCAAAATCCTCTATTTCAGGTGTGGTTTGCCTTGAACAACGCTCCCATGCCAGCGATGCAACTGGCGTCGGGACTAACTTTGAGTCCCTTGGAAGTGGATAGCGGGACGGCACAGTTCGATTTGAGCCTGGATATGGTCGAACGGGGAGAAGAATTGATTGGCTCGTTTGAGTACAATACTGACCTGTTTGACGCGACCACGATTACTCGCATGGTGGGGCATTTTCAAACCCTGCTGGAAGGTATTGTTGCTGATTGCGATCGCCCCCTATCACACTTGCCATTACTGACAGAAGCCGAACAGCATCAGTTGCTAGTTGACTGGAATGACACCCAAGCGAATTACCCTCAAAATCACTGTATTCATCAGCTATTTGAAGCACAGGTAGAGAAGACACCAGATGCTGTTGCCGTTGTATTTGAGAACCAACAACTAACTTATGCACAACTCAATGCTAAGGCGAATCAACTAGCGCATCACTTGCAAAAGCTAGGGGTAAAACCAGAAGTTTTGGTAGGCATCTGTGTAGAACGCTCCCTAGAAATGATTGTCGGAATTTTAGGCATTCTCAAAGCGGGTGGCGCTTATGTACCGCTAGACCCTGCCTATCCTTCAGAGCGCTTGGCTTTCATGTTGTCAGATACCCAAGTGCCTGTGTTGCTGACTCAAAATCGGTTGTTAAAGAGTCTGCCTCAACACGAAGCAAAAGTTGTGTGTCTAGATGCAGATTTGGAGGTAATTTCACAAAATAGTACCAAGAATCCACTTACCAAAGTGACTGCCGAGAACCTGGCATATATTATCTATACCTCCGGTTCTACTGGCAAAGCTAAAGGAGTGATGATTCAGCATAGCAGCCTGGTTAGTATCTATCTAGCTTGGGAAGAAACTTATCAACTTCGCGCTGCATCTAGCTGTCATCTTCAGATGGCGAATTTCTCCTTTGATGTATTTACAGGAGACTTCATTCGCGCCTTATGTTCTGGTGGGAAGTTGGTTCTGTGTCCCCGCGAATTCTTACTAGAGCCGCCAAAGCTTTATGAGTTGATGCTCCAGGAAAAAGTGAATTGTGCGGAATTTGTTCCGGCTGTTTTAAGGGGTTTAGTTCAATATGTAGAGGATAACAAAAAACGTCTCGATTTTATGCGGCTGCTAATTTGCGGCTCTGATAGTTGGTATGTACGAGAGTATGAAAAAAATCGCAAATTTTGTGGAAGTCAGACGCGACTGATTAACTCTTTTGGCTTGACAGAAGCCACGATTGATAGTTCTTATTTTGAAGGAACGGCTAATTTATCTAGTGAGCAGTTAGTACCAATTGGGCGTCCCTTTACCAACACTCAGCTTTACATCTTAGACTCCCATTTACAGCCACTACCTGTCGGCGTTCCTGGCGAGTTGTACGTTGGCGGTGCTGGCTTGGCGCGGGGTTATCTCAACCGTCCTGAGTTGACACAAGAGAAGTTTATTTCTAATCCTTTTAGAGTAAGAACCTCATCCCCTAGCCCTCTCTCCGCAAGCAGAGAGGGGGGGCAAGAAATCTGTAATGAGTCAGAGTCCCGTCTCTATAAAACTGGAGATTTGGCGCGGTTTCTGCCTGATGGGAATATTGAGTTTATTGGCAGAATTGACTATCAAGTAAAAATTCGCGGCTACCGGATTGAGCTAGGAGAAATTGAGGGGGTGTTAAGTCAACATCCTGCGGTGCGTGAGGCTGTGGTTTTAGCTGGCGAGAATGAACCTGGAAACCAACGCTTGATTGCTTATATAGTGAGGAATATTAGTAATGTTGAATTAGGGCAAACGCACAGATGCGCGTCCCTACAAGAGTCAGAATTAATTAAAGAATTGCGTAGTTTCTTGAAGGAAAAGCTACCGCATTATATGGTGCCATCGGCTTTTGTGGTGTTGGAGGCTTTACCGCTAACACCTAATGGCAAATTAGATAGGCGATCGCTTCCAGTTCTAGATCCCAGTTGTTCCCAAGTTGAAGCAGCTTACACCGCACCTCAAACCATAAGGGAAGAAGTTCTAGCGAGAGTTTGGTCGCAGGCTCTAGGAGTTGATAAAATTGGCATTCACGATAACTTCTTTGAGTTAGGTGGAGATTCTATTCTGAGTCTTCAGATAATTTCTAAAGCGCGTGATGCAGGACTTCAGATAAGTCCAAAACAAATTTTTCAATATCAAACAATCGCAGAGTTAGCGGCGGTAGCAGGGACGACGCAGACGACGATTGAAGCCGAACAAGGTATCGTCACTGGATCGGTACTTCTGACACCAATTCAGCAATGGTTCTTTGAACAAAATTTACTCGATGTTCACCACTGGAATCAGGCAGTTTTGCTGGAAACCCGGCAACGCCTGGATGTCAATCAGTTAAAAAAGGTGGTACAGGCATTACTGAAGCATCACGATTCCCTTCGATTACATTTTGTCAAGGATGCATCCGGTTGGCAACAGTTTTACGCTGATGTTGATGAAGTAATACCACTCATCAAACTTGATTTTTCTAACCTGCCAGAAAATCAGCAAAAGCAAGCGATTGAAGACACGGCTAATGAACTTCAAGCTAGCTTAAATTTATCTGAAGGGTCACTGATTCGAGTTGTTTTATTCCAGCTTGGCGACAATCAGCCGAACCGTTTGTTGATTGTCATCCATCACTTAGCAGTTGATGGTGTTTCCTGGCGAGTTCTACTTGAAGATTTACAGACAAGTTACGAACAAATCAGTCAAGGCAAATTCATTCAACTTCCAGCTAAAACAACTTCGTTTAAACAGTGGTCTGAACAACTACGAGAGTATGCAAATTCAGATGCATTAAAGCAAGAACTAAATCATTGGCTGACAGAATTGCAAAAACCGACTTATTGCTTACCCGTAGATGCTAATGGAATCAATACAATGGCTACGGTTCAAACCGTATCCGTTAGCTTGAGCCAAGAAGAAACTCAAGCTCTATTACAAGAAGTTCCCAAGGTTTATAACACCCAAATAAACGATGTGTTACTAACCGCTTTGGGACAAGCTTTTTCGCAATGGACAGGGATGGATTCGGTTCTCGTGGATCTAGAGGGACACGGACGAGAGACGTTCTCAGAATCAATCGATTTATCGCGCACTGTAGGCTGGTTTACTTCAGTCTTTCCTGTGCTGCTGAATGTAGGTAAAAATTGCAAACCCGGAGAAGCTTTAAAAGCAGTTAAAGAACAACTCCGCCGGATTCCCAATCGTGGCTTTGGCTATGGTGTGTTGCGCTACCTCAGCAGCGAAGAAGTCGCCTTGGCACTAAAAGCATTGCCTCAAGCGGAGGTAACTTTCAACTATCTTGGTCAATTCGACCAAAGTTTACCGCCATCCTCGCTATTTAAAATCGCCTCTGAATCTACTGGAAACCTTTACAGCCCACGGGGAAGCCGAGCCTATCTATTAGAAATTAATGGATTAGTTGCAGTCGGTCAACTGCGCCTGGAATGGAGTTTTAGCGAATCGGTACATCGCCGGGAAACAGTGCAGCGACTGGCTGAGAGATATATAGAGGCGTTGCGATCGCTTATTGCCCACTGTCAATCTCCAGAAGCAGGCGGCTACACTCCCTCAGACTTTATCGCCGCTAAAGCTAGTACCAGCGACTTTGACAAGTTGCTCGCCCAAATTAGTCAATCTGCCAAAGGCAGCCGCCATGAAAGTTGAAAATCTAGAAGACATTTACGAACTTTCACCGATGCAGCAGGGGTTGCTGTTTCATACGCTGTATGCCCCAAAATCTGCAATGTATTTCGAGCAGTATAGCTGGACGGTGCAAGGAGATTTTAATGCCTTGGCGTTTAAGCAAGCTTGGCAAAGCGTAATCGACAGACATCCGATTTTGCGAACTGCCTTCTTTTGGGAAGATTTGGAAAAGCCTTATCAAGTGGTATACCGCCAAGCTGAACTAATTTGGGAGGAACAAGATTGGCGGCATTCGCAGGAGTTGCAAGCAGAACGGTTAGAAATGTTTTTGCAGGCAGATCGCGATCGCGATTTCGACCTTTCCCAAGCCCCTCTGATGCGTCTCGCCTTGATTCGGTTAGCAAATGATACCTATCAAGTGGTTTGGAGCCATCACCACATCCTTTTAGATGGTTGGTCGGGTCCCCTGGTCTTTCAGGAAGTTTACGCCTTTTATCAAGCCTTCTGCCAAGGTCAAGAATTACACCTGGAACGCCCCCGTCCGTTCCGGGAATACATTACCTGGCTACAGCAGCAAGATTTGTCGAAAGCGGAAGCGTTCTGGAGAAAGACACTGCAAGGCTTTACCGCACCGACTCCTCTAGGACTAGACCGGATGCACAATCAGGCGAGTCTAGAAAACAACGAGAACGAGCAGCAAATGAAGCTATCGCAGGCTGTCAGCGCTGCTCTGGAAGCCTTAGCACGTCAGCATCGCTTAACGATTAACACCTTAGTGCAAGGAGCTTGGGCGATTCTGCTGAGTCGCTACAGTGGCGAACAGGATGTAATTTTTGGGGCGATTTCTTCTGGGCGTCCAACCGATTTAGTGGGGGTGGAATCGATTGTCGGGATGTTTGTCAACACCTTGCCAATGCGGGTAGATGTCAATCCCGAAGCCGAACTTTTGCCTTGGTTAAATCGTTTTCAAGCTCAACAAGCAGAAATGCGTCAGTACGAGTATAGCCCTCTCGTCAAAATTCAGGGATGGAGTGAAATTCCTGCCAACGTATCTTTCTTTGAGAGCATTGTCACCTTAGAAAACTATCCCGTTGAACCGGAACAATGGGAAGAAAATCAGAACCTAAAGATATACAATTTGCAGGTTTTTGAGAAGACAAACTATCCCCTAACGATCATGGCAGGAACGGGAACCCAGTTGTCGCTCAGAATTTTGTACGACGAGCGCCGTTTTGATGCCGCCACAATTACTCGGATGCTGGGGCATTTCCAAACATTGTTGGAAAGTATTGCAGCTAATCCTAATCAGCGTCTTGGCGACTTGCCAATTTTGACCGCCGCAGAACGGTATCAGTTGTTGTGGGACTGGAACAATATTCAGGCGCAGGATAATGTAGAGACACGATTAATCGCATCTATACAATCGATTCATCAGTTATTTGAACAACAGGTACAAAAGACACCTGATGCGGTTGCGGTAATTTTTGATAATCAACAGCTAACTTATACCGAACTCAATAGTCGAGCGAATCAATTAGCGCATCACCTGCAAAAACTTGGAGTGAAACCCGAAGTTCTCGTTGGCATTTGCATGGAACGCTCTTTGGAAATGGTGATTGGACTTTTGGGGATTCTCAAAGCAGGTGGTGCTTATGTACCGCTAGATCCCAAGTATCCCCAAGAACGCTTAGCGTTCATGTTAGAGGATACGCAAGCATCGGTATTGTTGACGCAACAGCAACTGATTGAGAGTCTTCCTAAACACAATGCGAAGGTTGTTTCTCTAGACTCTGACTGGGACATGATTGCTCAGTCAAACCCGGAAAATCCTGCCACTCAAGTAAGCGCAGATAACCTCGCCTACATCATTTATACTTCTGGTTCTACTGGCAAACCGAAAGGGGTTGCGATCGCACATTACAACACTGTGGCGCTAATTGATTGGGCGAAAACAGTGTTTACACCAGCGGATATGGCAGGGGTTTTGGCTTCTACTTCTATCTGCTTTGACTTGTCAGTATTTGAACTCTTTGTTCCCTTAAGCTGCGGTGGTACGGTCATTTTGGCTAAAAACGCCTTGTATTTGCCGATTTTACCAGCGGCGGAGCGAGTGACGTTAATTAATACCGTGCCCAGTGCGATCGCGTCCTTACTCCGAGATAACGCTATCCCCGCAACAGTCCGCACCGTGAATCTTGCTGGCGAACCCCTGCCAAATAACCTGGTGCAGCAACTCTATCAGCTAAACCACATCCAGCAGGTATTTAATCTCTACGGGCCTTCGGAAGATACTACCTATTCAACATACGCCTTAATCGAACGCGGTAGCCAAGGCACTCCGCCTATTGGTCGCCCGATTGCCAATACACAAGTCTATGTATTGGATAACTCTCTACAACCTGTCCCCATCGGCGTTGCTGGCGAACTCTATCTTGGCGGTGCAGGACTGGCGCGAGGTTATCTCAATCGTCCAGAACTGACAGCCGAAAAGTTTATTGCCAACCCATTTAATCAAAACCTAACCCCCCTGCCCCCTTCCCTACGAAGGAAGGGGGAGCCTGACGCCCCTGCCCTACTAGGGGATGGATTGGGGGAGAGGTTGCGCCTCTACAAAACAGGAGATTTAGTTCGTTATCTTCCTGACGGCAACCTAGAGTTTTTAGGTCGAATTGACCATCAAGTTAAAATTCGCGGCTTCCGGATTGAGCTAGGGGAAATTGAGGCGGCATTAGCGCAGCATCCAGTTGTTGAGCAACCCGTTGTTTTGGCTCAAGAGGACGATTTGAATTCGCCTCGCCTCGTTGCTTATTTGACAACCAAACAACTTCCTCAAGATTCAAGTGAATTGCCAAAAACACAATGGTATTCTGAGCAAGTATCGGAATGGGAAACCGTCTTTGAAAAGACTTACCACCAAAATTCCAATATTCAGGAAGATACCTTAAATATTAGTGGTTGGAATAGTAGCTATACAGGCTTACCAATTCCAGCCGAAGAAATGCGGATGTGGGTTGACCGCACTGTTGAGCAAATTCTCGCCCTAAAACCCTCCCGCGTCCTAGAAATTGGTTGTGGTTCGGGTCTACTCTTGTTTCCCATAGCACCTCATTGTTCTTATTACTTGGGCACCGATTTTTCTCAATCTGCACTGGATTATGTTCAACAGCAATTAACCACACAAAACCTGCCCCAGGTAACGCTAGATAGACGACTGGCAGATAACTTTGAGGGAATAGAAGCGGGTGCCTTCGACGCGGTGATTATTAACTCCGTGATTCAGTATTTCCCCAGCACTGACTATCTGTTGGGTGTGTTGGAAGGTGCTGTAAATGCTGTGAAGTCAGGTGGTTCTATCTTCATTGGGGATGTGCGTAGCTTGCCGTTATTAGAAGCTTTTCATGCTTCTGTAGAACTGCATCAAGCTCCTTCTAACCTTTCGATAGCTGAATTACGGCAGCGGATTCAAAAACGCTTGCAACAAGAGCAGGAACTAATTATCGCTCCGGAATTTTTCACAGTACTGAAGCAGAAGTTTTCCAAAATTAGTCACGTCCAAATTAAACCGAAACCAGGAAAATACCAGAATGAATTGACCAAATTTCGCTACGATGTAATTCTTAGAGTCGGCGCTGAAGTCGATTGTTTGCAAGATTTTTCTTGGCTAAATTGGCAGAAGCAAAATCCGACTCTTGGTATTCGTCAGTTACTGGAAGAAACCAACCCAGAGATTTTGGGAATCACGGGAATTCCTAATGCCCGTCTGGTATCTGAGATGAAAACTTTAGAATTGCTAGCTAAAAATGATGGAGGAGGAACTGTTGCCGACTTGCGGAATTTACTGCGAGAAAGCAATACGGAAGAGGGGATTGAACCTGAAGAGATTCTGGCTCTAGGTCAAGACTTATCTTACTGCATTCACCTTAATTATTCCGGCGACCGTTATGATGCAGTATTTGTGCATAAAAACTTGGCATCTCCAGACAAATTACCAGCATTCTTGGAAACAAGTGGCAAAGTAAAACCTTGGAGAAACTATGCGAATAATCCGCTGCAAGGGAAATTAACTCGTGAATTTGTTCCTCAATTGCGCGATTATTTGCAGGAGAAGCTGCCGGAATATATGGTACCTTCTAACTTTATTTTGCTAGAAGAATTTCCCCTAAATCAGAATGGTAAAATCGATAGGCGATCGCTCATTACTCTTAGCCAAATTCGCCCTGATCTGGAAAAAACTTTTGTTGCGCCGCGTACACCCCTTGAACAAGCAGTTGCCAATATTTATGCCCAAATTCTAAATCTACAGCAGGTAGGTTCCTCTGATAACTTCTTTGAATTAGGTGGTCACTCACTACTCGCTATGCAAGTAACTTCCCGGCTGCGGGAAACTTTCCAAGTCGAATTACCGCTACGGACTTTATTTGAGTCACCAACTGTTGCGGAATTAGCTGAAGTAATTGCCTCAACTCAGCAAGCAAAACAAATAGATTCTAGTTCCATTCCGCGTGCTTCCCGCAATCAGCCACTACCGCTATCTTTTGCTCAACAAAGACTGTGGTTTCTCGATAACCTAGAACCCGGTTCGCCTGACTATAATATTCCTGCACCAGTTCGCCTGGTAGGGCAATTAGACGTTGCGGCGCTAGAGCAAAGCTTTAACGAAATTGTGCGGCGACACGAAATATTACGCACCCGTTTTGTGATGGAAGGGCAACCAATTCAAGAAATTGCTCCTGCTATGAAAGTGACATTTCCTGTTATCGACTTGCAAGCTTTTCCAGAGGCGGATCGAGAAGGGAAAATTCAACAACTAATTGCCCAAGAAGCATTAAAACCCTTCGATTTAACTCAAGCACCGCTGTTTCGGATTCAACTGCTGCAACTCGGTGAGGAAGAACATATTTTAGTTCTCATCCTGCACCATATCATCTTTGATTTGTGGTCAATTGGAGTGATGTTGCAAGAAGTGACTGAACTCTACAAAGCGTTTACGACTGGGAAAATTTCTTTGCTGCCTGAATTACCGATTCAATACGCCGATTTTGCGGTTTGGCAGCGGCAATATCTCGAGGGAGAGGTGCTGGAAAAACATTTAAGTTATTGGAAACAGCAGTTAGGCGGCAATTTACCAGTTTTAGAACTACCGAGCGATCGCTCTAGATCCGCCGTTCAGTCAAATCGAGGTGCCATCCATTATTTGGCTTTCCCCAAAGATTTGAGCGATGCAATTCAAGCTTTCAGTCAGCGGGAAGGAGCTACCTTATTTATGACGCTTTCGGCGGCGTTTAAAACCTTGCTCTATGCCTACACGGGACAGCAAGATATCCTCATCGGCTCCCCGATTGCCAATCGCGATCGCGTTGAACTAGAGCCACTAATCGGATTTTTTGTCAACACTTTAGTTCTTCGCACTGATTTATCTGGAAATCCCAGTTTTCGAGAATTATTAGCACGGGTGCGCAAAGTCACTTTAGGCGCTTATGCTCACCAAGATTTGCCTTTTGAGAAGTTAGTAGAAGCGCTACAACCCAACCGCAAACAAAGTGAATTTCCCTTATTTAAAGTCTGGTTTGCGCTGGAAAATGCCCCCATCCCAGACGTAAAACTTCCAGATTTAACCCTGGGTCCAGTTGAGTTTTACAGCGGTATCGCGCGATACGACTTAAGGCTGGGTTTAACGGAGACACCCACAGGTTTGAAAGGCTCATTCGAGTACAAAGCCGAGTTATTTGATGCTGCAACGATTGCTCGAATCGTCGGACATTTAGAAGCTATTGTGCGCCAAGTTGTAGCACAACCAGAGATTAAATTAGAACAACTTGCAGCAATAATTACGCAAGCCGAACAACAACAGCAAATCGCTCAAGAAAAAGAACTCGCACAAACTAGCCTGCAAAAGTTAAAGCAAGTTAAACGCAAGGCACTGCATGGATAGAACCTTATTCACCCAGCCCCTTTCCCTTGCAGGGAAAGGGGAGCCGGAAGCCCCTCTCCCAGGAGGAGAGGGGTTGGGAAGAGGTTATTAAGGGAGTTACACAATTTCTCGCAAGAAACTAAATAGGACAATGAACATCCCAAAATCGCCCAAACTCAGCCTTAAAAAAATAGGGACTGCCCAGAGAAAATCAATTACTGTCTCTGAAGGTGAATTGATTCAAGTAGCGCCCCTGCAACCTAACCAACCTTTACCGCTCGTTATCGAACCAATAGTAGACGGTTTGGATTTAATTAGTTGGACGCGAAATAATCGTTTATTTATTGAAACTCAACTTGCCAATTCTGGGGGAATACTCTTCCGCAACTTCAAAATTAATGGCATTGAAGTATTTGAACAGTTTGTTAAAGCCAGTTCTGATGGTAAACTTTTACCGTATCAAGAGGGTTCATCACCGCGGACTCTGGTGAAGGACAATGTTTATACTTCCACAGACTATCCAGCCGACCAAACTATCTTTCTTCATAGCGAACTTTCCTACGCCAATACCTGGCCTTTAAAAGTTTATTTCCATTGCGTAAAGCCTGCGGAACAAGGTGGAGAAACGCCAATAGCGGATATTCGGAAAGTATGCGATCGCATTCCTGTCCAGATACGCGATCGCTTTCTGCAAAAACAAGTGATGTATGTTCGCAACTTTAGCGGTGGACTCGGACTTCCCTGGCAAAAAGCGTTTCAAACTTCAGATAAAACCGTTGTCGAAGCATACTGTCATGAGAACGGTATTGAGATGGAGTGGAAAGAAGGCGACAAGCTGCGAACTCGCCAAATTCGTCCGGCGGTAGTTAACCACCCGAAAACTGGCGAAACAGTTTGGTTTAATCATGCAGCTTTCTTTCACGTATCAACTCTAGAACCAAAAGTTCGTCAAGCATTGTTAGCATTTTCGGAAATTGAGCTTCCCTACAACACTTATTACGGAGATGGTTCCCCCATTGAACCGGAAGCTTTGGAGGAAATTCGCTCTGCTTATCGCCAAGAAACGGTGATGTTTCCTTGGCAAGCAGGAGATATTCTGATGCTTGACAATATGTTAACGGCTCATGGAAGAACACCCTTCATTGGTTCGCGCAAAGTTGTTGTAGGTATGGCTGAACCTTTTAGCAGCAAACATATTTAATACAGCATAGGTGAGTTTTGAAAATGGATAATAAAGTTCTAGAAATGCAAAATGGAACCATTCAAGGCTTCCAAATCTCTCCGCAACAAAAGCGCCTATGGGGTTTGCAACAACTTGATTCGCTTCAAGCTTATCAAGCGAAGTGCTATCTTTCAATTGAAGGCGTTCTTAATGTAGAGATGTTGAAAGCATCCTTGCAAAAAATTGTTAATCGACATGAAATCCTTCGCACCCATTTTCGCTGTCTACCTGGAATGACGATTCCCTTACAAGTTATTTCAGATAGCAGCCCTATTAACTGGCAATCTATTGATTTGAGTTCTAGCAATATCCAAGAGCAAAAAAAACAACTGGAAGCGCTTTTTAACAAAATAAGTAATGAACACTGCAATTTTGAGCAAGATTCGCTATTACACCTATCCTTAATTACTCTGTCCGAGCAGAAGCATATTTTGCTGATTAATTTACCGGGTCTTTGTGCCGATGCTGCAACTTTACAGCATTTAGCAAAAGAAATTAGCCGGACATACGCTGCTTGCTGTCTCGGTACGGAACTCGACGATGAAATAATGCAGTATGCAGATATCTCCGAATGGCAGAATGAATTGCTAGAAGGAGAAGACACGGAAGCGGGACGAAACTATTGGGGAAAACAAGACTTTTTTGCACGGTTAAATATCGAGCTACCGTTTGAAAAGTTAGTTTCAGAACCAGCAAATTTTCAACCGCAATTTATTACAAAGACAATCAATCCCGACCGATTAGCCGAAATAACAGCATTCGTGAGTAAGAATGGAACTGTGTCGTCATTTCTTCTGACTTGCTGGACAATTTTGCTTTGGCGGCTCACCAAATCTGGCTGTTTGGTAATTGGGACAGCTTTCGATGGTCGAAAATACGAGGAATTGGAATCAGCGCTGGGATTGTTTGCCAAATATTTACCGATTCAAAGCCATTTAGAACCAAAGCTTTCATTTGTTGACTTACTGCAAAAAGTTCATCAGGCGCAGCAAGAAGTTTACCAATGGCAAGAATACTTTAGCTGGGATTTGAATGCCTCGGCTGATTCATCCTTTTTTCCAGTTTGTTTTGAATTTAATCAGTCACTTGCTAAGTGTTCTGCTGCTGGTGTTACCTTTTCAATTGAACGGCTTTACACCTGTATTGACCGCTTCAAAATCAAACTGGCTGGCGTTGAGCGGGATGACTCTTTGAGTATCGAGTTCCACTACGACGCAAACTTATTTGATGAAGCGGATATTCAGCGATTAGCTGAAAACTTTAGCACTTTAGTTGATAGTATCCTCGAAACTCCAGATGTTGCGATTAGTGAGTTAGGTATTCTCAGCAACGTAGAACGCCAGCAACTTCTAATTGAGTTTAACAATACCAAGATTGATTTTCCTCAATTTCAGGGAATACATCAACGATTTGAGCAACAGGTTGAAAAAACGCCGGACGCGATCGCGCTCGTTTACGAAGGCGAACAACTCACTTATCAACAGTTAAATCAACGCGCAAACCAACTCGCTCATTCCTTGCGAAAGCTGGGTGTTGCACCAGAAGTTTTAGTCGGTCTTTATCTAGAACGCTCCCTAGAGATGGTTGTTGGACTGTTGGGAGTGCTGAAGGCTGGGGGAGCTTATATCCCCCTAGATCTCACCTTGCCATCGGATCGTCTAGCGTTCATCCTGCAAGATACTCAGGCAAAGGTGTTGTTAACGCAACAACAGTTAGTCAAAAACCTTCCCGACTCGACAGCTACCGTTTTCTGCTTAGATTCCGAGTCGCAAATGCAACAAGAGAGCGATTGCGCTACCGCGCAGCCTTCGGATCGCAACTTAGAATCAGTTGCAACAGTCGAAAATCTTGCCTATGTAATTTACACCTCTGGCTCTACGGGAACACCCAAAGGTGTTGCGATTGAACATCGGCAAATTCTTAACTATCTCAATGGCATTTTGGAAAGATTGGATCTTCCCGATGGTGCCAGTTTCGCAATGGTTTCTACCTTTGCTGCGGACTTGGGAAATACAGTCTTATTTTCCTCTTTGTGTACGGGAGGATGTCTGCATATCATCTCCCAAGATCGCGCTGCGGATGCTGAAGCGCTATCGCAATATTTTCAACAGCATCCAGTTGATTGCCTTAAAGTCGTTCCTTCTCATTTATCGGCTTTACTGTCATCCTCTCAACCAAAATTTCTTTTGCCTCGTCAGCGATTAGTTTTGGGTGGAGAAGCATCTAATTGGGGTTTGATTGAGAAAATCCAGAACTTAGCTCCATCATGCCGCATTCTCAATCACTACGGGCCAACAGAAACAACGGTTGGAGTTCTTACCTATCAGGTGGAGAGTGGGAACGTAGCTAATGTTTCAAAGACAGTTCCACTCGGTCGTCCTTTAGCAAATACCCAAATTTATATCCTAGATAATCATCTCCAGCCTGTGCCTATTGGTGTATCTGGCGAGATTTACATTGGTGGAGAGAGTTTAGCGCGAGGCTATTTAAATCAGCCGGAACTAACCGCCAAAAGATTCATTTCCCACCCATTTTTCAATAATTCAGCAGTCATATCAAGTTCCCTTCATGAACCAGCATTCCCTCTGAACCCCACCCCGCCACAGCCTACGGCTCCGGCTCCCCTCCCCGCCTGCGGGGAGGGGTTGGGGGTGGGGTGCTTTCCTGATGCGGTAAACGGATTTGATATCAAAAGTCAGGAGTCAGAAGAAAACTCAAAACTCAAAACTCAAAACTCAAAACTTTATAAAACTGGAGACTTGGCTCGCTATTTACCGGATGGAAACATTGAGTTTCTAGGCCGAATTGACCATCAGGTAAAAATCCGGGGATTCCGTATCGAACTGGGAGAAATTGAGGCGGTGCTAAAGCAGCATCCAGGCGTAGAACAGGCTGTAGTTGTAGTTCGGGAGGATGTGTCTGGGGACAAGCGTTTAGTTGCTTATTCGGTTTTCAGTCAGCAGCAGGGAAGTAGAGAAGAATCTACTCAATCAAATCTAATGGGTGACTTACGTTCTTTTGTAAAGGCGAAGTTGCCGGAATACATGATACCTTCTGCTTTTGTGATTTTAAAGACTCTGCCTTTAACGGCTAACGGGAAAGTGGATCGAAAAAAACTGCCAGCACCTGAGCAAATTCGCCCAGAGTTAGCAGGAACGTTTGTTGCTCCCCGCACCAATGTTGAGGAGGTAATAGCTGGAATTTGGGCTGAAGCGATTGGGATTGAACAAGTGGGTATTTACGACAATTTTTTCGAGCTAGGAGGACATTCGCTGCTAGCAACTCAGGTGATTTCCCGATTACGTGACGCCTTTAATGTGGAGTTTCCCTTGCGGCAGTTTTTCGACTCTCCCACTGTCGCGGATTTAGCAGTCGCGATCGCGCAAAAACTCGCTGAACAGACCGATGAGGAAATGATGGCTCAGATGTTAGCAGAGCTAGATGAAATATCGGAGGAAGAAGTTCGAGAAGTTTTGGCTAAGGAAGGAGTAGGCAAATGAGTAATTTAAGCGAAGCGAAGCGCGACGACTTCGTCGTTCGCATCGCCGGACTTTCTCCAGAAAAACGCGAATTGCTGCTAAAACGGCTGAATCAGAAAAAAGAGCCGATTGCACCAACCCAAATACCACGCCAAAACCGGGAATCTAACTCGTTTCCCTTGTCATTTGCCCAACAGCGGTTGTGGTTTTTTGACCAATTAGAGCCAGGAAATACCAGCTATAACATCCCTGCGGCTGTGCGGGTTGAGGGAACGCTGGATGCGATCGCTCTGGAACAAAGTCTCAACGCAATTATCGAGCGTCACGAAGTCCTACGGACTGCCTTCACGACAGTAAATGGGCAACCTGTTCAAGTCATTACCCCTGATTTAAAATTAACGCTTCCAGTCATCGATTTGCGGGAACTTCCCAACACGGAACGAGAGCAAGCAGTAAGGCAATTCGCCATCGCAGAAGCGCAAAAACCCTTTGACCTCACACAGGCACCTTTGCTACGAGTTAGCCTGCTGTATCTGAGCGAATTCGAGTACGTGGTGTTATTTACGATGCACCACATTGTTTCAGATGGGTGGTCAATGGGGATATTTATTCAAGAGTTAGTCACCTTTTATAAAGCTTTCTCTAGTAGCAAATTTTCACCCCTTCCTGAATTAAGTATTCAATATGCAGACTTTGCAGTTTGGCAGCGACAGTGGCTACAAGGAGAAGTTTTAGAGTCTCAAATTGCTTATTGGAAAAAGCAATTGGGGGGCAATCTTCCTGTACTGGACTTGCCGACAAACAGACCGCGACCTGCGGTGCAAACCTTCCAAGGTGCAGAGGAAAAATTTGTTTTGTCCAAGGCGCTGACTGAGGCACTGACTAAAGTAGGTCAGCAGCAAGGAGCAACTTTATTCATTGTTTTGCTGGCGGCGTTCAAAACATTGCTTTATCGCTACACCGGACAGGAGGATATTTTAGTTGGTTCGCCAATTGCCAACCGCAACCGCGCCGAACTGGAAGGGATTATTGGCTTTTTTGCGAATACTTTAGTTCTGCGTACCGACTTAGCGAATAATCCTACTTTTAAGGAGTTGGTAGGACGGGTGCGCGAGGTGGCGCTGGGAGCATACAGCCACCAGGATTTGCCCTTCGAGAAGCTGGTAGAAGTGTTGCAGCCGGATCGGGATTTGAGCCGTAACCCACTGTTTCAAGTGTTATTTTCTCTGCGTAACGTGCCGACACAAACTTTAGAATTGCCGGGAGTTACGCTCAGTCTTGAAGAGATGGAGAGCCAAACGGCGAGATTCGATTTGGTACTCAACTTATCTCAGGAACCAGAAGGTCTTACAGGAGTATTTGAGTACAACAAAGACTTGTTTGATGCCAGCACCGTACAGCGGATGGCAGGACATTTTCAAACGTTGTTAGAAAGTATTGTTGCCAATAGCGATCGCTCTATCTCCACTTTGCCATTTTTAACGCAACCCGAACGGCATCAGTTGTTAGTGGAGTGGAACAATACTCACACGAACGACTCGACGGATCGCTGTCTGCACCAGTTGTTTGAAGAACAAGTGGAACGAACACCAGACGCGATCGCCATTATTTTTGAAAACCAGCAACTCACCTATGCCGAACTCAATGCCAAGGCAAATCAACTAGCGCATCATCTACAAAAACTCGGCGTGAAGCCAGAAGTTTTAGTGGGAATTTGTGTAGAACGTTCCCTAGAAATGGTCGTGGGATTGCTGGGCATTCTCAAAGCAGGGGGAGCCTATCTACCCCTAGACCCAGCCTATCCCCCAGAGCGTCTTGCTTTCATGTTAGACGATGCTCAAGTTTCGGTGTTATTAACCCAAAAGCGGCTGTTAAATACCCTACCGTCACATAATGCCGAGGTTGTATGCTTGGACGATTGGGAAAGTCTACAAATCGGCACTCCAAATTCAGTTAAAAATCCTTCCAACTTAGCTTATGTTATCTACACTTCCGGCTCAACCGGACGACCCAAAGGCGTACAAATTTCCCACGCCTGTGTAGTCAATTTTCTAATTTCTATGCGCCAGAAATTAGGAATAACCCAGCAAGATAATTTCCTAGCTGTCACGTCCTTATCTTTTGATATTGCGGCGCTGGAAATATTCCTCCCCATAACTGTAGGATCTCGCGTTGTTGTAGCCACCCGTGAAATCGCATCTGACGGGGCACAGTTGTTAACAACATTGACCGATTCTGGGGCGACCATCATGCAAGCAACACCTGCAACTTGGCGAATGCTTTTGGCAGCAGGATGGCAGGGGAACAAGAACTTGAAAATCCTCTGTGGTGGCGAAGCTTTACCGCGACAACTCGCCGCTCAATTGCTAGTGCGGGGCGAGCGCTTGTGGAACTTGTACGGCCCTACCGAAACCACGATTTGGTCTACTATTCATCCAGTTGAAAGTAGCGACGCTTGCGTTTCCATCGGGCGTCCCATTGCCAACACGCAAGTTTACATACTCGATACCCATCTACAGCCTGTCCCAGTGGGTGTTACGGGTGAACTGTATATCGGCGGCAAAGGTTTATCCAGAGGCTACCTAAATCGACCTGAACTGACAGCCGAGAAGTTCATTCCCAATCCATTTTTAGAGAAGTCAGAAAAGTCTGAATTACTGTACAAAACTGGAGATTTAGCGAGATATCTGCCGAATGGTGAATTGGAATATTTGGGACGCATTGATCACCAAGTTAAAGTGCGGGGCTTCCGGATTGAACTGGGGGAAATTGAAGCGGTACTCAGCCAACATCCAGCAGTGCAGCAAGCGGTGGTAATCGCTAGAGAGGCTAATAGCGATAAGAATTTAGTTGCTTATGTCGTACCGAAGTCAGCGGAAGCTGCAAAGACACCCGTACAACTGCGTTCCTTCCTTAAGGAGAAGCTACCTAATTACATGGTGCCTTCTAGCTTTGTACTGCTAGAGGCAATTCCTCTAACACCCAACGGAAAAATTGACCGTCGCGCATTGCCAGAACCCGACACCGCTAGACCAGAGTTAGAAAGCGCCTATATCGCCCCCCGCACCGCCATTGAGGAAGTTGTCGCAGGGATTTGGACTCAAGTTCTCGGTTTAGAGCAAGTCGGTATGCGCGATCGCTTCTTTGACTTAGGCGGACACTCGCTGCTGGCAACTCAGGTAATTTCTCGCCTCCGGGAAGCCTTTCAAGTTGAAATTCCCCTGCGTTTCCTGTTTGAGTCGCCTACAGTCGCTGGTTTGGCAGAACGTATCGAAACAGCTTGTCGCGCCCAAGAAAATCTTCAAATTCCGCCTCTGGTGCCAGTTGGGCGGGAGGAAAAACTGCCCCTTTCCTTTGCTCAACAGCGATTGTGGTTCCTCGACCAATTAAATCCAGGCGATTCTGCCTATAACATTTCGGCAGCAGTGCGTCTGGTCGGTGCGCTCAATATCGTAGCGCTAGAGCAAAGCTTTCAGGCGATTATCCAGCGTCACGAAGCTTTAAGGACAATCTTTGCGACAGACGCAGGACAACCCATTCAGGTAATTATCCCCTCTGCGACTTTCAAACTGCCAGTAATAGACCTGCGATTGCCACCATCCGAACGAGACGCTGAGGTGCTGCGACTTGCCACGGAGGAAGCGCAACGACCTTTTGACCTCACTCAATTGCCGTTGCTGCGCGTCACTTTATTACAACTGGATGAGGCAGAAAATGCGGTACTGCTGACCCTGCACCACATCATTGCTGATGGCTGGTCGATGGGGGTACTGATTCGGGAAGTGGCGGCACTCTACGAAGCCTTTTGTGCCGGGAAACCCTCGCCACTGCCCGAATTGCCCATACAGTACGCAGACTATGCAGTTTGGCAAAGACAATGGCTGCAAGGGGAAGTTTTGGAAGCCAAACTTGATTACTGGAAGCAGCAGTTAGGTCACAATCCGCCCCAGATTAAACTACCCACCAAACAACCGGCTGCTTCTACTTTTCAAGCTGGCATTCAATCCTTTGAGCTATCTCCAAAGCTGTCTGGGGCACTAAATGTACTCAGCCGCCAAGAAGGTGTAACTCTCTTCATGACGCTGCTGGCAGCCTTTCAGACACTGCTGCACCGCTACACCAGTCAGGATGACATCATTGTTGGCACCGATGTCGCCAATCGCACTCAAGTTGAAACTGAATCGTTGATTGGTTTCTTTGTCAACATTTTGGTCTTACGCACCGATCTGCGTGGCAACCCCAGTTTCCGCGAATTGCTGAAGCGAGTGCGCGACATTACTTTAAAAGCTTATGTCCATCAAGACTTGCCTTTTGAGAAGTTGGTTGAGGAACTGCGTCCTGAAAGGAATTTGAGCCGCACTCCCCTGTTTCAAGTGTTGTTCGTGATGCAAAATACACCCGTACCTACTTTAGAACTTTCGGGTTTAACTTTAACCCCAATCGAAGTAGAGGGCGGGACAGCGAAATTTGATTTAGTGCTATTCGTGTCAGAAACAGAGGATGGCATTGTTGGCAGTTGGAAGTACAACGCTGATTTATTTGATGCGGATGCGATCGCGCGCCTATCCGCCCATTTTGAAACCCTCCTTAACAGCATCGTCGCCCAGCCGGATACGCGCCTCAATCGTTTAGAAATTCTCACCGAAGCTGAAAAGAAACAAAAAGCCATGCAAGAAGTCAAACGCGAAAAAAGTAACTTCAGTAAGTTCAAAAACATCAAACCCAAAGCGGTAACTCTGCCCAAAGGCGAATTAGTCAAAACCGAATATTTACAACCGGGTGAAACATTCCCCTTAATTCTCAAACCTGCGGTAAACGAGGTTGATATCGTTGACTGGGCAAAAAATAACCAAGAATTAATTCAAACCAAGTTATTACAACATGGAGCAATTCTATTCCGAGGCTTTAACGAACCTTTAGTGTCTATTTTTGAGCAATTTGCCCAAGCCATTTGTCCCCAGTTATTCGGGGAATACGGAGACTTACCCCGCGAAGGAGTTAGCGGACAAGTTTACGGTTCGACTCCTTATCCTGCGGATAAATCTATCTTGTTTCATAACGAGAGTTCGCATTTACACTGTTGGCCTTTAAAAATTTGGTTTTTCTGCGTCAAAGCTGCACAGCAAGGCGGAGAAACTCCCATTATCGACTGTCGCAAAGTTTACCATTTACTCGATTCCGAACTTAAAGAAAGATTTGCCCAAAAGCAAATTATGTACGTCCGCAACTATACAGATGGATTAGATGTTAGCTGGCAAGAGTTTTTTAGAACGACCGATAAAAGTGTGGTAGAAGATTATTGCCGGAAAGCTGCAATTGAGTTTGAGTGGAAAGAAGACAATGGTTTGAGAACCCGCCAGATTCGTCCGGCGATATCGAAACATCCCAAAACGGGAGAAACAGTATTTTTTAATCAACTTTTCTTGCACCATGTCTCCTGCTTAGATCCAGCAGTCCGCGCCTCTTTATTATCTGTATTTGGAGAGGAAAACTTGCCCCGGAATGTCTATTACGGAGATGGCACTCCTATTGAAGATTCTGTAATAGCCGAACTTCAAGAAGTTTATCGACAGGCATCTATTAGTTTTCCTTGGCAGGAAGGAGACATCTTAATGTTGGACAATATGTTGGCTGCACACAGCCGTAACCCATTTGTAGGTTCGCGGAAGATTGTGGTTGCTATGGGAGAAATGATGACTGGCGAAGAGATTTAAAGGAAGGTTTTTAAACGCAAAGAAGTGCCAAGGAAACCGCAAAGGGATTTAGCATTTTTCGCCTTAAACTTTAAATAAGTTTTTTTTGAGAAATCCGAACAATTATCTGCGGTTTCCTTGCCAAAGTTTATTGACAAACGAGTTTAAGTTGTTTTGCAAATTAAGCAATGTAGCGAGAATATTAAAAAATGCAAACTATAAATGGATTTCGGATCTCTCCTCAACAAAAATATCTTTGGTCGTTGCAACAAGATAACGCCAATTATTGCGCCCAGTCTGCCATTTTGATAGAAGGCAATCTCAATGCAACAGCTTTAAAAGAGGCTGTGCAGCAAATCATCAATCGTCATGAAATTCTCCGGACAAGTTTCCATCGAGAACCTGGGATAAAAATTCCGATACAATTAGTTAGCGATCGCTTCCACATCACCTCTTGGCATTCCAGCAATCTAACTAATTACAATCCCCTGGGCCAAGAAGCAAAAATCGAGGCAATTATTCAAGAAGAAAGGCGCTCAATTTCTACTTCCGAACCAGGCGGTTCGCTGCTGCGTACATCCCTCATAACTCTGTCGGATGACAAACATATTTTAATTGTCACTTTGCCTTCTCTTTGCGCCGACAGTTGGACATTGAAGAATCTGGTACAAGAAATTAGTCAAGGATATGTCGCCAGTCTTCAAGGTAAGGAAATAGCCGAAGAAGAAGTTGTGCAATATGTGCAATTTTCCGAGTGGCAGAATCAATTGCTTGAGGATGAGGAGGATTTAACAGGTAAAGAATACTGGAAGCAACAAGATTTCTCTAAATTGGCTAATTTAAAGCTGCCTTTAGAGAATAAATTGCTTACCTTACCCGCTAATTTTGACCTCAACTCTATCGAGTGTCAGATTGAGCCAGATTTGGTTGCCAAAATTACAGCGATCGCGCAAAAATACAATATTTCAATTTCAGCCGTTTTACTCGCTTGCTGGAAAACTCTACTTTGGCGACTAACTAGACAACCAGATATTATCGTTAGCACTGCTTTTAATGGTCGAAAATATGAAGAATTGGAGCCAGCACTAGGACTGTTTGCCAAATTCTTACCGCTTTGCACTCATCTAGAAGACAGCTTGAGATTTAGTGAAATCGTACAGCAAGTTCAGCAGTCTGTAAACGATGCCAATAACTGGCAAGAGTATTTCTGCCAGGAAAATATTAGCACTGCAACCTTATCCGGCTTTCCCTTCGGTTTCGAGTTTGAAGAACAGCTAAACAAGTATTCTGCTAGCGATTTATCATTTGCGATTTACCAGCAGTACGTCTGCTGCGATCGCTTCAAAGTAAAACTCTCTTGCGTGCGTCGGGATGAGTCGCTGAGTGCAAAGTTTGACTATGATGCTGGCATCATCGGTATAGAGGCGATTCAAGCCTTGGCAGAACAATTTCATAGCTTAGTGGAAAGTGCTGCTAACAATCCAGAAACCGCAATCAGTCAGTTAAATATACTGAGCGATCGCTCTCGACACGAATTATTAGTTGAATTCAACAACACTCAAACTGATTACCACCAATCCAAGTGCATCCACCAACTGTTTGAAGAACAAGTAGAACGCACGCCAGAGAACATTGCCGTTGTATTTGAAAATCAACAATTAACCTACCGAGAACTCAACGATCGTGCCAACAAAATAGCGCATCACCTGCAAAACTTGGGAGTTAAACCAGAGGTCGTCGTTGGTATTTGCGTTGAACGTTCTCTAGAAATGGTGATGGGAATGCTAGGCATTTTCAAGGCAGGCGGTGCATATCTACCGCTAGATCCGGCAATGCCAAAAGAACGCCTCGCCTTGATGTTGCAAGATGCTCAAGTGCCAGTGTTGTTAACTCAAAAACAGTTTTTAGAAATTCCCCAACACAGCGCCAAGGTCGTATGTCTGGATACAGATTGGGAAACCATAGAAGTTGAAAGTCAAAATTCCATCCAAAAGCCCTCAAACCTCGCTTATGTAATTTACACCTCCGGTTCTACTGGCACACCCAAAGGAGTTGCGATTGAGCATCAACAACTGCTGAATTATCTCAACGGGATTATTAACAGACTAGATTTGCCAGCAGGTGCCAGTTATGCCATTATTTCCACCTTCGCTGCCGATTTAGGTCATACCGTTGTTTTCCCAGCGTTGTGTACGGGTGGGTGTCTCCATATAATCTCCCAAGAACGCGCAACTGACCCAGAAGCACTGACAAATTACTTTCAAAAACATCCCATTGATTGCCTCAAAATTGTTCCTTCTCACCTATCGGCTTTACTGACAGCTTCTAACCCCGCGCACATCTTACCTAGAAAGCGATTAATCCTTGGTGGTGAAGCTTTAACTTGGAATTTGATTGAGACAATTCAAAAACTAGCTTCCAACTGCCAAATCTTCAACCATTACGGGCCAACAGAAGCAACAGTAGGCGTACTTACCTATCAGGTAGCAGAGCGGGTAGCAGATGGGAAAGCGGATCGTATTTCTGAAACAGTTCCTCTAGGTCGTCCAATCCCGAACACGCAGATTTATATCTTGGATGCTCATCTTCAGCCAGTTCCAATTGGCGTACCGGGTGAGTTATACATCGGTGGTGCTGGTTTGGCGCGAGGTTATTTAAATCAGCGGGAACTGACAGCCAAAAAATTTATTATCGACTCCTTCATAGAGAGAGATGAGTTCTCTATTTTGAGGAATGAGTTACAAGACGTCCCACCTAACTCAAAACTCAAAACTCAAAACTCAAAACTTTACAAAACCGGAGACTTGGCTCGTTATTTACCCGACGGAAACATCGAGTTTCTCGGACGAATTGACGACCAGGTGAAGATTCGGGGTTTCCGGGTTGAGTTAGGGGAAATTGAGGCGGTATTGTCTCAATTTCCTCGGGTACGTCAGAGTATTGTTTTGCTGCGAGAGGATGAACTGGGACAACGTTTAGTAGCTTATATCGTTTCAAATTCAGCACTCATTAACGATCTGCGTTCCTTCCTCAAAGAGAAGCTACCCGAATACATGGTGCCTTCTGCTTTCGTAGTTTTGAAAGCTTTACCGCTTACCCCAAATGGCAAAATAGACCGTTCGGCACTGCCAGCACCGGAGACAATAAAACCCGAAACAGATACATTTGTAGCTCCTCGCAACAGCGTTGAGGAGCTACTGGCTGGAATTTGGGTTCCACTTCTCAAACTGGAAAAGGTCGGGATTTATGACAATTTCTTCGACCTAGGGGGACACTCTTTACTCATCCCTCAGTTACTTGCCAAGGTGCGAGAAACTTTCCAGATAGAACTGACCTTGCGCGATTTTTTTGATGCTCCTACCATCGCCGATTTAGGGAAAAACATCGAAATGAAACAGGGAGTCATTCCTTTTGTTTCTCCCGCCTCGAATTTAAATCTAGACGCTGAAGCTGTCCTAGATCCGACAATTCGCCCTGACTCTATACCTGTTGAGTTAGTCACTGAACCAAGTTGCATCTTTTTAACTGGAGCAACTGGGTTTTTAGGAGCTTTTTTACTCTCCGAACTTTTGCAACAAACACAAGCAGATATCTATTGTCTGGTACGTGCTACTAATGCAGAGTCTGGGAAAGAACGGCTACAAAATAGCCTGGAATCCTACTCACTTTGGGATGAAAATTTCAGCTCCAGAATTATCCCGGTTATGGGAGAGCTGTCTAAACCGCTTTTAGGGCTTTCGGATGAACAATTTCGAGACATGGCTAGTCAAATCGATGTCATCTATCACAATGGTGCCTTAGTTAATTTTACTTACCCATACTCTGCCCTTAAAGCCGCCAATGTACTGGGAACTCAGGAAGTTTTGAGATTGGCAAGTTTAATTAAACTTAAGCCAGTGCATTTTATTTCTAGCACTAATGCTGTTTCTCCGGCGGGCGGTTCTGGAGTCAGGGTCATTCGAGAACAGGATTCTATCAATCCTGAGGAAGTGATAGATACTGGTTACGCTCAGAGTAAATGGGTTGCCGAAAAGTTAGCAACGATTGCACGCGATCGCGGAATTCCGGTCTGTATTTACAGACCCGGACGGATATCCTGGCATAGCCAAACCGGGCTTTGCAACAAAAGCGATAATACCTTCAGATGGGTAAAAGGTTGCATCCAACTCGGTAGCGTTCCCAAGCGTGATGCAATGGTGAATTTAGTTCCGATAGATTATGCGAGTAGAGCGATCGCTTATCTATCCAAGCAGCAAGAATCCTTAAACAAGGATTTTCACATCGTCAATCCCTATCCCGCCCATTGGAACCAGGTTATTAATTGGGTTCGCTCGTTTGGCTATCCCCTTCAGGAAGTTTCATACGATCAATGGCACAGCGAACTATTGGAGGCGGCTAAAACATCTTCAGGAAATGCCTTGTCTCCCCTAGTGGATTTTATGAATCAACCAACATCACAAGAACCAGCCTCCACTCCGGCAATTTTACAGTTTGACTGTCAGAATACCCTAGACGGGCTTGCCGGTTCTTCTATTGTTTGTCCGCCCTTAGAGGCTGAGTTGTTTGCGCCCTACTTTTCCTACCTAATTGATAACGGTTTGCTGGATGCTCCCCCAGTGGGTGAATTCGCTGCAACAACCCTTAACAATCATGTATTGTCCTAAGCCAAATCCTCTCTCCAGCCTGCGCCTGTTCTGCTTTCCCTATGCTGGTGGTGGGGCGCTCAATTTTCGCACCTGGTCTCAGGGTCTACCTGTGGGTGTCGAAGTTTGTGCTGTCGAACTTCCCGGACGAGGAAAGCGGATTTTGGAAGCGCCATTTACTCAGGCTTTACCTCTGGTGCAGGCGATCGCTCGCGCCCTTTTGCCATACTTAGACGAGCCATTTGCCTTCTTCGGTCACAGCATGGGCGCACTCGTCAGCTTCGAGGTGGCACGTCTACTCCGCAGAGAGTACGGGATGAGTCCAGTCCATCTGTTTGTATCCGGTCGCAGCGCCCCTCAAATCCCGGCAAAAGAGCCGCCCATCCATGCTCTGCCAGAACCCGCTTTTATCGAGGAACTGCGCCGTCTTAACGGGACTCCCGAAGCAGTACTAGAGAATGTGGAACTGATGGAACTGCTTCTCCCCATCCTCCGGGCAGATTTTACCGTTCTTGAAACTTATGTTTATGCTACCGAACCGCCACTTCAGTGTCCTATCACTGCTTTTGGTGGTTTGCAGGATGTCAAAGTCAGCGTTGAGCGTCTTGAGGCTTGGCAACAGCAGACAAGTGCTAAATTCTCGCTACAAATGCTTCCCGGCGACCATTTCTTTGTGCAATCAGCTCAACTCCTGCTGCTTCAATTCCTTTCTAGAGAACTGAACTCAATCAGCATGGTTGGAAAGTAACACTCACGACTTCGCTTTTGATCGGGAGCGATCGCTTCTGGAAGCACAAAGCCCCTAGCATCAGTGCTAGGGGCTTTATTTTCATGAATGCGCCTCAGAATACCTTGCGCTCATCCAAATGAGCAACGATATCCTGACGCGATCGCCATACCGGACGCAACTGTTTTCGGGCGGCTAGCGGTAACTGATCGCTAAGATGGGGCGATCGCGGTTGAGTTGCATTACCGTAGCCGATCAGTGCCATCGCCTTAACTGGGTTAGAAAACTCGACCGCAGCGATGTAAGAATCGCCCTCAACCGCTTGAAAGCGCCCATCTTTCGTCGGGGCATAATTGACAACGCGGAAGATACCAAGGTCTCCCGAACCACCATTGGCAGGCAGATCCACACCATTAGACCGCAGCCGGAAAACTTCGCCCCAAGGTACATCTATGGCTTTATAAGCTGCCTCTACCTTTGCTGCTGCGGTAGAAAGCACCTTAACTGCGCTTTGAGGATCTGCCAAGCCGTCGGGTGTGATGCGCGGGGAATTCTCGTTCCAGGGGGTAGTAAATGCATTATCGAATTCCATCTCTTCCGCCCAAAGGTAAAAGAGTACGCCACCCCGACTATCTGCATCCGCATTTCGATCCCAAGCTTGCAGCACATCAGCGGCTCGACGCGCTAATTTATCTCCATACTGCCGTGCAGCGGGAATTAGATCATCCAGGAAACGATCTGCCAGTTCCATGCGTGTCGAGTGCTTGTACTGAATCATTTCCTCAAAAGAAATTTGTTTATCCTCATCCAGCATCCTTGCAGAGCGTTGCGCTCGAAAGTGCATGAAATGCGGTGCCATGTAAGATGGGAAATCTGCTGGATTTAACGCTACTGGGAAAGTCGTTGTCCACGGTGGATCGTTGGTATTTTGCAACCAGCCGCTAGGTGGGTCAATTACACGGGGTAAATCGCGGTAGGGATGAGTTTTCGTCCACAAGGTTTTAGAGGTGTCGCCAGGGATAATGCCTTCCCAGTCTTCAAAGTTTCCAGATGTGCGAATTGGCACCTGACCGTTAAATAGGTGCATGATATGTCCCTCCCGGTCTGCATACATCACGGTAAACATCGGAATCTGCAAGCGCTTCAGGGCAGCCTCAAATTCAGGCAGTTTAGTGGCACGCGCCATCGAGTACCACTGCTCCAACGCTCCGGGTTGCTCAAGCCCCACAACCCGCAATGCCACGGCTTTTCCCTCCTTGCCTGCGACAACAGGGCCGTGCAGGGAACGTTGTACGACCAGTGATTCTGAGCGCAGTGTGCCATCATCCTGCTTCACCTTCAAGATTTTCTTTTCTGTCTCAAAGGCTTGAACCTTACCGTCGAAGCGATAGCCGCCGTCTTTTAGTTCCAGTTCGTAAGCGTCCCAACCGTCATGGGTATTGACTGTGTGAGTCCAGCCGAGATTATTGTTGAATGCGATCGCGAGTACGGGAAGTCCAACCAGTGTCGCCCCGTAAGCATCGATTCCTGGTGCGGTAATCTGGGCTTCATACCAGACAAATAAATCTGACCAAGGCAGGTGCGGGTTTGCCAGTAGCATCGCGTTCCCGCTTGCAGAATGCGTGGGCGCGATCGCCCACGCATTAGAACCCATTGATTTGTTATCGGCAAGGCTTTGAACAATCTGCGGATTTACAATAAATGTAAAATTCATCACCCGCTGTTCGTGCGCCAGGATATCTACTGGCTGGACTGGCAGCACCGCCTTCACTTCATCATCAATCAGTTCGGGATGTTCCTTGGCATAGGCATTGATTCCTGCGGCAAAGGCATCTATATAACTGCGAAAAGCCGGACTTTGCGCTTTATACCACTCGCTGGCACGTTCGGGAATTCCCATCGTTTGTACCCATTGATCTGATTCTAGGTACTCCTCTCCCCAGTATTCGGCACTTCGTCCCCGTGCCTGACCGTAGAGGCGCAACAGCAGGTTGCCATGACTTTGCATCTGCGCCCAACCAAAGGCGCGAAATGCGCTTCCTGCATCCTTGCCGTAGATATGCGGTACGCCGTAGGTATCCCAGAGAATTTCAGTCGAGGCTGCTGGTAAGCTTAGACTCTGGCTCCCCAAAAATAGAGTAAAGATGAAACCTAATATTAATGGGAAAATCCGGAAAAATTTTATTTGGAAACCTCTGATTGCGTAGCGTCTACTACTTTTTTGCAACTTATCAAGAGAACGCAAACGCTCTTTAATAAAACCCCACCCTGATAGAAAATTTAACATTATGTCTTTGGCAAATTGATAATTGAAAAACCAAAAAATACGGCTCCAAATTTTATTTTTGTATTAACAAGTGTGATTAGAAGGGAGCAGAAGTTGCTTCACTTCTATTCAACCAAGTCCGCCTACGCGGACTCAATTCAGCCTGGGTCAGCAGGCTTTGTTTGTGCAGCCCCAGACTTCCAGCCTGTTGGCGATTTGCTGCGGGCGATTTGCAAATACTTGATGAAAAATTTTATCATCATTTTCCTAACGAATAGTTGAAAATTATTCTCGTTAACTGCAAAAGTTTAATGTGTTGTGGCGCAGTTGCACGCGGAAGTGAAAGCGTGATAGCTTCGCTTGCGCCAAGGGCGATCGCGACTTGTTTCTATGCCCTCAGTTTCCAGTGAAGCGATCGCCCTTTAAGGCAGCCTCTTGGCTTATCTTCAGCTTCCGCCCCAGCGGAATACACATCGGTGTTCCGGCTACGGGATCTTCCACGATGCGACAACCCAGCCCAAATACTTGGCGCACCATTTCTTCGGTCATCACCTGCATCGGGGTTCCGTGGGCATAAACGCACCCTTCCTTCACCGCTACTAGGTAATCTGCATAGCGACAAGCTTGGTTTAAATCGTGCAACACCATTACCAGCGTTCGTCCTTGCGTCTGGTTCAACTCCAAAAGCAAATCCAACACCTCAATTTGGTGCGCCAAGTCTAAGAAAGTTGTGGGTTCATCTAAGAGTAAAATCTCTGTATCCTGAGCTAGCGCCATTGCAATCCAAGCGCGTTGTCGCTGTCCACCCGAAAGAGTATCTAGCGATCGCTCTGCCAATTCGGTCATCCCAGTCGTCGCCAAGGCTAACGCGACCAACCGCTCATCTTCTTTTGACCACTGCTGCAACCAGTTCTGATAAGGATAACGCCCCAGTGCTACTAAATCTCGCACGGTTAACCCTTCTGGTGCCACTGGCCCTTGGGGAAGAATTCCCAGTTGCTTGGCAACCTCTTTCGTAGATAACTTGAATAAATCAGCCGCATCCAGATAAACCGTCCCGTTCCGTGGCTTGAGCAATCTCGCTAAACCCCGCAGCAGTGTAGACTTACCGCAACCGTTGGCACCCACTAAAGCGGTTATTTTCCCTTCGGGAATCGCCAAGTCAAGGTTTTTGATAATTGGCACACCTTCATAAGCCAAGGTGAGCCTGCGGGTGGAGAGTCGGTTCATCTTTGGGTTCATCGTTTGCGGTTTTGCACCAACAGATAGATAAAGTAAGGAGCGCCAATCGCGGCTGTAATTACACCACAGGGAAGCTCAGTCGGAGCAAATAGCGATCGCCCTAGCAAATCCGCAACCACTACAATCATTGCCCCAATCGTTGCCGAGACAGGAATTAACCCCTCATGAGTTGAACCCACCAATTGACGTGCGATGTGCGGTGCCATTAACCCAACAAAGCTAATCGTACCAGCCGTAGCCACTGCCGCACCCGTCAACGCGGTAGCGATCGCGAGTAACCAGCCGCGTTCCCATTCCACCGAACTACCCAGCCCTTTGGCAACATCATCGCCCAAATTTAAAGCATTCAGCTGTCGCGCTTTCCCCAAAGCCAAGGGCACCAACACCGCGAACCAAGGTGCAACAGACCATACCTCCTCCCAACTGCGACCGTAGACACTCCCCGCCAACCACACTAACGCCTGACTCACACTATTAATCTCACCGAATGTCACCATCAAGCTAGTCAAAGCGCCAATCACGGCGGCAATCCCGACCCCAATCAAAATTAGGCGAACCGGAGAACTCCCCCGATCCCATGCCAAAAAGTAAATCAGAAAAGCGACAGCCAATGCTCCCCCAAAGGCAGACACCGGCAAGATTGCAATCGGGACACTGGGAAACAAAACAATCAGACTAACCGCCGCCAGACTTGCACCCGCGTTAATCCCGATGATGCCTGGGTCTGCTAGGGGATTGCGGGTAATGCCTTGCAAGATCGTACCGGAAACCGCCAATGCCACTCCGACAAGAGCCGCGACTAAGGTTCTAGGCAGTCGCAGTGTATTGATAATGAAGGGATAGTCAGGGTTTCCGGTTTCCAGTCCGAGTAAGGTTTTGATGACAGAGATGATGGGAATTGGATATTCCCCGTAAGAAACACTGACAACCATCGCCGCCAGGGTAACGAAGACCAGGATACTCAGAATACTAGGGATACGCCGATCGATACGGAAGGATACCGGAAGCGCCTTAGAACGAACGACCAACCAGTTGTTCATTTTTTCACCTTGAAGCGGGCAAGATAAACGAACAAGGGCGCACCCACGAAAGCAGTCATGACTCCGACTGGAAGTTCTTGGGGTTTAATCAGCAATCTGGCTCCGATATCCGCTGTTAACAGTAAAATGGCTCCAAAAACCGCAGAATACGGCATAATCCAGCGGTAATCGACGCCAACCAACAAGCGGACAACGTGGGGGACAACTAAACCAATAAATCCAATCGGGCCAACGGCAGCAACGGCACTGCCTGCCAGTAATATGACACTGAAAGCAGCGGCAACTTTTACCCATGCGGTTCGTTGACCTAAGCCTTTGGCAATATCTTCACCGAGATTCAAGGTGGTGATTTGTTTACCTAAAGCGAAGGCTAATATCAGTCCGAGGGTGATATAGGGCAGCACTTGCCAGACAATCGCGAAGTCACGACCCGCAATCGATCCAGCCATCCAAAAGCGGATTTCATCAAGCGTGCGTTGGCTGAAAATCAGGATGCCGGTTGTCACTGAAGACAGGAAGGTGCTAATCGCTGCACCGGCGATGGTGAGGTTGAGTGGGGTGAGTCCACCACGACCCAAGGAACCGAGGAAATAGACAGCGATCGCAGCGGCACCGGCACCCAGAAAGGCATACCAAGCATAAAAACTCGGATCGGTTGTATCGAAAGCAAATACGGCGATGACCACTGCCATTGCCGCACCTGCGTTGATTCCCAGGATTCCGGGGTCAGCTAAGGGGTTGCGGGTGATGCCTTGCATAATCGCACCCGCGATCGCCATTGCGGCACC
The DNA here is from genome assembly GCF_039961955.1 of Trichocoleus sp. DQ-A1. Classification (NCBI taxonomy): domain Bacteria; kingdom Bacillati; phylum Cyanobacteriota; class Cyanophyceae; order Leptolyngbyales; family Trichocoleusaceae; genus Trichocoleus; species Trichocoleus sp. DQ-A1. The sequence continues at coordinate 84,506 of NZ_JAMPKE010000018.1, forward strand.
AACCAGGATGGCGATGAGCGATCGCGGTAGCCTAATCGTCCGAATAATCAGGTGATCCGCAGACCCATCAAACGCTGTCAACGCTGCATAAATGGTGCTTGCAGAAATGTCGGCTGCACCATAGCCAATACTGACCACCAGGCAAATTAGGAGAATCAGGAGGCTCAGAATTAAGCCGACAAGCAGAGAGGGTCGTGGCTGTATAAATCCTAAGATTTCCCCGATTAACCGATTTTTTACTATTTTCTGGATTGGTGCCAAATCTATCGATGCCTTTTGCCTTGTGTTTATTGCTATAGCAACCCTAAATATGCTGTCGTAACGTCAAGCGCCTCGGAACGATGAGAAACCGCCGCTTTGGTGCGCTCAACCAGGAAACTAGAAATTACTTTAGACTTATTGCGATTATTTATCAATATCTTTGCGAAAATTATCCTTGAATTGCCAGTCATACAAGGATTCCAGATTTCAACAACGGCAAACCCCGCAGTTGCCTGGTGAGTCAAAGTTGCAGTCTGGCATAACATTGAGAAAACATCACCAGGCTGGATATGGCAGTTGAAACTGTTACACTTCAAATTCCAGAAATACTCTATCAGCGTTTAGTTAATACTGCTAATGCAACGCAGCGCCCTGTTGAAGAAGTCATGCTTCATGCCTTACAAATAGGTAGCCCCCCGGAATGGGATGATGTGCCAGAGGAGTTTCAGGCTGACATTGCTGCCTTGGATAAACTTGATGACAAGACGCTATGGCAGATTGTTAATAGCCGCAAAACAGCAGTAGAGATGGAACGATATAATACCCTGCTTGAGGGCAATTCTAGCGGTACGCTGATAGAGGGAGAACGCTTAGAACTAATGGCGCTGCGGCACGAGGCTGACCTTTTCATGTTAAAAAAAGCTCACGCAGCAGTATTACTCCGATGGCGGGGACATCGCGTGCCAACCCCTTAAGATATCGTGTCTGCATACATACCGGAAAGTTTACGAAATCAAATCGCCGATAGCGATCGCGGGCGTTGTTGCTATTGCTTAACCAGTGAAGCCAATAGTGGAATTCCCATGACGCACGATCATATTCAGCCTGTCTCTAAAGGTGGAGAGACAAGCTTTGAGAACATTTGTTTAGCTTGCCGTTCATGCAATGAATTTAAGGGTGACTCAACCGAGGCGATAGATCCTTTGACGGGCGAAACTGTGACTTTTTTCAACCCACGCACGCAAATATGGTCTGACCATTTTGCCTGGAGTCCTGACAGCACAAGGGTTGAAGGTCTTACAGTGATTGGTCGGGCTACAATTGTTCGTCTGCGAATGAATAACCCAGTTATCATTGCCGCTAGGAGGCGTTGGGCAGTCAGTGGTTGGCATCCTCCGACTGACTAATCTTGAACAAAAGCTAATTTAATTAACTTAAAAATTAATTCCCAGCGAAATTAAGACGATATGAAAAAACTCATCAACAACTCCGATAATGTAGTGCGCGAAAGCCTGGAAGGAATGGCAGCAGCGCATCCCGATTTAATTAAAGTCCACTTTGACCCCCACTTTATCTATCGCGTCGAGGCACCCATTCCTGGCAAAGTCGCCCTCATCTCCGGGGGGGGTAGCGGACACGAACCGATGCATGGCGGTTTTGTCGGTTTGGGGATGCTGGATGCTGCTTGTCCGGGTGAAGTCTTCACTTCTCCTACTCCTGACCAGATGCTAGAAGCTGCCAAAATGGTTACGGGGGGTGCGGGTGTCCTCAATATCGTCAAGAATTACAGCGGCGATGTGATGAACTTCGAGATGGCAGCAGAACTGGCGCACTCAGAGGGCATTTCGGTACTCAATATCTTGATCGATGATGATATCGCGGTCAAAGATAGCCTTTATACTCAAGGGCGTCGGGGTGTCGGCGCGACGGTACTCGCTGAAAAAATCTGCGGTGCTGCTGCCCAACAAGGTTACGATCTCACGCAGGTTGCCAACCTCTGTCGCCAAGTTAATCTCAACGGGCGTAGCATGGGTATGGCGCTGACTTCTTGTACCGTCCCCGCGAAAGGTAGCCCGACTTTTAGTTTGGGGGATGATGAAATAGAATCCGGCATCGGCATTCACGGAGAACCGGGACGACAGCGAATGTCCTTGAAGTCAGCCGATGAAATTACCGAGATGCTAGCGGTTTCTATCATCGAAGACAGAGATTACACCCGCACAGTGCGCGAGTGGGATGCAGATAAGGGAGAATGGGTGGAACAGGAACTCATTGACCCTGCGTTTGAAAGTGGCGATCGCGTTCTTGCCTTTGTTAACAGTATGGGCGGCACTCCCCTTTCTGAGTTGTACATTGTCTATCGAAAACTAGCAGAAATCTGCGAAAAGAAAAAACTTCAAATTGTTCGTAATTTAATTGGCCCTTACATCACCTCTTTGGATATGCAAGGATGTTCCATCACTCTGCTGAAGTTAGATGATGAGATGATTCAACTTTGGGATGCACCCGTGAAGACACCAGCTTTAAGGTGGGGAATATAAAAGAGTTTAGAGTTGTAGAGACGCAACAAATCGCGTCTGAGTTTAGAGTTTTGAATATGGTCAGTAAAGAACAAATCCTGCAATGGCTACAAGCCGTAGCAGTAGTTGTAGAACAAAATAAGGATTATCTAACCGAACTGGACGCGGCAATTGGAGATGCTGACCACGGCATCAATATGAACCGGGGTTTTCAAAAAGTGGCGACTCAGCTAGCCACTGTGGCAGATAAGGATATTGGCAACATCCTCAAAACTGTCAGCATGACGCTCATTTCCAGTGTTGGGGGTGCCAGCGGGCCGTTGTATGGCACGATGTTCCTACGGGCTAGTACGGCAGTCGCAGGCAAGTCAGAACTGACCGATGAGGAGATGGTGACGCTTTTCCAAGCGTTTGTGGAAGGTATTGTGCAACGGGGTAAGGCGAATTTGGGTGATAAGACCATGCTGGATTCTCTATCACCTGCTGCGGATACTTTTGAGCAAGCTGTCGTGGCTGGTGCAAGCACCCCAGAAGCTTTACAACAAGCCGTAGCTGCGGCTGAGGAAGGGATGAAACAGACGATTCCCTTGGTAGCGAAGAAAGGCAGGGCGAGTTATTTAGGCGATCGCAGCGCCGGTCATCAAGATCCGGGTGCCACCTCTACTTATCTGATTCTCAAGACGCTGTGGGAAACTGTCAATAGCCAGTCGTGATTTGTTAATCGTCATTTGTCATTCATTATTAATCGTCGCCAGTTTCTTAAAACCGTTGCGCTTTCTGCGATCGCAACTGAGTTCCCGCAGATTGCGATCGCAAATCCATTTTTAAAAACCGCCTTAAAACCACCCCGCCTCAAAGTTGGCGATACGGTGGGATTAATTAATCCCGCTAGTCCCATTGACCAGCAAGACATTGCACAGGTACAGCAAACCCTGGCAAGTTTGGGGTTAAAGGTCAAATTAGGGAAGCATCTTCTCGACCGTTATGGTTATTTGGCAGGAAGCGATCGCGATCGCGCATCTGATGTAAACGCCATGTTTGCCGATGCTTCTGTAAAAGCGATTGTTGCTGTGCGTGGCGGTTGGGGTTGCAATCGGATTTTGCCACTCTTGAATTATCCCCTCATCCAAGCTTCTCCCAAAATCCTCATTGGTTACAGCGATATTACTTCGCTGCTGTTAGCAATTTATGCCAAAAGTGGCGTTGTCACTTTTCATGGCCCCGTGGGCACATCCACTTGGAATCCGTTTACAGTAGATTATGTTAAACGCATTCTATTTAATGGGGAAGCTGTCACAATGCAAAATCCCCCGAATGCTAGCTTTAAAGCAGAAATAATTACGCCTGGAAAGGCTAGGGGAAAATTAGCCGGAGGCAACTTATCAGTGCTGGCGGCAATGGTGGGGTCATCTTATCTCCCAGATTGGAAACAAAGTATCTTATTTGTAGAAGAAATTGGGGAGGAAGCTTACCGGATAGACCGGATGCTGACTCAGCTAAAACTCGCCGGTATTCTAGAGCAAATTTCTGGGTTTATTTTTGGGCAATGTACCGATTGTCAACCCAAAGATAATCAACCTTCCCTAACTTTATCGCAAGTATTGAGAGAACACATTCAACCTTTAGGAATTCCAGCTTGGTATGGTTCGCAGATTGGTCACATTAAAGATAAATTTACTCTGCCAGTCGGCGTGCAAGTAGAAATTGATGCCAATCAGAATACAATTCGGATGCTAGAGTCATCTGTTAAATGAGTTGGATTAGGTTGCTCTTATCCGGCTTGCATCTTAAATAGGCTATAGCAATCCTAATTCATTCATAAAATATTGGAACTCTCTTCTTCCTCTTTCTGCGCGCTTTTTGCATCTTCGCGGTTCCTAAAAAAAATACAACTGCAAGACAACTGCTATAATCGCTCTATTCCACCTGAATGGGGTTGAATTTATAAATTTAACCTATCGTTTTACTTAGAGTAATTTTGTTGATACAAGATGTCGGTCAAAACTGAGTAAAAGCTTTAACATTAAATTCATTGAAATGAAAAACGGGTAATAAGACTTTTAACCCCTTAGCGGGATGCGGATTTAAAAATTATTAGTAATAATAGAGAATAAAGCCCACAATAACACTTTTACTTAGTAGGTAAATTATGGCAAGTGCAGATGACCGCAAGAAGCGAATTATGGAACATTTATCGCGGAGTTCGGGGGATTTTATCAAGCCATCTCCTAGAAACTCAGAGGAACGCAAGCAGCGAATTTCCGATCATGTTCGCCGAACCAAAGGTTAAAGCAATCTGAAAGCGATCGCTTTCAGCATCGACTCCCTTACCGCGCCTTATCTTAGTGCGATTTTTGGATAGTTTTTGGTACTGTAAGTGGTTGAAGAAATTTCTTTTTGACTATTTACAGTACCAAAGACAATATAATTATTTGACTAATCCTTTATATAATAATTAAATAAATTCATCTAATATTAGAGCAATCTGTAATGGTTTCCTCATCTCCTAAAACGACGCTTCCCGTTTTATCCGAAGTAATTGATGGATTGCCTAACATTTCCGGATGGGAAAAAGAAGTTAGTGCTGTCGTAAACCAGGATAACCCTGTATTTTTACCTACTACGAATATTCGGTTAGAAGATGTAACGGCTGGATTTGCGATCGCGCTCCATATGCACCAGCCTACCATCCCCGCTGGGGCGAATGGCGAACTCCAGAGCAACCTGCAATATATGTTTGAGCATCCCTACGAAGGAGACAACCATAATGCAGGGCCATTTGCCTATTGTTATAGCCGTATGGCAGATTTTATTCCCGAATTGGTTGCGAATGGTTGCAATCCCCGCGTCATGCTAGATTTCTCCGGGAATCTATTCTGGGGACTGCGACAAATGGGACGAGGAGACATCTTAGAAAATCTCAAGCGCATCACCTGTAACCCCACTTACCAGCCTTATGTAGAATGGCTGGGGACAATGTGGAGTCATGCGGTTGTTCCTTCTACCCCGATTCCCGATATCAAATTACATATTCAAGCATGGCAACATCATTTTGCAGCCATTTTTGGATGGGATGCACTGGTGCGAGTGAAAGGATTTTCTCCTCCAGAAATGCACCTTCCCAATCACCCAGATACCCTGTTTGAATTTGTAAAAGCGCTGAAAGAATGTGGATACCGTTGGTTAATGGTTCAAGAACATTCTGTTGAAACGCTAACGGGTCAATCTTTGTCCTATAAGCATTTACCTCACCGCTTGGTGGCGCGAAATTCTAATGGCGAAACGATTAGTATTACGGCACTAATTAAGACTCAAGGTTCCGATACAAAATTAGTGGCGCAAATGCAGCCTTACTACGAAGCTAAAACCCTATCTCGGCAGCAGTTAGGAAATGTTTCGGTACCGCCCATTGTTACCCAGATTGGAGATGGTGAAAATGGCGGCGTGATGATGAATGAATTTCCTAGCGCTTTCAACCAAGCCTGGTATCAAATGGCAAATGAAGGCGGAGGAAAAACAGGCGTTGTCGGAATGACAGGTACAGAATACTTGGAACTCATAGAAGCCGCAGGTTGCACGCCTGAAGATTATCCAACTTGTCAAGCAATTGGTCAACACCAAATTTGGGAGCGAGTAACCGCCGAAAATTGTACTCCAGAAGCGGTTGCCAATGCGATTGCAGAATTGAAGCAGATTAATCCAAACTTTCACATGGATGGCGCTTCTTGGACGAATCACCTGAGTTGGGTCAAGGGATATGAAAATGTCTTGACTCCGATGAATAAACTCAGTGCTTTATTTCACGATAAAATCGACCGATTGCTCCAAGGGGAAGCAGAATCAAGCCAGAGTTCTGCTGGGGAATCTGTTACCCAACAATCTAGCTATCGAGAGGCACTGATGAATAATCTTTTGCTTCAAACAAGCTGTTTTCGTTACTGGGGACAAGGAGCTTGGACTGACTATGCTCGTGAAATATATCGACGCGGTGAAACACTTCTTCAGAATACTTTCTAAGGCGCGAGGTTGTCTAAAACGAGAGGTTGTACTGGCTGGTGCCAAGGTTGAGAGATTCTTGAACCCGCTTCAAAAGCTTACGGTGTACATACAAGTCGGCAGACCTCTCCTCAGACCCCTCTGCGAGGCGGAGTTACAGAATCAATCCTCTAGCGATTAGGAGAGACGCGATTCATCGCGTCTCTCCTAGAAAGACCCACGCAGGCGATCGCCCTCGACAAAAGCACTTGCCATAAGCCAGAGTTGTAACACCATTCAGCAGCCGTCAGAAATTAACGAATTGAGCAATAATCAATCTGCGGGGCGCTCAATTAATGAGACAGGAAAGCAAGATGAAACGATTTCTAACCGTGGTAGTTTCTCTAACTGGGCTGGTTTCCTACGCAGCCGTAGCGGGGGTGTCAGAGGCGGCTAAGGCTCAGGACGCGGCTTGCTTCATGGTGGCACCGGGGGGCAGAACGATAGACTTGGGGAGTCTCTGCGGCACCGATGAGGCGAACAAACGAGTCTTTCAAGCTAGGATCAAACGTCGAGCCGGTGGTACACCCGTCATTGATGTAACCTTTAATGGCGGGCAGACTTTTGAGATGATTGTAGACACTGGGGCTAGCGGCACCATGATTACCCGCCGGATGGCATCAGCATTGCGAGTGGTGCCGGTGAAGACTGTCAAGGCAGATACTGCGAGTGCGGTGGGAGTCGAGTTTCCCGTCGGCTATGTGCAATCGATTGCCGTGGATGGTGCTGTCGCTAACAAAGTGCTAGTTGCGATCGCTGGCCCAGAACAAGATATGGGATTGTTAGGACACGACTTCTTTGGCAATTACGATGTCACGATTAAACGCGATGTCGTCGAGTTCCACCGTCGCTAAGGTTGTGTGGTGAGGTTAAATTTTGGGGAAAATCGCTCTTTCGTCACTTTGTCTTTCGGCACTTTGATAATCGCGATCGCTTAAGCGATTTTCCCACTCTGCGCCTACGCACCCGTCTAATTTCTGCATACCTCCAACTTGAGTTGGGTTTTGTATTTGAGTCAACCGAGAACCGCGATAAACAGCGTTGACGAGTTCCCCAAAGAAGGCGATCGCTTTTGGCAATTATTTAGTACATTTATACTATTTACACAGCAAGCCTTGAGACACTCGTATGGAACTCATCCAACGGACTACGCTTCTCTACCAAGCCGGGAGTTCAGATAAAGTCTACGAAGTCGATCTCTGCAAGACAGGTGAAAACCGCTACCTCGTTAACTTCCGCTACGGACGACGCGGTACAACTCTCAAGGAAGGGACAAAGACAGTTCAGGCTGTACCTTTAGCCCAAGCGCAGCGAGTGTTCGATAAGCTGGTTGACTCCCAAATTCAGAAGGGCTACCGGGATGTCACCACTGGGGCAGTTAACCCGCCGACGCCAGCCGCACCAGTCCAAACTGCAAGTAATATACCAGTCACCAGCGACCCACGCCACCAAGCCATCCTCAACCGTTTGGCGAACCGGGACAATCGAAAATGGCCTCTGGAAAGGGCAATTTGGCGGGCTGGAGAACTTAAAATTAGAGAAGCGACGCCGTTGTTAATTCAACTCATTAGAACTGGCGAACCTTTGAGAGATTACTGCATCGCTTGGGCTTTAGGTTGGTGTGGGGATGAGAGTGCCATTCCCTTCGTTAGAGAACTTTCCCAGCATAAATCTGTTGCTGAATTTGTCCGCCGCATTGCCTGGGAAGCACTATTTAAATTATCAGATGAACAGACACAAGGGCAGATGAGTTCTGAGAAGATAGAACAACTGCCGTTAGAATTGCGCGATTTAGCTCGAAATGGAACAGCAGAAGCATTTACAACTACACTTCGCGATTATTTAAATAGCAGCGATTACAGGCGTTTTTCCGTTCTCGATACTATTTATCAAATTGATAACCAATACGTGCGTCCAGCACTACTCGATATTTTATGCGAAACACCTTTTAAATCTAACTACTTCCAGCGAATTCGCCATATTTTTAAGATAGCTGAGTATCGCCATGATGCAGAAGTTTTCGGAATCCTTGCTTATGCCTTTGAGAAAGAACCGGGGACGTTTAATAATCAGCAAACGGGTTGGCAATGGGACTCAGTGAAGCGCGAATATTATAGTACCGGGAAACGTCACACTGAAGAACTCAAGAGTCCGCAGTCGAAAAAAGCTTACAGCCAACAAACTCGTGAATATCTGCGGCGGCGAGTTTGGCGTACTCTTAAAACTTTGGGTGAAGAAAGCGATTCTAACTATATCAATCTTGCAGTCAATATTCTCCTACAGTATTCGGATGATGACGCTCAACCAGCCAAGCAGTCAACTTTCAGGAGATGGAACGGACAACGCCGTTCCTATGAAAGCTTTACTAGAGGTTGGGATACTTATGCTGGCTACCTAATTTTTAATCATATTCTTTACGAAAACAGTCCCCGCTATGCCTCCCATCCTAAAGCATGGCGTTGTCAAGATGGTTACAAACCGGGAGATCCAGAACCGCAAGTAAGAGAAGAAGCTTTTTCCGAACTTTGGCAGCAAAACCCAGCAGCACTTGTACAGTTATTAATAGAAAGTGATTGCCGTCCCGTTCATCATTTTGCAGTTAAAGCGTTGCGCGTCTGCAAAGAATTTTGCGATCGCCTTGACACAGACACATTAATCAAATTCCTGAATAAACCCTACGAAATAACCGCCGAATTCGGCTTTTTACTGGCCCGCGATCGCTACAACCCCGCCCAGCCTAACAGCGGATTAGTCCTGGCTCTTGCTAATTGTGCATTCCCAGAAGCACGTACACAAGCCTATCGTTGGATCGAACAGCAACGAGAATTCTTTTTTGAATCCAGCGACTTTATCGCGGGTTTAGTGACCAGTCAACAAGCTGATACCCGTGCTTTTGCACGAAGGTTACTAAGTTCATCAATTTTAACCGATACCACCGCCAGGGTACTCATCGGAAGAATTATTGCTGCTGTGTTGGCACTAGAACCTACGCAAACAGATAGTTCAAGAGAAATTAGTGAAACTTTGTTGCTCTGTTTTGCGCCGCAACTGCGTAATTTGGGGTTTGGTGTAATCCTTGATTTACTTAATCACCCGATACTGGAAATTCAAGAATTAGGCGCAAGAATTCTATTAAATCATGATATTCGTGCTGTTGATCTACCGCCAGATTTAATTGAATTACTTCTTGCCTCTCCTTATGAGTCAGTACGCGGTATTGGGGTGAGGATTTTTGGGCAACTACCTGATGAGAGATTATTAAGCGATCGCATCCTCATCGTCTCAATGGCAGTTAATGCTGTCGCTGATATCCGCAACGCAATCCGTCCGGTGATTCGGCGTTTGGCAAGCAATCATCCAGATTTTTTCACCGAGTTAGCGGCTGACTTGATTGATGTCTTAATTACGCCAGAGAGACACGAAGGCGTCCACAAGGATGTAGTACAACTGATGCGAGAAGACATCCCCGGATGGATGTCTAATATCAGCAAAGAACGCGCGATGCAGCTACTTGGTGCTAAATCTTCAGTCGCCCAGGAATTGGGTGGTTTGGTATTGAGAGAAAATAGCGATCGCTTTCTCCCTGACTTCGAGACAAGTGAGATTGTCAAGCTGGCAAATCACGAAATTTTATCAGTGCGTGAAGCAGCAAGAGAAATGTTTTTAAAAACCTTAAACCGTATCCGCACCAACTCCCAAGAAATGTTATCAGCAGTGCGGCTACTAGAGTCAAAGTGGGATGATTCGCGAGAATTTGCATCTAGAATTTTTAGCACAGATTTCACTAATGAAGATTGGACACCAGAAGTAATGGTTAGCGTCTGTGACAGCATTCGCGAAGATGTTCGTTCTTTTGGGCGCGATTTAGTAACTCGCAACTTCAAAGAAACCGATGGACAAGAATACCTACTCAAATTCAGCGAACATCCCTCAACAGATATGCAGACCTTTGCTACTAACTATCTAGAAAACCATGCTGTAAATAATTCCCAACGGTTGCGAGACCTAACGCCATACTTTATCAGCGTCCTGTCCGGTGTCAATCGGGGAAGAGTTTCCAAACAAAGAATATTTGCTTTTCTAGATACCGAAGCCCAAAAAAGCGAGGAAGCTGCACAAATTGTCACTGAAATTCTCACCCGACAATCTGTCACAATGGCAATCGCCGACAAAGCCACAGCAATTCAGATAATGCTGAAAATTCAAAAAGCTTATCCTCAGATATCCTTACCCATTCAGGTAAAACCAGTTGTCCAAGTTAGAACTTAGTTAGATAGGAGAAACACCATAACATTAGGATCGAGTATCTGCTTTTTGGAGATTTATTATGGGAATGAGAGGAAACTATAGACGGGTTACGACAGTTCGGCTTGCTGAATTGCAACAAAATCCTGATTCTATTCTGGGCTTTTTATTCCCTGATGATGGTGCTAAATATTCAGATGAAAGTTATCTGGATATAGATAAAGCTTGGCATGGTATCCACTTTTTGCTTACTGGAACAAGGTACGAAGGCGAACCTCCCCTAGTCAATGTGGTGATGGGAGGTTCCCCGCTAGATGATCCAGATAATCCTCAGTTTGATTATGGCCCAGCGCGTTTTCTAATGCCTGAAGAAGTACAAGAAGTGGCAGAAGCATTATCACAAATTTCTGAAGCAGACTTGCAAGCACGTTTTCACCCTTCAGCACTTTCCGCAGCTAAAATTTATCCAAATATATGGGAAAGGGGAACTGATGAATTCGAGTATTTAATGTTCTACTATTTTCAACTGGTCAAGTTTTTTCAAGATGCCGCAAAGTTTGGGAATGCTATAGTATTTTACATTGCGTAAGCCAACTAATAAATAGTTAGAGGAATGCGATTTTTTTATGTCAACGGTATATTTTAAGAGGTGAAATATGACCGCAGAACCTATACTATCATCTGGTCAATTTTCTAGCTTATACGAGGCAGATTTCTATAGGTGGACGCAAGAGCAAGTAAAGTTGCTTCGAGAAGGAACATTGAGTAGTTTAGATATCCAAAACTTGGCGGAGGAAATTGAGTCTTTGGGCAGGCAGGAACGACGGGAGTTAAGGAACCGTTTGGGAATTTTGTTAGGTCATTTACTCAAGTGGGAATTTCAGTCTAGTCACCGTTCTAAAAGTTGGCTTGCCACAATTCGAGAACAGCGATACCAAATTTTAAAATTGCTTGAAGAAAGCCCTAGTTTGCAGCCTTATTTACCTACCGCACTAGAGGAAGCCTATCCAAGCGCCTTAAATTTAGCTGTTGGCGAAACATCATTGGATTATGTAGACTTTCCTCCTATTTGTCCTTATGACTTGGAGCGAGAAGTATTGAATTCTTCATTTTTTCCTGGCGAAGCTTGATAAGCGAGGCGGAGCATCTAAAACTTCTCTTCTAGGTTAAATCTGCGTTCATCTGCGGTTAAAAATTATCCTTTATGACTTCGCGAGATTATGGAATTTAACTACAGCTATAACGGAAGTACATCGGTTAATGAAAGCGGTGCAAACACCCGGATGTCCTTTTCTCCGGATACTAAACGCGAACCCACGTACTTTATTGGAGAATTGCGTCAGAATGTCGCCTTTCGTGAGGCAATTAGCGCCTTACATGATGTTGTCGTCTCCGATATGCGGTTCAAACCAAAAGATAAAACGGCATATAAAGAATGGGCAGCAAAACAACAGGATCTAGACTGGCAACTCATCGCCGCACAACGCCAAGAAGTTGCGAATCAAATCAAGCCCTTGCAGGATGAACTTAATCAATTAAGCCAGCATAGTTACCAGCGGCGGGAATCTTTCTACAAAGCACAACGCCGCTATTTTAATTACCTTTTTCAAAAAGACCGCGATGCTTGGTTTGTTCTCGATCCGGTGATTACAGTTCATCCCGATGAAGTATTTTTTGAATGTTTCAGCCAGGATGAATCAAGTTATGGTCGTCTCGGTGCCAGCTACGAAGTTTTTAAAAACATCAACGAGTTTGCCTGCGGTACGACTAATATTGATTATTCAGCGGCACTTTACGATGAGTTTCAAAAAATCCGCAGTTACAAGAATACCAGCTTTGAAATAGATCCCTCTGGTTTTGAAGTTCAAACTACTCACGAAGAAACTTTTAAAGAAGTCAAAATCGATTTACCCGACAGTTGGGTAAGAGGCTTTTTGCAAGTTAGTTCGGCGATGTCTTTACCAGCGACGCGAGTTGATTTGCATCCGATGGATATTTACAATATGTGCTTTGTGTTGCGTCGCCACAAGGAAAAACAAGGGCCTCGCAGTATGCGCTACCATCTTAAACCTGGGGAACCTGTGCGGATAACGTTCGACCCGTGGGGAATTGAAATCGTTTGTGCGCGATCGCTCTACACTGGATCGCAATCACAAGAAATCCGCGTTTGGGGACGCCGCCGCCTTCACATCCTCGAACGTCTCATCCCCGTGGCGAAAAAGTTTACCGTTCACCTACTCGGTACGGGTATGCCTTCCTTCTACGTCGCTGACTTAGGCGATATGTCTTTTACCCTCGGTTTATCGGGATGGACGGCAAATGACTGGTCGCAATCTGGTAACTTTGACTTGATGGCACCCCGCGCCGACATCGACAAATGGACGCAGCAACAAATTTTCGAGGCGCTGAAGAAGAATTGGATAGAAAGTCCCGACTCGCTTGCGGAACGCCTTGGTTTAAACCGTGCCGTAGTTCTCGGTGCATTAAGTGCTTATACGCAAGCCGGACGTGCAATTTATGACTTAAACAAGCAAGTTTATCGAGTGCGGGAACTGACGCGAGAACCTTTACCGATGGAACGCCTACGCTTTGCCAACGAGCGAGAAGAGAAGGCAACCCGTTTCTTGGTTTACAATGCTGTGCAGGTGACTAATGTTACCAGCGACGCCACGAAAGCGTTTAGTCTGCAAGGTAATGTTTCAGACAAAGATAAAACCTTGAATCCTTCATTGACAGTTGACGCAGATGAGCGTATAATAGCCGCAGAATGTACTTGCAACTGGCATCAACAGAATAAGCTGTACAAAGGCCCTTGCGAACACATTCTGGCGTTGCGAATGCAACACGCCCGTCAGTATTGACGAATCACGCGCACCTAATCAGTTGGTAAACAGCCTTGCAATCCGGACGATGGATCGTCGTCCTTGCGTTTAGCCTAGCCATGCACCACTAGCCTGCTCTTAACTGTGCGGTCATTCAGGGCTACCCCCTTTTCCGGTGGGACTTCCCTGAAGTGTAAGAAGGGGGTAGCCCTGAGACCGCTTGAGTTGAGCAATCTAGTCCTGAGATGTTTACGAAGGGGCAACCAACTGACAGCTGCGCGTAATTTTTTTTCTCAATCGATGTTTCAGTTCTCAGGTAATCCTACGCCGTGATACGCATAAATACTGAAACCATCGGCAAACTGCATTGCTGGTTCTTCTTCAGCGTGAAGAAGTTGCTGATGATCGTAGAGCAGTTTTGTGGGGCGATCGCACACAATGCAAACAAATTCGCAATTATCTTCGCTAGTATGTTTAACAAATATATATATCCAGCCGCAACTTTTGACGAGCGACTGCAACACTTCCCATTCTCTCTGCTCACTTTCATTAAGAGAGCAATTTAAGACAGAAAAACAGAAGTCAATAAAACTACATCGAACAAGCCAGTCTTGAGGATTCACGTCGTGAGCAAAGTTGGTAACGGCTCTCCTTGAGATTTCCGGTTGCTGGTAAAACCGATCCAATAGTGGGTTCCACAGCCTACTCAACAGCTCATCCATTGGCTCAAGCAGTTGGTCGCAAAGTTGGCTAGTAACAGGGTCGGACAGTTGCTCAAACAATTCGTCTTCTAACTTAGCCAACCAGTCAATCTGGTATCCCTCTTCCCAGCCCGGAAAGTAAACATCAATATCCTTCAAAAAGCTATAAAGGCTATCGAAAAAAAGAATTTTAGGTTCTTCATTCCAACAAACAGTGCAGGCAACATTGACGGCTTCAGCAGCTTTTTGACGAGCGATTGGCTCGGTGGAAAGTGCCAGGGATATCCATTTTTCTATGTAAACCGGAATCAGAGCTTCTTGCTCTGGAGTAAGCTTGTTAATCAAGGTTGCCGACCTCGTAAGAAAATCTTTGCCTACTCTAATTGTGAGCGAGGCTTTCCCTCGGAGTCACAAATTTTTATTTTCCCATATCCCTAGTCCTGAGATGTTTACGAAGGGGCAACCAACTGATAGCGGCGCGTAATTTTTTTATATTCTCTCGTTCCCAGGAGCAGCCTGGGAATGCTTTTTTGGAAGTTCCAGCCTCCATCAATTCCAGGTTTCAAGGATTATTGCGCTGTTGACACTGAGTACATACGTACTATAATTGCGGAAACGCATCGCTACTTCTACAAATATGTCAGATCAGCCTCGTACCCGCCAGGAACTCTACGATCGCATCCGACAAACGGGCAAAGAGGAATTTATCCTCGAAGAGATGATACGTTATGGGTTCTGGCCTGCACAAGGCGAGATACCCCAAGATCCAGCCGATGACATTCGGCGGATGGGGGAGATCCGGCGAGAACTGGAGCAACTGCGACAGCAGAGTTCGCGTCTTCACAACGAAAAGGAACTTCGCAAGCAGCTACTCAAGCAACGCCTCGCCGAGTCGCAGCGAAAGCGACAGGAGACGAAAGAACGGCGGGAACGGGAAAGGCAAGAACGAGCGCAAGATTGGCGGCAAAGAAAAGAGAGAGAAATCCTTTATCTCGGTGAAGATGTCTCAGGTGGACTCAACTATACTGAGTGCGATGAGGAAAGGTTGCGAAGTTATGGATTACCTTTGTGCGGTACACCCTACGAAATTGCCGCTGCGATGGGAATTACTGTGGGACAATTGCGCTTTCTCGCTTTTTCCCGCAAGACTTCGACAATTTCTCACTATATCCGCTTCAAGATTCCTAAAAAAACGGGTGGAGAACGGCTGATTTCGGCACCGATGCCACGCTTGAAGCAGGCGCAGCATTGGATTTTGGGCAATATTTTGGAAAAGCTGGAACTGCACGATGCAGCTCATGGTTTTAGACGCGATCGCTCTATCGTCAGCAACGCTCAACCTCACGTAAAACGCGACGTAATTATCAATTTTGACCTGAAAGATTTCTTCCCCTCAATTTCTTATAAGCGAGTTAAAGGACTTTTCCACTCATTCGGTTATTCGGAAGCTGCGGCAACAATTTTCGGGTTGTTGTGTACCCAACCGGATATCGAGGAGGTTGAATTAGACGGCAAAACTTATTATGTAGCACTTACCGATCGACATTTACCCCAAGGTTCGCCAGCTTCTCCAGCAATTACGAATCTAATGTGTCGCCGCTTAGATCGACGGCTTACCAGTATGGCTGACGAATTGGGTTTTGTTTATACTCGCTACGCTGACGATTTAACTTTTTCGGCTTCTGGTGATAGCCTCCGAAATATCTGCAACATTCTCAAACGCACTCAGTCAATCGTGGCTTATGAAGGGTTTTCGATTAACGAACAGAAGACTAGAATATTGCGGAAAAATCGGCAGCAAGAAGTTACTGGAGTTGTCGTGAATGATTATCCAAATATTTCTAAAAAAGAGCTAAAACGTTTTCGTGCTACTTTGTTCCAAATTGAGAAAGATGGCTTAGAAGGTAAGCACTGGGGAAATTCTGATAATGTGATGGCTTCAATTCAGGGTTATGCCAATTTTGTCGCTATGGTTAATCCGCAAAAGGGTGTTGAGTTTCAAGAGCAAATTCGACGAATTTGGGATAAATACAGACGGTAATACTGAAAAAAATATCACGGGTTAGCGATATATTCTTAGGGGCATGGCATTGCCATACCCCTACAATTTTTGATTTTTTTGGGATTTGAAAAATATGCGATTTTCTCCATAAAAAATCCGAAATTTCCATCTCTACTCTTGTAGTTTATCTAAGTCACAAATCACCAAAACAGCATTCTCGACTCGACGCTAGAAACTGCACAAAATATCTAGAGGACGCTACAAATGAAAGCAACTTACTCCCTGAGTCAATCGCTTATTGCAGCCGCTACCCCGTCCACCGTAGACTTGATTGTTAGTTTCAAGGCTGAAGAAGAAACGCGCAACAAAGTACCGCGTCTTCCGCTTAATTTGAGTGTAGTAATTGATAGATCGGGTTCGATGGCGGGAGCGCCACTTAAGAATGCTATTCAAGCTGCACAAAGGCTTGTGGAATATTTGACCCCAGAGGATTTTCTTTCAGTTGTAATTTATGACGATACGCCAGAAACAATTCTTCAGCACCAGCAAGTTCAGGATAAAGCTGCGATTCGTTCGCTAATTGGTAAGGTAAAGGCTGGCGGGTGTACTAACTTGAGTGGCGGTTGGTTGATGGGATGCGACAATATAAAATCTCAGCAGTCAACAGAACGTATCAATCGCGTTTTATTATTAACAGATGGACAGGCGAATGTTGGCATTACTGATTCTCAAGTATTAATTAACACTGCAAGACAACAAGCCGAACAAGGAATCATTACTACAACTTTAGGATTTGGAACTTATTTTAATGAAGATTTGCTCATTGGTATGGCAAATGCTGCCGGGGGAAACTTCTATTTCATCCAATCACCTGACGATGCTACTGATGTATTCAGAATTGAACTGGAAAGCCTCACGTCTGTTGTCGCGCAAAATCTGACGGTGACGCTGCAACCAGAGGATTCTGTACAAATTACCGGGATTCTCAACAATTACCGATCCAATCCAATTGGCAATAACTTTGAAGTTTTCTGCGGCGATGTTTATGAGGTAGAAAATAAGCAGCTAGCCGTAGAATTGTCAATACCTACGCAAGCAAATCTTGGGTTAAAAAATATTGCCACCGTTGCTTATAAATATCAAGCGGTTGTCGATGGCAGCATTCAACAATTCACTGACGAAATCCTGATTAGCCTAACCGTTACTGATGCTGAATCAGCCAGTAAGGTGCAGCCAGATGCAGGGGTTGTAGAGCAAGCGAGTAAGCTGAGGATTGGTAAGGTAAAAGATGAAGCGATCGCACTCGCTGACAAAGGAGATTATACCGCCGCATCCCAGAAACTTCGCAAGACAATCGAGGATCTCAAGCTCAAAGCATTGCATGAATCCTTTGAAGTTGCCGAAGAGATGGAACAACTGGATTATTATGCACAACGCCTGGAGAGCAAAAAGTTTGATAGTGTCAGTCGTAAGGAGATGCGAGATCAATCTTACCAGGCACTTACACGCGATCGCGGCGATTTAAAATTGCGCGGACTTGCTGCGAGTGCCAACAGCTTACAAGCAGTTTCCAGCGTGGATGCGGGAGTTTTGGTAAAATGCGATCGCATTAGTGGTAAGTTGCGGATTCACGTCATTTCTGACGGTTACAATCCTGATTTTAATGTGCAATTCCCTCGTAATATTCGGGAAGAAGGTGTCACCTACATTGTTGATGAAATTAATCTATCTGCTAACGGTAGCTTTTATCGCGTCTCCGGTAACATTCGCCGCTTAGTGCAACCTGGACAAGAACGCGCCGCATCATCTCAAAATGGTACATCTTCTTCCAGTCCGAAACGACAAAAGCTGAATGCACCAGCTTCTGCTGCCGATTTAGAAACAGTTGATACTGTAGGTGATGGAGTTATCGTGCAGTGCGTAAAAGAAGGCAGTAAATTGAGAGCCAGAGTCGTGTCGGATGGATACGATCCTAACTACAACATCCGCTTTCCCCGTGACATTCGAGAAGAAAACGTTCTCTATGTTGTTGATGAAGTGGAAGAAGCTAAAAATGGCGGCTCTTATGTCGCTTATGGAAAGATTCGCAGGTTAGTTCAATAGGACTTTTTTAACGCAAGGGTACGCCAAGGATAGCGCAGAGGTACGCAGAGAGTGTCTGTGTTCTTTGCACTATCCTTGATTCTTTTTCACTCGTGTGTCTGCTGAAGAGGTTATGGTGGGATGTATTTTATTCCCAAGGGGTTTGTGCCTGAAGCAATTCAATTAACTTTTCGTTTTTCGTTGGAGAGGTGTCTAGAGCCTTGTTAAAAGCTTCCCACTGTTCATTACTAAGACGAAATAATCTCAGAGCCAGCAAAGCCTCCTCTGCTGCTCGATATGCCGCATCTAGCATGAAAGCACTCCGAGTTTTACCACAAAGACTCGCTGCACTATCTATGAGGTCGAGCTGATTTGGCTCAATTCTCATATTTACGACTTCGGCTCGCTTAATCCTTTCTGCTTTGTCACCCATAGCTACTCACCTTTTATATAGCGTTTAGCCCTGTGTATTTATATTGTAAATACAATACTGCCAGAACAGTTAACAGGGAATAATTGTTATCTCGGTAGATATAGTTACACTTATGAAACAAATCATAGGAAATGTAAAACAAACTATAGCGCAAAAAGAAATACTTTGGGCTTATCCAATTGCGCGAGAGCTACAAAAATATCACTATACTCTGGCAATCCAATGGGCAATAAAATGCATACAAATATATTCATCCGAGATTAAATCGGATAAACTCTCCCAACTTAATAAATATATTCAGCAAGCAATGGAAGAGCAAAATGTTTTAACTCCTTCACAGTGTCTTGAAATTAGTCGAGAAATATGGTATTTGCCTGAAAGGGAAGAAATTCAAACCGCCATAGCTCGGCTGTGGGGTTCTATATCAGCTTTTAAAGATGGAGAAGAGCATGGTGGAGTAATGGAAACCACTATGGCTGTTGAATTAGTATTACCTGATATATCCGAACGTCGTCTATTAGATCGATATCTAGAAGCTGCTGTAAGAATTTGTGAAGAATACGAATCACAAAACTAGGCGTGTGAGCAGTTCGAGCTAACCTCCGTAGGGTGGCAAAATTTTACTAACAACCAAAACTAACCATTAATTGCCCACAATTCACCAAATATACCGATTTTCATCTCCTGGCCTTGCAACATATCTTAAAGACGCAAAATTATTCTGGACATTTGAATATAGAGGATATATGCAAGAAGTTAATTTTGCCAGAGAGCAGCGTGATTTTGAATCAGCAAGAAAAATTATTCTCAATGGTCTACTAGCTGCTTGATATTTTTGTAAATCTGAGATGCACCCTTAACGAGACACTAATTTCTTGATATCCCCAAAAGCACGATAAAATCCACCGCGAGAAGATTCGCGCACCTCTTCCACCAGATAACGCGCACCTTCAGAGCGAATATTTTGAGGAAATTGTACTTTCCAACTGGGATTGTAGCCAGGAGAAATAGCGCGAATTCTTAACTTCCCGCCTTCTTTAAAGCACTCCACAATTACTCCTTGAGTGGCGTTCGATGTCGTTTCCAAAGTATTCGAAGGAACGGCTGCGGCAACGGCAGTGGGTGCTTTAATGTTAATAGCCTGGGGAACTGTACCCGCTTGCGCTGCTTTGATTGCAGTTTCACTAGCGTCGATGCAAGCAAGAGAACCATCGGTGGTGACGATGTAGAGATGGTCATCTATAAACTGCATGGAGAAAGCCGAACCGCAGCCAGTGGCTAGTTTCCAAAGACGCTCTCCTTGTTGACTAAAACAATAAATTGAGGAGAAATTATCGCCTGCAAAGACATATTTACCTTCTTCAGCAGTCGCGCAAGAATAAACAGGTGCATCACATTGATAAATTGTGCTAATTTCCCCTTTCTTGGTAAAGCAATAAACTTGATTCTCACTGGTACTAGCATATACAAATGCTTCTTCTTGCCAGCCAAATAGCACCTCACCGCGAGTTTTTTGATTCCAAATCTTCGTTCCATCTTCCCAGTCATACATGGTTACGCCGTTGCTGTGACCGTGATAGATACCAATCTCATCGCAGCGCACCATCCAGCCATACTCGCCACTACTTTTTTTATTCCATTGAGACTCATCTTCGTGATTGATAGTTGTAACATTTCCAGCGTCATCAGAAACACCGAGAATGGCATCTTTGATATCCAGCCAGAAGATATTCACATTGGGGGCAATTTCATAAGCGACACGAGGAATTTTTCCAGTCAAATCGTATACTTTGCCATCATCGCATCCCGCATAAAGCCAGCCTTCATCAGCAACAATACACTTCACGCCGTCAGGAAGACGAAACTGATTTTGGACAATTCCCGTATGGCTAAGAGCAAAAATTTGACCCGCTTGATTGCCAACCCAACAGCGCGAGTTGTCAATAAAGATGCCGAAAGCAGGGGAAGAAGAGGCAAATTTCCAAACTACAGGTGCTTGGTTTGCAGTTGAGCGATCGCTCTTTATTTCCCGTCGAGTCACGGGACGTTTACTTCGCACGCCCATAACTGCTTGTTCGTAACCTTTCTTCAGTTTCTCATTAATCTTTTTGGTCGCCTCAGCTTTAGCTTTTTCCGGGGTTGGATAGGTTTTAACTTGAGTTTGTCCTGAGTCACCAATGCGACCGTAACGAATCGATACTTCCGTACCGTTGACAATTACTTCATAAAATTTGTGAGAACTACTATCTGACTCTGACAATTCTAGATACGTTTTCTCTTGAGTCATTTTTTCCTCCAATTCTGTATGTATTAATAAATATCTATCTTGCCTAAAATTTTCCATTCTTAATTCAGTATTCTGCTGTGTTAAAAGGAGAAAATTAAAATTCCAAAAATAGCATAAATCCTCTTTTAACTTTGCACTTTGCATTCATAAATGAAAATCAGTAAAATTTCAGCTCAAGCTCACTTCCTTGGATTCGTATATGTATGTCAACTTTATATCAAATAAATATAGTAATTAAAGTAGAATTAAGAAAAAAGTCCATTTGTTAACTTTTTATAAAAATTGGACATAAAATATTTTTTATTGATAAATACAGATTTATATATTTTTTGTAAAATCATTAACATCCCAGTCTTTTCGGTTGGTCTTGCAATCCTGAAAAATTCACCACTGGCAGGCGAATCTCAAGAATAAGTTTTTTGAACGAGGATTAGATGCAGTTCCAGATGGCAAGCAATGTTTTTACAAGCATTAAAATACACTTGGTTAGACTCTTTTAATCCTTTTTACTCAAACTATCTCTAACATTTGGCTACATTTATTTGGACAAGTCAAGAAAGCAATTAGTATTTTAGGTTACATTTTTTAGAGTGTCAGAAAGATGACTTGCCCAAACTGTGTATACACTGATATTCACTGAGGAGAAAACTATATTTCCGTATAAATACGCTTTCAATTAATCGAATAAAGTTTTAATTTTACTTCAGCACAATAGGCTGATCTAGTGTTCACTTACAAAAAGCGTCTCTAACTGGACTGGATCGCCTACAAATCCGTAAATGGAATAATTATGAGAACAATTCCGGGATATCAGATTTTTGAGCTAATTTATGAAAGTAGCAAGTCGCTTGTGTATCGAGGATGCCGACTTCGGGATAATTTGCCTCTTATTCTTAAAGTTATCAAAGAAGACTATCCATTACCAGAAGAAATTTCTAGGTATAAGCAAGAATATGAAATTACCCGTTCGTTGAATATAGATGGTGTTGCTAAAGCGTATGATTTAAAATCATATCAAAATACTCTAGTAATGCTCTTGGAGGATTTTGGGGGTCAATCTCTAAAGATATTGATGGACAAACAAAATTTTACAGTTTTAGAAGCTATTAAAATTACTATAAAAATTGTTGAAACTTTAGCTAAACTGCATAATTTAAACATTATTCACAAAGATATTAATCCATCTAATATTGTTTTTGACCCAAAAAGTAGGCAAGTCAAATTTATTGATTTTGGGATTTCCAGCGTTTTGTCGCGGGAAAACCCTACCCTAAAAAATCCTAATGTTTTAGAAGGCACTCTTGCCTATATGTCGCCAGAGCAAACTGGCAGAATGAATCGTTCGCTGGATTATCGTACTGACTTTTACTCCCTTGGCGTTACCTTCTACGAGCTTCTCACTGGCAGACTACCTTTTAATGGTACTGATGCAATAGAGTTAGTACATAATCATATTGCGCTTACGCCAATTCCGCCTCATAAGCTTAATCAAAACATTCCCAAAGCAGTTTCGGACATTGTTATGAAATTGCTGGCTAAAACTGCTGAAGATAGATATCAAAGTGCTTATGGAATTCAAGCAGATTTAGAATATTGTCTAACTCAATTAGAAATAAATAACCAAATTCCAGAGTTCTCTCCCGGTCGTCATGATATCTCTAATAAATTTCAAATCCCTGAGAAGCTCTATGGCAGAGAGCAAGAAATTAATACTTTACTAACAGCATTTGAACGAGTGAGCCAATTCTCGTTTGGTAAGCCAATGCCAGGGGATATTGAGATGATGTTGGTGTCGGGTTATTCTGGCATCGGCAAGTCATGTTTAGTGCAAGAAATTTACAAACCAATCACTCAACAGCGAGCTTATTTCATTTCAGGGAAATTTGACCAGTTTCAGCGGAGTATTCCCTATTCTGCTGTCGTCAGCGCCTTTTCTGCCTTAATCCAGCAACTTTTAACGGAAAGCGAAGCACAGCTCAACCAGTGGAAAGAAAAACTCCTAGAAGCCCTTGGCTCTAACGGGCAAATTATTCTTGATGTTATTCCTGAGGTAGAACTCATTGTCGGTTCTCAGCCTAGAGTTCAGGAATTAGGGCCAACTGAATCCCAAAACCGCTTTAATTTAGTCTTTCAAAACTTTATTCGGGTATTTTGCCAACAAGAACATCCATTAGTCATCTTTCTGGATGATTTGCAGTGGGCTGACTCTGCCACGCTCAAATTGATGGAGTTGATGATGACGGATGATCAAACGCATTATCTATTTCTCATTGGAGCATATCGGGATAATGAAGTCAGCTCCACTCATCCCTTGATGATGACGCTGGATAGTTTACGCGATGATGGAGCTATCATCAACCAGATTAATCTAGCACCTTTAGAACTTGAGCATATTACCCACTTGATTGCTGACACCTTGCATACGGATAGGGAATCAGTAAGATCCTTAGCTTCCCTCATCCTGCGTAAAACAGAAGGAAATCCCTTCTTTGTCAATGAATTTCTAAAAACTCTATATCAGGAAAACCTGCTTACCTTCACCCCCCCTCAGACCTTTCTTACTCAGGGGGAAGAAGAGGCAAGTAAAGCCCTATGGCAATGGGACATCGCTCAAATTGAAGCGTTGGGTATTACTGATAATGTTGTCGAATTAATGATAGGAAAATTAAAAAAATTGCCGAACTCAACACAGCAGGCTTTACGGTTAGCAGCTTGTGTCGGTAATAGTTTCGATTTAAATACCCTGTCTATCATTTATGAGAAATCAATTTATGAAACTTTTAAAGACCTTTTGCCAGCTCTGAAAGAAGAATTAATTAAGCCTACTTCTGTGTTGGAAACGACCGAAGAGGAAGGGGTTAGTTCTCAACTATTAGTTTTTAATTATAAATTTTCACACGACCGCGTGCAACATGCAGCTTATGCACTGATTGATAACTCGCTTCAAAAAGCAGTTCATCTCAAAATTGGCAATCTCCTTTTAGCAAGTACGCCTTTGGAAGACCAGATAGAAATAATTTTTAAATTAGTCGATCATCTAAATATCGGTTCTGACTTAATTGTCGATGAAGAGGCAAAAATTGAATTAATAATATTGAATTTGGAAGCAGCTCGAAAAGCGAAAGATGCAACCGCATACAGCTCAGCACTTCACTATTTGACTGCTTGTATGAATGTTTTACCAAGCGATATTTGGGGAAACCGCTACGATCTAGCTTTTTCATTGCATAAAAAACGAGCCGAAATTGAGTATTTAAACGGTAATTTTGCTCAGGCTGAAGCCTTGCTGGAGCTAACCCTATCTCAAGCAAAATCAGTTCTCGACAAAGCTGAAGTTTATAATATGCTGATTGTGCAGCATACCATGCTTGCGAAATACCAAGAGGCAATTCAAGCAGGGCGTAATGCTCTTAGTCTGCTAGGAATTGACTTACCTGAAGGGGAATTAGCAACAGCAGTTGAGCTAGAAATAGGCGAAGTTAATAAGAAATTAGAAACCCATGATATTGGGTCTTTAATTAATTTAGAAGCAATAAAAATTCCGGAAGTAAAAGCAGCAGTCAAATTATTAGCAAACATGGGGCCGTTAGCATATTTTGTTAATTTTGACCTTTGGCAGCTAGTTACTGTTAAAACAGTTAATCTTTCTCTCACCTATGGTTATGCATCAGGAGCAGCGTATAGCTACTCGTGTTATGGAATGATACTCAGCGCAATTTTAGGGAATTCCCACTCTGGTTATGAGTTTGGGGTGCTAGCAACTAAACTAAGTAATAAGTTTAATAATGTAGCTCAAAAATGTGCAGAATTGGTAGTTCTTGCCAATTACTTGAGTAATTGGGTGAAGCCAATTAAGTTTAGTCATACAATTAATGATGAGGCATATAAAACGGGGCTAGACTTTGGAGATTTGCAATGGGCAGGTTATACTCGTCTTCACAAAGTCATTGCTTCCTTCCATCAATGTAAAAGTTTAGAGCAAAGTTTAAAACAAATACCTCAGTCTTTGCTATTTTGCCAAAAGAGTAAAAATCAATGGGCAATTGATATAATTTTAGGTTATAACCTAGCGGTGTCGAACTTGATAGGCATGACTGCTGGAACCTCATCTTTTGAAAACGATGGGATTAGCGAATCCAACTTCTTGACAAGTTGCGAACAACATCAAAGTTCGGCGGCAATTTGTGAATTCCATATTTTAAAAGCCCAAATTCTTTACTTATACGAAAAACCGGATTTAGCTTTGAACAGTAGTTTGTTAGCTTCAAAGCTACATACTTCTATTTTCGGTCATATCTCAGTATCTACACATAACTTTTATCACTCACTGATTCTAGTTGCTCTCTATCCGAATGCTTCAGAATCTGTACAAAAACAATCTTGGGAGACGTTAGCAGCGAATCAAAAGCAGATGAAGATTTGGGCAGACAACTGTCCAGAAAATTTTCTGCACAAGTACCTGTTAGTAGAAGCTGAAATTAGTCGCATCACTGGCAATGATTTAGAGGCGATAGACTTGTATGAACGCGCCATCGAGTCCGCAAAAGAAAATGAGTTTATTCAGAATGAAGCTTTAGCGAATGAACTCGCTGCTAAGTTTTGGTTAGCGAAAGGAAAAGAGAAGTATGCTAAAGTCCATATTACAGAAGCTTATTACGGCTATCAACGTTGGGGAGCTAAGCGCAAAGTAGAAGATTTAGAGGAAAAATATCCGCACTTTCTGACTAAAACATCTATTCTGCCTCGCGTTAAAGATACTCCCACGACTACTGGACATTCCTCTACGGGTAGTAGTTCTAATACGTTGGACTTCACCACTGTGATGAAAGCTAGTCAAGCGATCGCTGCTTGTATCGTGTTGGATAAGTTACTAGCTTCTTTAATGAAAATATCTATCGAGAATGCTGGCGCACAAAAAGGTCTACTACTCTTGGTAAGAGATGAAAAACTGCTGATTGAAGCCCGCTCATCGGTTGAATCAAAAGAGGTTATTGTTCGACAGTCAACTCCGCTTAAAGGTTGTCAAGAGTTACCTCTGACAGTGATTAATTATGTAAAAAGAACTCGCTCAGATGTGGTTCTAAATGATGCGGCTAGTGAGGGAAAGTTTATTAATGACTCTTATATAGAGCTAAATAAATTGAAGTCCGTTCTCTGTATGCCTATCATTAATCAAGGGAAATTAATCGGTATTCTCTATTTAGAAAATAATCTAACATCCGGAGCTTTTACTCCCGATAGAATAGAAGTTTTAAGGGTACTTTCAGCTCAGGCAGCAATTTCTCTGGAAAATGCTATGCTTTACAATTCGATGGAACAAAAAGTCCAAGAGAGGACGCATGAGCTAAATGAAAAGAATGTACGGTTGTCCCAAACTCTACAAGAACTTAAACGTACTCAGACGCAATTAATTCAGACCGAGAAAATGTCTAGTTTGGGTCAATTAGTAGCGGGTGTTGCCCACGAAATTAATAACCCAGTTAACTTTATCTATGGCAATCTTGTCCACGTTAATGAATATACTCAAGACTTACTAAACCTAATGCAGCTATATGCCAAGCATTATCCCAATCCGGTGTCTGAGATTCAAGACGAAGCGGAGGCGATAGAAGTAGATTTCTTAGTTGAAGATTTACCAAAAATGCTGTCGTCGATGAAGGTGGGGGCTGACAGAATTCGTCAAATTGTCCTGAGTTTGAGGAATTTTTCGCGCCTTGATGAGGCAGAAATGAAAGAGGTCGATGTTCACTCAGGGCTAGATAGTACGTTGTTAATTCTGCAAAACCGCCTGAAAGCTAAGACAGAAATTCCCGCTATTAAAGTGATTAAAGAGTATGGTTCCCTGCCGCTCATAGAGTGTTATGCAGGTCAGCTTAACCAAGTATTTATGAATCTTCTGGCTAATGCGATCGATACTTTGGAAGAAGTCATGAATAATGGTTCAAAAACAATAGGAGATTACCAGGAAATAGCCCAGGCATCTTGTTTATCTTCCTGGGAACAAAAAGAACAAAATTCTCATAACCAATTGCGAATTAGCGATTACCAATTACCGACAATTCGGATTCGCACCTGTGTCGTAGACGAAAGTCGGGTTCTGATTGCCATTGCTGATAATGGCCCTGGGATGACAGAGGAAGTCAAAAAACGTATTTTCGATCCTTTCTTTACTACAAAACCGATTGGTAAAGGGACAGGGCTAGGGTTAGCAATTAGTTACCAGATTGTGGTGGAAAAACACGGCGGTCAATTGCAATGTTTTTCCACACTTGGGCAGGGAACTGAATTTATTGTTGAGATTCCGATCCGTCCGCAACATTAACCTTTGTCTTCACAAGCCGATCTCCTTTATCAGATAGAGGACAAGCAGCATTCTCAGTAATTGTGCTTATGGATTTTTTTATGGAAAGCTCATAGTTACGCACATTCACGGTGGACTAGGGATTTACAGAAAGGCTACCACTGAGGGGTAAGGTTAGCGGGAAGAGGTAAGTCATGCAGCTCCTAGACAATTGCTCGATTGCTACCGAGAGAAAAGTAGGACTTCACCAATTGTATGTAGAAGATATCGTGAGATGCACCACGCTATCAGAAGCAGTGCTGATGGTAAATAAGGCTTATGATTTCCACCGTCATCCTTACTTTATGTGGATGCAGGCACCCTCTACCTCACGGGCACAATTTCTTTCCACACAGCTACCAATTTGTTTTGCAATTGAGTCATTTTCGCAATCATTAGCGGCAGTTTTGGCTCGGACTCCAGTATTAGAACGGCGACTTTCGGTGATGGAAAACGTGGCTGAAGAACATGGTCACGGCAATTTATTGACCTCTCACAAATACACCTTCCGCCAATTTTTGCGTGCTTTAGGTGCCACTCCAGAAGATTTAGAAATACCCTGTCCTGCATCAGTGTTAGCTTTCAATCATTCACTTCTGGGCTACTGTCTGACGCAATCAAGTGAAGCGGGTGGAGCCGCTTTGGGGATGCTGGAGCATCTGTATTCGAGTGTTAGTGGGATGATCGCCCGCACGATTAACGAGCGAGGTTGGGCAGCACCGGGTAGCCAGTCACACTATACTGTCCACGAGGAACTTGACGTAGAACACGCACGAGAACTGTTGACTTTGGCAGAACCCAGTTGGGAGGAGCCACGCAACCGCGCTCATGTTGCTCAAGGGCTGGTGCTGGGTGCCCACTACTTATGGGCATTGTACGAATAGTAAGCCACGGTAAGAGCGATCGCTACATCACAGAGTAAGCGATCGCTCTTATCTTCCGACCTGTGCATTCTCAATACAGGTTCTTAACTGTTCGGTGAGAACCTGGACATGGGGTTTCTTGAGCATGGTTAGGTGATTGCCAGGAATGTTATAAATTTCCACTCCTCCTCCAGCTAGCTCGCCCCAACCCATACTTGGATCTTGATTCGCAGCGATATTTTGTTCGCTATTTTTCAAAAGAGTAATTTTGCTAGGATAGACTTGCGGCACATAGCTAAGCGCTGCTTGACTATTCGCTTGAAAAACCCTAAGTATCGATTTACTTCTTAATTCTTTTAATATTCGTTTTTTAGATTCTTTAGAGATTAGCTTGCTTTGGGGCTTGTCGGTAGCGGCTATAAGATAAAAATAATCCATAAAATAAGGCCATATATGTCGCGCTACTGTGTTCATCAGAAACTTTAAACCGTCCCCGAAGGAAGGTTTGTTGTTAGAAACTGGGGCTGAAGTATCCAGTACAGCAAGTAGAGCTACTTTTTGCCCAGATTTCTGCAATTGTTGAGCCATTTCAAAAGCAACCAAACCTCCAAAAGACCAACCTCCTAAAAAATAAGGGCCATTCGGCTGCACTGCACGTAAGGCATCAATATAATAAGCCGCTATATCCTCAATACGAGTTAATGGGGATTGTTCTCCGTCCATACCCAGAGGTTGTAGCCCATAAAATGGTTGTTCTGTCCCCAAATGATATGCGACTTCATAATAAGGAAAGATTACTCCTAAAATGGGATGAACGCAAAAGAAAGGTGGATTTTGACCTTTAGGCTGAATTGCAACTAAGGGCGACCAATACGGAGAATCAATTTCGGGAGATAGCGCCCTTGCTAGACCTTCAAGGGTTGGATTTAAGAACAGGGTAGACAGCGGTAATTCGCGCTCAAATTGCTTGCGTATCTGCTCCATGAGGGTGATACTCAGCAGCGAATTTCCCCCTAAATCGAAGAAGTTATCGTAAATACTTACACGCTCGATGTTAAGAACTTTAACCCAGATTTTGGCGAGGACTGACTCAGTAGGATTACGAGGTTCAATGTAAGCCTTATCTAGGGTTTGGCTAGTTGAATTATCGGGTTCGGGTAAGTTCCGACGATCGACTTTGCCATTAGGTGTTAAAGGCAGAGCTTCTATCATGACAAAAGCTGAAGGAACCATGTATTCTGGCAACTTCTTCCTTAGGAAATCACGGAGTTCAATGATTGTAGGGGTAAAATTTTGGGCTGGCACAATATAAGCGATTAAACGCTTATCACCAGATATCTCTGTAGCAATTACCACCGTTTCTCTGACTGTCGGATGCTGAGTCAGCAGTGCCTCAATCTCTCCTAATTCGATGCGGAAACCGCGAATTTTTACTTGGTCATCAAGGCGACCTAAAAATTCAATGTTGCCGTCTGGTCGATAACGAGCTAAATCGCCGGTTTTATAAAGACGATCCTCCCTACCCCCCTTTAAAAGGGGGGAGAAAAAAGAATTTTTTCGGGTTTCTTCTTCATTTTCTATTTTTGCCTTTTTGAAAGGATTAAGAATAAATCGTTCGGTAGTTAAATCAGGGCGATTGAGATATCCCTGCGCCAGTCCATCACCCTGAATGTACAATTCGCCAGTAATTCCGATGGGTACAGGCTGTAAATATTTATCTAATATATAAATTTGAGTGTTAGCAATTGGGCGACCGATGGGCGGCTTTTTGCTATTGTCATTAATTTCTGAAATCGTAGCCCAGACAGTTGATTCAGTTGGTCCATAAGCGTTAAAAAATCTTCGATCAGAAGCCAATTTGTTTACAATATCTTTAGAACAAGATTCGCCTGCACAGATGATAGTTTGCAGCGCAGGAAGTTTTTCTGGTAATACTGCGAGTACAGTAGGCGGGAGCGTGGCGTGAGTAATCGCATTCTCGCGCAATAACTTGATTAAGGGTTGTCCAGGCAGAAGAGATTCTTTTTTGGCTAAATAGAGAGTTGCTCCCGATCGCAATGCCATGACAATCTCGAAGATTGAGGCATCAAAACTTAAGGATGCAAATTGCAGGATGCGATCGCTTGGCTGTACCTTGAAAACTTCGAGCTGAGCTTCTGCTAAGTTAGATAGCCCTCTGTGCTGCACTAAAACGCCTTTTGGTTTTCCAGTTGAACCAGAGGTGTAGATGACATAAGCTAGATTTTCAGATGTTACGTTGCTGCTTGGGTTGTGTTGGGGATGGTGAGCGATCGCATCCCAGTCCGTATCCAAACCAACTACAGATAAACCGTCTTGGCGATCCCCCCAACAGGTCTTCAACAGGGAGGATAGATGGGAATGAGTTAGCAAGATGGATACCTGAGCGTCCTCTAGCATGAAGCTAAGACGTTCTTGTGGATAGGTTGGATCTAAAGGCAGGTATGCTCCTCCGGCTTTGAGGATGCCTAACAGTCCTACAATCATCTCTAGGGAACGGTCTATACAGATGCCAACTAGAACGTCTGGAACTACCCCCAATTGTTGCAGGTGGTGTGCAAGTTGATTGGCTCTGATGTTGAGTTCGCGGTAGGTTAATTGCTGATTTTCAAAGATGAGCGCGTTCGCGAAGCGTGCGTTTAGCGCAATCGCATCCGGGGTCTGCTCTACTTGTGCCTCAAACAACTGATGAAAGCACTGGTCTTGCGGGTAATCTCTTCTAGTATTATTCCAATCAATTAATAACTGTTGCCGTTCGGCTGCTGTTAATAAAGGCAACTCGCAAAGGCTTTGCTCTGGATTTGCGACGATACCTTCCAGCAGCGTTTGAAAATGCCCTAACATCCGGGTAATGGTAGCATCATCAAATAAATCGGTGCTGTAAATTACCTGTCCTTTGATAGCTTCCGGCGATTCCCACAGGTGAAACTCTAGGTCAAACTTAGCGCTGGGGTTGTCAAAATCTAGATGCGAGAGTGTTAACCCAGGTAACTCTAGCGCCTCGATAGGTGTATTTTGCAGGCTAAATGCAACCTGAAATAATGGATGCTGGCTCAGGTTACGCTCTGGATGCAGTTCTTCTACTAGCTTCTCAAAGGGTAAGTCTTGATGGGCATAAGCGCCTAGCGCCACCTCCCGGACTCTGCTCAGCAATTCCAGAAATGTTGGATTACCTGATAAGTTGGTACGCAGCACCAGACTATTAACAAAAAAACCAATTAATCCTTCTATTTCGCGGCGGTTGCGGTTGGCAATGGGCGAACCGACTACAATATCTGATTGCTGTGTGTAGCGGTAAAGTAAGGTTTGAAATGCCGCTAAAAGGGTCATGAACAGAGTCACGCCTTGGCGCTGTGAAAGTGCCTCTAGTTCCTCACTCAGGCTTTTCGGTAACTCTAGAAATTGCGTCGCGCCTCGGTAGGTTGGAGTAGCTGGGCGAGGTTTGTCAGTGGGCAAGTTTAGTGAGGGGAGATTGTCCAGCTGCTGCTTCCAGTAGGCTAACTGAGTCTCCAGAACCTCACCCTGTAGCCATTCGTGTTGCCAGTCAGCAAAGTCTGCATATTGGATGGGGAGTTCTGGCAAGGGCGATCGCTCGTTATTGCCAAAAGCGGTATACAGCGTTCCGAGTTCCCGTATTAGCACTCCAATCGACCAGCCATCGGAGACAATGTGATGCAGATTCAGCAAAAGTACGTGTTCTAAGGAGTCTAGCTGTAGCAGCATCACTCGCAGTAACGAGTCTTGAGATAAATTGAAAGGACGCGATCGCTCCTCGGTAGCCAACCGTCGAGTTTCCGCTTCCCGTTCGGTTGCGGGTAGATGCCGCAAATCTACAAGGGGCAGGGGTATGGTTAAGCTGGGAGCAATGACTTGAACGGGTTGCCCATCAAGCATCCTAAAAGTGGTACGCAAGGCTTCATGGCGACGCACGATTTCGTTGAACGTCTCTTCCAGCGCCGAAGCGTTGAGCGAACCCGTTAGGCGAAGTGCAGTCGCTACATTGTAAAAGGTATTGCCAGGGAATAGCTGGTCGAGGAACCACAGCCGCTGCTGGGCAAAAGATGCCGGAAAGACAAAGACCTCCGCTTCTTGCTCAGTTACTTCTTGCTCAGTGTTGAGTGCTTTCTCATCAACCGTGAGGTCGTTGTCGGTAAAATTCTGAGTCATCCGCAGATTGTACCACCGGGCATAGTTGTTCGATTATGTTGCCCATTTCCCCACTTTCTGGTCTTCACGCAGGCTGATTAGGCTGCGTCTATACCGCGCAAAGACGGTACAGAAGATTCATCAACTGTTCCCCATCTTCTAGGTAGGTCACGTACTCGCTTTCGCTTATCTTAACGTCCTTACCTTCCATATCTGAACCGTAGCGCTCAGCCATGACGACAATTGGCGTAGTGTTGAGCAGTTCCGCCCCCTGACATATACGCCGTCCCAGGTTAATAACCTCGTCTATCGGCATATCGAACTGGTTAATCAAAATCAGACTAGGGCGATCGCGCACACCACGCGCCAGGGCGATCGCGTCTTCTTCCTGTAGCGCCTCAATCACGTGGTAGCCCCAGATGGAAAGGTTATATTTCAGGAGCGGGCGTGTATCGTCATCTAGTTCAAATATCAGAATTGTCGGTAGCCTATCTTTTTTCTGGTTCATTTGTTGTCCTTTTGCTCCTCTTTAGACCGTTACTTGCAGACTGAGGAGAAGAGACCCTCTTCCAGCCTGACTTAATCTCTACGCAACCTGTACGCGATTGGATGAGGAGCAACGAAAGTGCTTCACTTTCTGCCGCACGAGTGAAGGTGAGAACGCTTTGATCAGCCATCTCTGTCCTTGGCTCCCAGCAAACGGTCGTATTCCTCTCTGAGAACCTGGAAACACTCGCACGCAGTCGCTTCCAGCCCCGCCTGATCCAGGATCTGGACGCGACCCCGGTTGTACCGAATGAGATCCCTCTCCTGAAGCTTTTGGGCGGCTTGGGTGACACCAGCGCGGCGCACGCCCAGCATGTGACCGAGGAACTCCTGGGTAAGCTTAAGGTCATCCGAATCAATGCGGTCTTGGGCTTCGAGCAGCCAGCGTGCTAAGCGTTGATCGAAAACATGGAGGCTGTTGCAGCCAGTGGTTTGCGATATCTGGGCAATCAGGGCTTGTGTGTAGCGCAGCAGTACGTCACGCAGCCCCTTATTGCGATCAAACTCCTCCAGCAGCACCCCTGCATCCACCTTGATCGCACTGCCCGCCATTTGTACGATGTATTCAGTCTGCGTGGTCTCCCTTCCGCCCATGAAGGCATTGACGCCGACCACTTCACGGTTGCCGACTAGACCCGCCTCAACCGTGGAGCCGTCAGTCATGGTGATGGTAATCGAGATCAGGCAATCGATGGGGAAATAGAGATCCTCGATAGTTTCACCAGGATGGTGGAGTATCTTGCCCTGTTCCAGCGAGACTCGCTTCAAGTTGGGAGCAAGCTTCTCGTATACCTCACGGGGTAGGACGCTAAGCAGTCGATTTTCAGTAGTCATCTGGAAAAATGTTAGAAGTCTTATATAACGTGAGTTCGGGTTAAGCAGGCAAGGCAGCATCGTTGATCAGGGAGGGCTTCTTGGGCTGGTGGCAGTAGGCAATTAAGCCGGCTATCAAATTGACGGCAAAGTTGACAGGA
>NZ_JAMPKE010000019.1:0-116075 GCF_039961955.1 Trichocoleus sp. DQ-A1
ATCGCGTTTAGTGAGGAAGACGTTATCGAATTCTTAGAAGTTGGAGAACCATATCGGGGCAATTTGGTACTTCGTTCACCACTACAATGCATCCTTACATCTTTAGCACTACCAAATCCTTTACCCTTTCAAACCACCCCTAGTTGGGATGGTCGTTGAAACAATACATATACGTCCGAATGTCCGATAACAACTTCTTTCAAACCACCCCTAGTTGGGATGGTCGTTGAAACTCGATCGGCACCCACTGGCAATAACCAGTGAAAAATATCTTTCAAACCACCCCTAGTTGGGATGGTCGTTGAAACGGGCTTGGTGGTGGGTAGCTTGCGTTCGCGGGCAGGCTTTCAAACCACCCCTAGTTGGGATGGTCGTTGAAACTTAAATCGGCAAGCTCTTCATAAGTAAACTTTTTGTCTTTCAAACCACCCCTAGTTGGGATGGTCGTTGAAACTTAAGTACCCAACGGCGTTCTGTGGTGCCTACATATTGCTTTCAAACCACCCCTAGTTGGGATGGTCGTTGAAACGTAGCAGACGCATTCTGTACAGTGACTCATTAAATGTCATCGTTGATAGATGAATGTCGCTTTGACAATTAGGGATGTCGTTAAGGCTAAATCATCCAATTTGCCGAAATGATTCGCAGTGGCTTGGGCAGTTGAGGCAGTGGCAGGCATTTTTACAAGGGGACTTGGAATATCGAAAAAAACCTCAATTGGGATTCAAGTTTTCTGACGCCGTTGGCTGAAATTGGAATTTCTATGTAAGGCTTGGCAACTTGCGACAGAGAACTTAGCCGGAAAAGTGAGAGTAGAGGCTAGCGATCGCGCACAATAACAAAGCTTCTGTCCACTCTACAACTGCTCCGTAGGTATCGCCGGTATGACCGCCTAGCTGGCGGTGAAACCAGACTCCTGTTAAAAACGCGATCGCGCATCCTGCGGCGGCTGTTCCCACCGCTGCGAGCCACCGAGTCGGCGATAGGACGATCTGTAATCCCATCAGGGCAAATAGCACTAGCAATCCCAGCAGGATGTCTTGAGGCGTCCGAATGGATTCTCTATGGAAGGCACCTTTACCCTCCGCTTTGAGGTAAGGATAGCAAGCGATCGCTACCACTTGTCCCCACCTTCCCCATCCTGCCGATACCATTAGTGCCAGCCACCGATAAGATTCTAAGTCACTCAGAGCAGATGTTTTTAATAGCAGCAGCGCGATCGCTGCCATCGCTCCAAAGGCACCCGTGGCGCTATCTGCCATCACCTTTAAACGCCGCTGCCGTTCGCGTAGCTCGTCCGAAGAAAAATCCTGCACTGCCAGTCCATCTGCTGTATCCATAGCCCCATCCAGATGCAGACCCCCGGTGAGGGCAATCCAAGCAACAACGACCATTGCAGAGCGAGTCAGCATTGGGACACCCAGCAGTTGAAAACAAGTATCCAGAAGAGCGAGTAACCCTCCAATAAATAAACCCACCAAAGGTGCCCAACGCGCAATGCCGCGAAATTCTAATGTCCATCCAGATGGAATCGGAATACAGGTGTAAAACGCGATCGCACCCAGAAATCCTTTCCAAAATGAGAAAATTTGCACCACAAACAAACTTAATGACTTTTCAATAACAAATTCAGCAGATTAGCGTATGAACAGGGGAGAAATGTTGGGCTAAGATTGTCTCGTAGCAGTTCCGATTGCCATAGGCGTATGCCGTTAGGCTCCTCGCGCTTTGCTGAGTGTTCGCGTTCGCCATAACCGTCGAATGCGTATGCCGTAAGGATTCGGATTCTTGCCCAAAGCGCGTATACCATTAGGTTATGAAAGCTACCTACTTCCCTAAGTAGTGTATATCGCATTATTCTGTTGCATCTACGCAGCGACCAGGCAAGATCGGGCTTGTTTGAACCAGAGGCTGTTCCCATGACTTATGACCAATCTCCGCCCCACTTACCGGCTCCATGTATTATTGACAGCGGCATTATTGTTAATAAACAAGATATGCGACGACTGTTGACCGATCTAGGTCGCGTTCGCTACATCCACACCCTCGATGGCAAAGTTCAGAGCGAGGGCGAAGGATGCGTACTGGACGTATTTGCTGAACCACAGCGGTCTACGATGATTGCTAACCAGGCAATCTATCTTAACGTCCATAGTTTTGATTATCTGCAACTGCACCAGTCGAGCGAACAGGAATCTTATTTTGACTTGATTCAAGATCATCGTCAGTTACGTTTGATACCACTTTCTAGCCCACTCCAAGAGCAAAGCACGCCGATCATTAACGCCGCTGCTTTAGAAGCAATGGTGACACAAGTTCTGTCTGCTAAGTGGGATGTCCAACTTGACGACGACGATTGCTTATTCTAAGTAATCTTTAGTTAGGAAGTCGTTAGTCATCAGTCATTAGTCAATAAAAATCGACTAATCATCTAAAAACTAAAGACTAAAGACTATTGTTAGTAGAACTCGCAGCTAAAGTAAGTGGGATTTTCGTTTCAATGTCAGGCGCGTTGTCGCCATACGCAGGCACGAGCCGGGACTTTTTTGACACCACATGGCTTAGTAGAAACACCTAAGTTTATGCCGGTAGGGACGCTGGCGACTGTCAAATCTGTGACAATCGATCAGCTGGAGGCAACGGGTGCCCAAATGGTTTTGGCGAATACCTTTCACCTCCACTTGCAACCTGGAGAAGCAATTGTGGCGGGTGCAGGTGGGCTGCACCGCTTTATGGGCTGGAAGAAGCCGATGCTGACAGATTCTGGCGGCTTCCAGGTGTTTAGCTTGAGCGAGTTGCGGAAAATTACTGAAGAGGGTGTAACTTTTCGCTCTCCCCGCGATGGGCGGATGATTCATCTAACGCCGGAGCGGTCAATCCAAATTCAGAACGAACTGGGAGCAGATGTCATTATGGCATTTGATGAGTGTCCGCCTTATCCAGCGGAGCGCTCAGAAGTCATGGCGGCAACAGAGCGGACTTATCGGTGGCTGGAACGATGTATAAATGCTAACCAACGTCCGAATGAGCAAGCTTTGTTTGGGATTGTTCAAGGTGGCGTTTACCTGGATTTGCGAGTTGCGGCTGCTGAGTCATTAGCGGAGTTAAATTTGCCAGGATACGCGATTGGCGGCGTCAGCGTGGGAGAACCGGCGGAACTGATTCACCAGATTGTGCGGGCGACTGCGCCAGTGTTACCCGCCGAAAAGCCTCGTTACCTGATGGGTGTGGGCACTTATCGAGAAATGGCACAAGCGATCGCTGCGGGTATCGATTTATTTGACTGTGTGATACCCACTCGCTGGGCGCGTCACGGTACTGTGATGGTACAGGGAGAACGCTGGAATTTGAAAAACGCCCAGTACAGAGAAGATTTCACTTCCCTGGATGCGAGTTGTCCTTGCTACACCTGCCAGAACTTCAGTCGCGCTTACTTGTGTCATTTAGTGCGAACGCGAGAAATCCTCGGTTACACCTTACTCTCAATTCACAACATTACTGAATTGATTCGGTTTACCCAACGAATCCGGGAAGCAATTTTAGGCGATCGCTTTGTCACGGAATTTGGTCACTGGCTAGACACTCCAACAGAATAATTAAAAATTAAAAAACTTTAAGCATGAGCGTAAACGTCTTTCGGATCGAGTCGGCCTTTTTAGAGATAGCGATCGCAATTTTGGGGAATTTTAGCGGTCGAGGATCGTCAAGAGCGATCGCCACCGTTTAGTAAAAGTAAATTTTCCATGTAGGCTGAAATCGCGTCCAGCTAACAGCCGAGTCATGTTAAGATACTTGTCAATTCTTAAAACTGTGTTGGAAAGGTGGATTTTAAATATGGAAGCAGCACTGCTGTTGGCAAAACTGCCGGAAGCTTATTCCTTCTTTGACCCCCTGGTAGACGTTCTCCCGATCATCCCCGTGTTCTTCTTGTTGTTGGCTTTCGTTTGGCAAGCATCTGTGGGTTTCCGCTAAACCCGAACTGCCAAAAAATTGAAAGGGCACCCACGTGGGTGCCCTTTTATGATTCAGGGTAGGCACAAGGCCGATCCCTAAAACTTTTTTAACCCTGCGATCCCATTGCTTTCTGAAAGGCAGGACGTTCCGAGAGTCGCTGGATATAGGTAACAACTGCTGGATATTCGCTCAGGTCGAGCTTCAGCATCATGGGTATATAAGCCAGAATCGACCCTACTGCTACATCGACGACCGTTAGTTCCTCGCCTAATAAAAATGGTTGCCCTGCCAAAATTTCATTCAGCGGTGTCAGCAACTTAGGCGTTTCGCGTTCCCGACTTGCTTCCACAAAAATCCCTGGTCCCAAAGTGGCATTGCCAAATATTACCCATTGGGTGGTTTGTGCTTGTTCCTCCAGAGTGGCTGGCATCTTGCCGTACTTTTGGGCGAGATACAGCAGAATCGCCCCTGACTCCCAGAGTTTAAAATCTCCATCAACAATTGCCGGGACTTTTCCGATCGGGTTAATTGCCAGAAACTCTGGTTGGAGATGAGCGCCTGCCTGCATATCGAGCTGGACGAATTCGTAAGGAACGCCCAACTCTTCAAGATACCACTTAACAATGGATGCCCGACTACGGGCACCGCCATACAGTTTCAACATCGCAGATATCCTAAAGGACTTTATGGGTGTGAGAGTGTTGTTTCACGTTGTCTTCTTTGCGGACAACGCGCTGAGCATTCAGTACTCGCTTGCGTTCGACAGAATAGTTAAAGTCATTGCGGGTAGTGCCCAGAGGAATATGAGATTTGGCCTCTGGTTTGTTCTTATAGGTGCGAACAGATGCGATCGCCCGAAAAGTGAACTCATCGCTAAATTGCGCCTCTTCTGGAAAATCTGCTGGCTTGTAGAGGTTATCGCCGACGATCACTGCACCCATTGTGGTCGCAACAGCCATCTTGTAGGAGGTCGGAATCCCTTTCAGAAGTGCTTCCAGAGCAGCTGATGGGATGGGTTCAATAATGTTGACTTCTTGGACTTCGCCATCTTCCTTGAAGAAACAAGTGGCTAAGCCAAGTAGCAGGTAGTCATTTTCGCTGAGATCGGGAGCATTGGGATAAGAAGTTGCAGTTGTCATAAGACCGTTTTAAGGAACGATTGCCAAACACCGACGGGAGGGCGTAAGTATCGCTTGCATTCTACCAGCATCCATTCAGTTGGGGCAGTGGGGAGAGGTGTAATGGGGAGCATCGCTTCAATTTTCCCTGCTCTTTTGCACCTTTGCATGGTTGTAGGATTTTCACCCCTCGCATCCCCCGCTCAAAATCCATAATTTTTTCCTATGCCAATCCTGCAAGCTTCACAGTCGTCAGTTCTCCTAGACGGGTAAATACGAGATTAAAGGAGTCTCTACAGATAGTTTCAGTAATGCTCTGGATTGGGGCTGTAGATTTCCTAAAGGACATTTAAACCGAACTGAAGGTATAGGAGATCGCTCCAGTGCTGGAAGACGCTTTAAGCAGTGACACAGAACACCCCGGCAACGAATAGGAAGCCGCTAAAGTAGATTCCAGAGAAGTCCAAGGTACCCTTGAGGATGATTATGAACGCTCGCGCAATCAATTTTCAAGACCAGGCAAAACACCAAAACGGTTCGCCGGTTTCATCGACCACCGGCACAGTTCCAAGGCGTTTTAATCTAGTCACCTCGGTATCTGGAGGACACCAGAACCAATCCCTTCGGTCTCTACGTGCTTTAGCAAAGGAAAAAGCTCAACATGGCGATCGCAACGCCGCGATCGCTATCCTGACGACTCTGATCGAACTAAACCCCAGCAGTGCCACTGACTATAACAACCGGGGGTTGATTTATTTCCAGAACGGTCAAAAGGAGCAAGCGATCGCCGACTATAACACGGCGTTGGAACTCGATCCCCACTTGGACAGTGTTTACAACAATCGCGCCAACTACTACGCTTCTTTAGGACAGTTGGCAGAAGCGATCGCGGACTACGAGATGACCCTGGATCTTAACCCTGGTAACGTTCGGGCTTGGATTAACCAAGGGATCACCTTTCGGGATCTGGGACTTTACGACTTGGCGTTAGAAAATTTTGACCTAGTGCTGAGATTAGGTCAGCTACAAGGGAATATCTACGCAGAGCGGGGTCGTACCCATCATCTGCACGGCGACTGGAACTGCGCGATCGCTGATTATCAAAACGCTTTGGCTGTGCTTGCTCCTTTTGGTTCTGCCGGACGCTTGCGCTTGCAAGTCGAAAATTGGATGAACCAACTGCTGAAACCTATCAGCGCTTGAGGAACCATTTAAAATTCAAAAAAATTCAAAATTCAAAATATTTTGAATTTTTACTCATCAGTCGTATTGTTATCCAGCCACACAACTGGACGCTGAGAAGGATCAACTCGATGGCTTTGTTCCTGCATCACGCTTTTGGCTTGCTGGGGATCGAAGTAGCGGCTGAAGTTATTACTTAAACGATTGACTCGTTTTTCTGTGCGCTTCACTTCTTGTCGGATTTCTCCTAGCTTTGCTTGCTGGGACAGGTGATAAGGCAAAAGTTGCACGAGAGCGGCGATCGCTGCCGATGAAAGCACTACATTTACTGCTAATTTAGCTGTCGTTTCTATCGCGATCGCTCGCTTAGGATGGCGTCGCGGTTGTCGCCGCGTCCGAGGAACTATCCGGCTGTTTGGTGCCGGTTGCTGATGAGGTTGTGAGGGTTCAATAGCATTCATGGTGTCAGGATACCACTCTGGACGCAAGCGCCACTATGTCTGTCGATAGATGTCAAAGGCTTTAAGGGAGGTACCCCTGCCTAGAGTTGCTGCAAGTGAATTAAGAAGCTAGGGATTGGATGCTAAGGACTAGAAACCAGGGGAAGAGGGAGCGGGAGAAGGGGAGCCGATGTGTACTAAAGCCCTGTCATTCCCTCACTCTCTCTTGCCATCAGCGGCTAGTCCCTAGCAAGGGGTGACATCTACTTGTACAGTTCCGTTGATAGCCGGAATGCCATGATGCCAGCAAACAGCGCCACAACTAAAGCAATATACACTTGGGTATCGGATATCGACATCGTTTACCAACTCCTTATTTCAGGTTTATAGTTCAACAATTTCGGCTAAATTATGCCCAATATAAACATCTTGTAACAAGATGCAACACAGCCGCGTAAAAATTCTAGCTCCATTGTTTGGCTTGCTGAATGGAATTTTCGACTAATTTTTCCCGACAAAGGTTAAGCTTAATTAAGACAGCAATCATTTTGGCACAATTTAGCCAGTTAATTTTTGCTTTTAGTTTGATAGTTCCAGTTTGAAGCTTGCGTGAATGCTAGACCAAATCCTGAACTCTCCGCTCAATCCGGGACTTGAAGCTCCCCTTGTACTGCTTGTTCTAGTTGTATTAGAGGCAGTGCTGTCAGCGGATAACGCGATCGCCCTAGCAGCTATTGCCCAAGGCTTAGAAGACAGCACGCTCCAGCGTCGCGCCCTCAACTTCGGATTAGCAGTTGCCTACATCCTCCGAATCACTTTGATTCTGACAGCAACCTGGGTAATTCAGTTCTGGCAGTTTGAGTTATTAGGGGCACTCTATCTGCTTTGGCTGGTGTTTCAGTATTTTACTTCCGATGAAGGGGAAGCTCAGGAACATCATGGGCCGCGATTTGCTTCTCTATGGCATGCAATTCCGATAATCGCCGTCACCGATTTAGCTTTTTCCCTCGATAGCGTCACTACAGCGATCGCAATTTCTAAAGATACCTGGCTGGTTCTCACCGGAGGTACGATTGGAGTGATTACGCTGCGGTTTATGGCTGGCTTATTCATCCGTTGGCTCGATGAATT
Source organism: Trichocoleus sp. DQ-A1 (assembly GCF_039961955.1). Taxonomy (NCBI): domain Bacteria; kingdom Bacillati; phylum Cyanobacteriota; class Cyanophyceae; order Leptolyngbyales; family Trichocoleusaceae; genus Trichocoleus; species Trichocoleus sp. DQ-A1. The sequence continues at coordinate 7,826 of NZ_JAMPKE010000019.1, forward strand.
TGTCCATCTTCAGGATGCTGGCTATATCACCGTTGCCCTTGTAGGATTGCGATTGCTCTGCAAAGCGATTCAGCCAGATTTGGTGCCGCCAGAGTGGTTAACCATTGCCTGTATTGGGGTGATATTTGCCTGGGGATTTGCTCAGCGCGTCCCCGCTGAGCAAACCGTAGAGATTCAGCAGAAGGAAGAGCAAAAGCGTTAGGCGAAAAAAGATTGAAAATGGCTAATCGCCGATGGCACATTCTTTAAGCGCCGTTCGCGATTAGCCGTTGGTGATTTACTCGTAGATCCAGGAAGTCAAGCTGGGCTTCCAGCTAACAAGTTCTTCATCTTTAAACCACAGAGCAATCTCGCGCTGCGCGGTTTCGATAGCGTCGGAACCGTGGATGAGGTTGCGACCAATACTGACTCCATAATCGCCGCGAATTGTACCCGGTTCAGCGGTCAGTGGGTTAGTCGCCCCAATCATTTTTCTAGCGGCTGCGACCACTCCATCGGCTTCCCATACCGTCGCGACTACTGGGCCAGAGGTGATAAACTCGACCAAACCCGCAAAAAACGGTCTTTCTCGGTGTACGTCATAGTGCTGCTCTGCCAGTTCCCGGCTCACACTCATCAACTTTAAGCCAACCAGAGTAAAACCTTTGGCTTCAAAGCGCCGGATGACCTCACCCGCGAGGTTGCGCTGTACACCATCAGGCTTGACCATGACAAATGTCCGTTCCAAGTTTATCTCCTTTAGATTTTACAAACTGATACAAAACACAGATTAGACTAGAAGGCTTTTTAACGCAAAGGGCGCAAAGGTTTACGCAAAAGGATATGAAGATCAACTTTAAGTAAATTCCCACCGCGTTGACACTGCCAAATTGAGCATCTCACCCAAATCCCTCTTGGCGTTCCTTTGCGGTTTCCTTCGCCTACCTTTGCGTTAAAAGTTTAAATGAATTGCTGCCGATCTACCCGTTATGACGTTCTAAGGCTAATTGAATCAGTTGATCGACTAATTCTGGGAAAGCAACACCCGTCGCCCCCCAAAGTTGGGGATACATACTCGTTGCCGTGAAACCAGGCATGGTATTAATTTCATTAATCAATACTTCGCCAGTGGCTTCAACGTAGAAAAAGTCCACCCGCCCCAAACCAGCCCCATCAACTGCGGCAAACGCTTGAAGAGCCATTTCTTGGATTTGAGTGGCAACGGCATCTGGCACTCTCGCTGGGATCGCTAAATCCGCGCGTCCCTCGGTGTACTTCGTTTCGTAGTCGTAAAAATCACTGTCAAAGGTAATTTCTCCAACGACAGAAGCTTTGGGATTGTCATTCCCCAAAACGGCACATTCTAACTCCCGCGCCACCACGCCTGCTTCCACAATTAAGCGACGGTCGTAGCTGGCAGCGTTATCGAGGGCGGTTTCTAACTCAGCACGCGATCGCACTTTGGAAATTCCCACCGATGAACCTAAATTCGCCGGTTTCACAAAACAGGGATAACCGAGTGTCGCTTCAATTTGTTCGCAAAGCTTGGGGAAAACACAGGGATTCGACCACACTTGCGAGCGATTAACGGTGATGTATTTCACTTGAGGCAATCCTGCATTGGCGAATGCCATTTTCATGGCAATTTTGTCCATTCCCATCGCAGAACCTAAAACCCCAGTCCCGACAAAAGGCACTTGCATTAATTTAAGCATTCCCTGAATGGTGCCATCTTCCCCATTCGGGCCGTGGAGGATGGGAAACCAGACATCTACCTCAGCAGCTTGGGGGGGAGATTGCCAACGATTGAGGTCTGGCGATGGGATCGTAAGTTCGGTATTCGGTGATGCGTTTTCGTTACTGGGTAATTGTTGCGGAGAATTTTCTGAGGCCAGTTGGGATTCCGGGGGTCTTCCAGATGCTAAAACTTGTTGAGCCACTTCCCCGGCTTGCCAACGTCCATCTTTGTGGATGTAGAAAGGCAGGAGTTCGTACTTAGCGCTGTTTTGGTCGGCACTCAAAGCTTGCGCGATCGCCCGTGCCGAACTTAGCGAAACTTCATGTTCTCCCGAACAGCCCCCAAACAGCAATCCCACCCGCATTTTATTCATTTCGGATATTCCTGACACTGCACACCGCCGATAGTTTACTACAGCCTAGAGGCGTGAGACAAACTCCGATACGGAAACTCCCTCAACCCTCTTTCTTATGATGCCAGTGTTATTTGCCTCGCTCAGGAGCGGACAACGAGTTTCCAGGGACGTTGGACAGTCATCGCTTCTTCCGGCTCCAGCACGGCAATCCGCCATCCTCTGCCCCAAGGTCGCGCCAGGACGACCCGATCGGGATTTGCTGCTTTGACCTTTTGAGCCGCCGTAGTGGTCAACTCGCTCAGTGCGATTTTTTCCACGGCTAGAGGTGCGCGAGCGACTGGCGTCGTGTTTGTGGGAGGCTGAATGGTGGGTATTGCCGTGGGGACTGGGGTTGTGGCGGTGGAAGCCTGGATGCTTGGTTTAGCGGTGGGGAGGGGTGCCGTGGCGGTGCCAGTCTGAATCGCCTGAACCGGGGGTTTTTTACCCTTGAGCTGAAGCGGTTCCTGTTTAGGAAGAATCAGTTGACGAGTGCTAACACCGAGTAAGTAAGTAAAGCGGCAAGTCAACCAAGCAATGCTTCCCGTAGCAATTGCCGTCCAATACACCAATATCAGCGCGTTGTATAAAGTGTAAGCAATGCGAGGGGGAAGATAAACCGCTTCTTGCAAGTCTCGCCGGAGGAGTGGGAGGCGGGAGCTTACTTCAAGTTTCCACAAGGTGATAAATGTTTTCATAGCAGATGCTAGCACCGCGAAATCCTCCGATCCACCTAAAAATCTTATACCGGCACTGGCTGATGCACTTCCAATGGTTCCCCGGTCAAACTAAACGCGCGAACTTCGGTGATTTTGACTTTCACCACTTGACCTTTGAGTTCGGCAATGTTGCCGGTAAAGAAGGTGAGACGGTTGCCCCGCGTACGTCCCATCACCTGGGTGGGATCTTTGGTATTTTGATCTTCTACCAAGACTTCTTCGATGCGACCGAAGTAACGCTGGGACGCTTGAGCCGCTTTAATTGAAACTAAGTGATTGAGACGTTGAAGGCGATCGCTTTTCACCTGTTCGCTCAGCTGATTCTCCCACAAGGCTGCGGGTGTTCCCGGACGCGGAGAATAAGCTGCCGTATTTAACAGGTCAAAACCAATCTCGTCCACCAGTCGCAGCGTATTCTCAAACTGTTCCTCGGTTTCTCCCGGAAAGCCGACAATCGCATCCGCACTAATCGAGGCATCTGGCATATACCGGCGAATCGTGTCAATGATGCGGCGATATTTCTCATGGGTATAACCCCGCGCCATTGCCTTCAGAATGTCGTTATCTCCCGACTGGAAGGGAATGTGGAAATGTTCGCACACGTTGGGCAATTCGGCACAAGCTCGAATTAACCGTTCGGTGAAATAGCGGGGATGGCTGGTGGCAAACCGAATCCGCTCAATTCCCGGCACATCATGAACGTAATAAAGCAAGTCTGTGAGCGTATTCTGGTGTCGCCCTTCTGCCGTGATTCCAGGCAAATCCCGTCCGTAGGCGTCGATATTTTGCCCCAGCAGGGTGATTTCCTTATATCCTTGCCGCGCTATTTCCTCCATTTCGGCGCGAATCGCTTCTGGAGTCCGCGATTGCTCGACGCCGCGAACGCTTGGAACCACGCAGTACGTACAGCGTTCATTGCAGCCGTAAATTACATTCACCCAAGCTGTCACTTTACTGTCGCGGCGCGGCTTGGTGATGTCTTCAATGATATGAACTGCCTCAGTCGCCACTACCTGATTGCCATTGAAAACTTGTTCCAGCAAATCTTGGAGGCGATTGGCGTGTTGCGGTCCCATTACTAAGTCTAATTCTGGCACCCGCCGCAACAGTGCTTCCCCTTCCTGCTGAGCGACGCAACCAGCAACCACCAGTGTCAAATCTGGTTGCTCGTGCTTGCGCTTCGCCTGTCTGCCTAGGTAGGAATAAACTTTTTGCTCGGCGTTATCCCGGATGGTGCAGGTGTTGTAGAGGATCAGGTTTGCATTTTCAGGTTCTTCTGACCATTCAAAGCCCATATTTTCCAGAATGCCAGCCATACGCTCTGAGTCGGCTTTGTTCATCTGGCAGCCAAAGGTGGTGATGTGATACCGGCGGGGAGAAGTGGTCATGGACGGCTACAACAAATCAATGAAAGTAATCGGAACTGTATATCTATAGTACCTATCTGGAGAATACAGCTATCGCGTCTTTACATCTAAAACTGCCAGAACTGCCCGTAAGCATTGCGATCGCTCTCAGCTCTTTACATCTAACAATCGCTCCGACGGTGCCCCAGCAGCAGTGAGTTGGCGTTCTTGCCCCTTCAGGCAAGAGCCATATATTTTCTGATGGTTGTAAAAAATTGCGGCAACAAAGTAGGACTTTTATTCTACGAATTAAGAAATAAATTACAGCATTCTAAAGTCAGTTATTCACATTCTTTTGCAATTTTATCCTGATTATGCATCAGAGAGTCCGAATCAGGCAATAGAAGCTCTGACGAGACATCTACTATGCGCCTTTACAGCTCCCTCCTCTTATCAAGCCTGTTAGTTACTGGTTTAGCGGTGAATTTACCAAACCTACGGGATCGCTCGGAAAATTTGCAGCAATTAGACTCAGCTCAAAAACACTTATTTACTCATGATTCCAGGCATGACAGTGCCCATCGCGGTAGCGGACGACGAGGAAGAGGAAATTCTGAAGCCGCTATGAGGGGGTTGTTTTATCTGAATTTGACATAGAAGCCAACCCAGTTTTACCCAGTTTTTCAGGTCGGTTTTTCTATTTTCTGTGAGGATTAAAATAGTCAACATCAGCCAAATAATCGCCAAGTTATAAAAGCCCGTTTTATTCAAGAAAACGGGGTTTTTATATTATCTTTTTGGAGCCAGCTACTTTGGCTTATTTTGGAAAAATTCAGATAATTACTTAGCCAAAAAATTGTAGATGTAACTCTGGAAATCAGCGAAGAGGGCGCTCATCTGGGTTGATGCTGGAGTCGCCGGATGATGGAAAAAGGCGATCTCGCTTTGAGTGCAGTGTCAATCCTGTTTTGAGGATCTGTAGAGGCACTCTTGCTCTGTGCCCCTACAAGAGACTTCAAAACAAGGTTGATAGAACCCTAGGCTGGTTTCCAGGTGCCGTGGAAGCTATGGGGAATCACACTAGGTAATCCCAAACGGCACGCAGGTTGCTCCGAAAGGCGATCGCTATTCATAACCCAGACTTCGCTAGTGTCGGTGTTGCCGTCATACACCACCGTTAACACCCAACCCTGTTCGGGATTCAGGGCATCCGGGGCATAGATGGGTTCTGAGGGATAACGATTCTCTCCCAAATCGGCTTCCTCTAGGGTGCCAGTTTTAGCGTCAAAACGAGCGATCGCGCCAAATTGTTCTTGGCTAATCTCTACACCCTGCCGATGTACCGATAGATAAGTATGGGGCGAAGCTTGACCAACCAGGTGTTGTGGCACAACCGGGAACTCACAGTGCCGATCTAAGACTTCTTGGATGCTTGTTACCTGACTCCTTGCCGGGTTGAGATGGATTTGCCACAGCGTACTCTTGGCAGGAGTCCGGGTTTCACCCGTCGCGACTTCCTTGAGATACTGATTGGTCTGAAAGTCTTCGTAGCGGACAACATCCACAATCACCGATCCGCTGGTATCTACATAGCCGTTCGCAAAGTGCCACTGATACCAGGGTTCAGTTTCGCCACGACTCACCAACGATAGGGTTTCGCGGTCAAAAACCAAAAACTGAGTACCGAGGTTGGGTTGCCACTCCAGCGCATCGCTATAGCTGGTTATGCCTGTTAGCAACGGCAGCACGTTCACTCGCACTGGCGGCACGAAAAAGACTAAATACTGCCCAGCGAGGACAAAATCATGCACCATTGGGATGCCATCTAGTTGAACTGCCGCCTTTTGCAGAATCCTGCCTGTGGAGTCACTTTTATAAATATTCAGCGTTGCATTCCGTCCGGGTGAAACCCCAAAGTTAAAAATTTCCCCACTCTGGGCGTCGCGCTTGGGATGAGCGGAATAATGTAATCCGTCACTCAGTCCCGATAAATTATCTAATCCCCAAGTTTCCAGGGTTTGCAGATCGAGGGCGTGGGGTTTGCCGCCTTCCCACAGTGCCAGCAGTTTATCCGGCAAAGCGAGTACCGAGGTATTGGCGGCATTTTTAATCGGTTTGAACCATTGATTCCAAACGGGGCCTGGTGCGGTCATGCCATAGTTGCCATAGAGCAATTGATTCGCTTTGGCTTCCTCTTGGTACCCCTCTGATTGAACGTAGCGATAGACACCAGAGGCACCAGCATCGCTGAAATGCACTCCTAGAATTGCACCATCCCCATCAAACCAGTGTCCCACCCGGATGCCGCCACGTTCTAAACGGGCTGGGCCGTTGCGGTAGAGGGTGCCGCGCAAACCTTCCGGTATGTTGCCGGAAAGGAGCGGGAGGGGAGTCAGGGGAAATTCTTGTGCAGGTTGGGCGATCGCATTTGCCCAAGCTTTACGGGTTGACGGTTTCGTGGCTGTGGTCATAGTTCAGGAATAGAACGCTACAGAATGGGGATAAAATTAAGTAATGTTAAGCAAGGTCTTTCTTGAGTGTGAACGATCTTGCGGGCGTGCTGCTATATGAGAGGAAGTGCGATCGCAAAACGCCGACGTGTCGGTTCGCATCCTATGATTTACAGGGAAGGGATCGCGATCGCTAGAGCAAAAATTGGCTTTATATGAAGAAACTGATTAGAGGGCTGCGTGAGTTTCAAAGCAACTACTTCAGCGAACACCAGGAATTGTTTGAGCAACTCGCTCACGGTCAGAAACCGAGGGTACTGTTCATCACCTGCTCTGATTCTCGCATCGATCCGAATTTGATTACTCAAGCGGCTGTCGGCGAACTGTTTGTCATCCGTAATGCTGGCAACCTGATTCCGCCGTTTGGAGCAACCAATGGCGGCGAAGGCGCAAGCGTTGAATACGCCGTTCACGCTTTAGATATTCAGCAAATTGTTGTCTGCGGTCACTCTCACTGCGGTGCAATGAAGGGACTGTTAAAATTGAGCAGTTTGGCGGCAGAAATGCCGTTGGTTCACGACTGGTTAAAGCACGCAGAAGCGACCCGTCGGCTGATTAAAGAGAACTACACAGAGCTTTCTGGTGAAGAACTTCTGGAAGCCACGATTGCTGAGAACGTGTTAACGCAAATCGAAAATCTGCGGACTTATCCAGCAATTCGCGCTAAACTTCACCGAGGCAAACTGTCTCTCCACGCCTGGATTTATCACATTGAAACGGGAGATGTTTGGGGATACGATCCGATTCGTCAGGAGTACCTGCCACTCTACAGTCAACTTTCCACCAATCAGGATGAATCTGTAGAGCCTAAACCTGAGCGAATTGCCTCAATGCTGTTATCTCCGGAGCAAGCGGAACGAATTTACAGAGGTTCTGCCGCGAGATAAAGGTGTGGGTTATCAAGCGTTTATCTGCTGGTATCTGCAATTTCAATTATTAGGAACCAGCAACCTGAAAATCCTTGCCTCTAATAGGGGTTGGATTTTTAGGTATTTTTACTTTCATTTGTGCAATGGTAATTTGTAGCCTCCACATTAAGGGGGCTATCGGCTTCAAAATTACGCCTCACGGTCTTGATATTAAAAAGGAATTTGGGATCAAAAATTCTAACTTGATCGGCGTTAAAAGGAAATCTGCGATCGCACGTCTCAAATGTTTAGAAATATGCGATCGCTTACTTTTAAAACCTACCGACTTGCTGCTTCAGCGGTTTCCTGCTTTTGGGCAGATCCTTGAGTTCCTAGCTGAATCAGCTCAATCTTGTAGCCATTCGGATCTTCCACAAAGGCAATCACCGTAGAACCGTGCTTCATTGGCCCCGGTTCCCGCGACACTTTGCCGCCCCGCGCCTTAATTTCGTTACAGGTGGCGTAAATATCATCAACGCCAAGAGCTATATGACCGTAGGCATCTCCCAGGTTATACTGCTCTACGCCCCAGTTGTAGGTTAATTCCACAACTGTATGGTCAGATTCGTCACCGTAACCCACAAATGCCAGCGTGAACTTCCCATCCGGATAATCTTTGCGGCGCAGTAACTTCATGCCCAGCACGTCGCAGTAAAATTTCAAAGACTCTTCTAGGTTGCCGACTCGCAACATCGTATGTAGCATTCGCATCGTTTTGATCCCGAATTCCTTTTTAATATGACGTTTGAGTGTCCGCTCAGGACGTATTCTATTTCAATCCCCGATCGGGATCTTTACACAACAACCCACGCCACCATAGAAACCATATTACATTCAGCCACGCTAGGTGTTTTCGACAAGGGATGACCACCGCTATAACCAGCTGGCTAAAAAGCCTATCTAAGGTTTGCTGATGTGTGAGACACTTGCAATTTTGCTACTGAAGGGTGAAACGGAATGATTAACACGCCAGATACTGCCATCGACGCCATTGTGGCTCGTGAAATTCTCGACTCGCGGGGGCGTCCTACAGTGGAAGCCGAAGTCTATCTGATCAACGGTGTGATGGGATTGGCTCAAGTTCCCAGTGGCGCTTCTACAGGGACTTTTGAAGCCCACGAACTGCGGGATGAGGATGCCAGCCGCTACGGTGGCAAAGGCGTCCTCCAAGCCGTCCAGAATGTCGAGGAGAAAATTGCTCCTGAGTTGTTGGAGATGGATGCGCTCGATCAGGTTTTAGTTGACCGCACGATGATTGAGCTGGATGGCTCGGAAAATAAATCGAATTTGGGAGCAAATGCCATCCTCGCCGTCTCCCTGGCAACCGCCAAAGCGGGTGCGGCGGCTCTGGAATTGCCGCTCTATCGCTATCTCGGTAGTCCCTTATCGAATGTGCTGCCGGTGCCGTTGATGAACGTGATCAACGGCGGTGCCCACGCGGATAATAACGTGGATTTCCAAGAATTTATGATTGTGCCAGTCGGGGCGTCTTCATTTAAAGAAGCGCTGCGTTGGGGTGCCGAGGTGTTTGCGGCTCTTAGCAAAGTTTTAAAGGACAAAAACTTGCTGACTGGCGTTGGCGATGAAGGCGGTTTTGCTCCTAATTTAGAGTCCAATCAAGCGGCTTTGGAACTATTAGTGGCGGCGATTGAAAAGGCTGGCTATAAACCCGGACAAGACGTGGCGCTAGCGCTAGATGTTGCTGCCAGTGAGTTCTATAAAGAAGGGCAGTATGTTTACGATGGGTCATCTCACTCCCCGGCTGACTTTATTGAGTATCTGGGTAAGTTGGTGGGACAGTATCCAATTGTCTCAATTGAGGACGGACTGCACGAAGAAGACTGGGAAAACTGGAAACTCTTAACCGAGAAAATGGGCGATCGCGTTCAACTCATCGGCGACGATCTCTTTGTCACGAACCCCATCCGCTTGCAAAAAGGCATTGAGCAAGCCGCAGCGAACTCGATCCTGATTAAACTCAATCAAATTGGTTCTCTTACGGAAACTCTAGAAACGATTGAACTGGCTACCCGCAACGGATTCCGGTCAATCATCAGCCATCGCTCCGGCGAAACTGAAGACACCACGATTGCCGATTTAGCCGTAGCTACGAGAGCCGGACAAATCAAAACAGGTTCGCTTTGCCGCAGCGAACGGGTGGCGAAGTACAACCGACTGCTGCGAATTGAAGATGAATTGGGCGATCGCGCAGTTTATGCCGCTACCATTGGGCTAGGCCCCCGCTAAAGCGGATTAATTCGGGCAGTTTGTGCCAGATAATCGGGTGGCTCGTTCAGGAATTCAGTCAATTTGTCTGTTGTCTATAAAAGGATTGACCGACTTTTGCACAACTCAACATGAAACTAAAAATCCTGGCGATCGCCACCCTATTTGCTCCCCTGTCCGTGTCAGCAGCCGTCCGCGCCGAAGCAGTTAGACCATTACTTCAAATCCAACCCTGTAATAACTGTCAGCTCATCGGCGCTGCTGAAACGACGCCAGACGCTCAAGAGGATTGGCAGGAGTTTTCTTCCTCTGAAGGGGGCTTTGTGGTGTTAATGCCGGGAACCCCAGAGGAAGAGACACATACCGAGAAAGCTGAAGAAGGCGACGTTGAGCAGCATTTGTTTACAGCCGCTACGTCGGATGGTGTCTTTTTAGTCTCCTATGCTGACTTTGCCAACGAGATCGATCGGCTAGAGGCTGAAGAACTCTTGGATGCGGCGACTGAGGGTTATATAACGGATGGTGCGAAGTTAATCGCTCAGCGCCCAATTTCACTGCATGGAAGTCCCGGCAGAGAAATTAAGTATAAAGATTCGGATGGTTCTATTGGTCAATGTCGGATTTTTCTGGTGAACAAGCGGCTGTATCAAGTCAGTACGCTTGGTTCAAATACCAAGGAAGTTCAAAAGTTTTTCGGCTCATTTCAATTAGTGCCGTAATCAAAGCATTTGGAGTATTTTTTCACATAAACTCATTCACATTTTGTGGGGGCGTGTTTGTGCCATGCCCCCATACCAGGAATTAGGGGTGAATAAATACTACGACCTGCGATCGCTGTTTGCCAGCCAATTATTTTAGATACCCGTTTTCTAGACTAGAAAACGGGTTTTTGGTATGTACCTAGCGATCCAATATTTTATTGGGCTGCGACTGAGTCGCGCGATCGCGTCAAATTTTTCTCGCCGCAGCTAACTTCAGTAAGCCCCTCTGATTGCCAACACCAGCCGCTCATTCGACGACTCCGAAAAAACGATCCCTCAGCCATCCAACTCAACACCCAAAAATCTAAAAGGCGCTCGCTACGGGTAAAAACCGAGTTGAGGTAAACCTAGGGTTTCTTCCATACCCAGCATCAAATTGAGACATTGGAGAGCTTGACCAGCTTGACCTTTGATTAAATTATCAATCGCTGACATGACAATGACCCGATCCGTGCGGGGATCAACTTCGATGCCGATATAGCAAAGATTAGTCCCGCAAGCCCATTTCGTTTGGGGGTAGATGCCGCCTGGTAATATTTTGACAAAAGGCGAAGCACGGTAGAAGGCTGAAAAGATGGTAATTAAGTCTTCTCGGACTAACCCAGGATCGCGCAAGTTGGCATAAACGGTTGCGAGAATCCCGCGCACCATTGGAATCAAGTGAGGGGTAAACTGCACCGTAACTTCGTGACCGGCGAGATCGCTACAAACTTGCTCAATTTCGGGGGTATGTCGGTGCCGTCCGCCAACACCGTAAGCTCCAAGCGTATTATCTGCCTCAGCCAGTAACAAATTGGTTTTCGCTTGCCGTCCGCCGCCGGAGGTGCCAGATTTGGCGTCGATAATCGCCGTTTCTGGCAAGACTAACCCTTGCTTGAGTAGCGGCGAGAGTGCTAGCAAACTGGCGGTAGGATAGCAACCAGCGCAACCCACTAACTGAGCGTCAGCAATGCGATCGCGGTATAGTTCCGGTAAGCCGTAAACCGCCGTAGTTGCGAGTTCTCGGTCTTGACGTTCTCCACCGTACCAAGCTTGATAGGTTTCCGGGTTGGAAAATCGGTAATCGGCAGATAAATCCAGCACCTTGCAACCCTTCGCCACTAGCGTCGGTGCCATCTGATAGGCAAGACCATTGGGCAAAGAGAGAAAAACGGCTTGACAGCGATTGGCAATGGTATCTAAATCAAGCGGTTCTATCTTTAAGTCAACGCGATGACCTAAATGGGGGTAAAGGTCGGAAAATGACTTTCCAGCGCTACTCTCACCACCTAGGTAAACCAGTTCGACTCCTGGATGCTCCATCAAGAGTCTTACAAGTTGCACACCACCATAGCCTGACGCGCCAACAATTCCAACAGGCACGCGCCCTAAATCACCCATGATGCTTGTTCCCTAAAAAGTTTAAATTTTAAACGCTCACCGGTCAGCAAAGCGCAGTCAACCAAAGTCAGTACTGAGCGATCAGGATACGGCATTGCCATGTCCCTAATGGTTGCTGAATAGAATTTCTTTGTCATTGCTTATTCCTCAGTCCTGCTAAAAGCTGATGGCTGAAAGCGACTTTTGCTGCATTGTAGTATTAAAACCAAGATTTGGTGGTAGAAATATCAGCGTCATCATTTAGGGTTACAAGGTTAGCTGCGGGGAATTCAAGGTTGGCTAGAGCAACTGTTCGGGGAGTGACCGACTCTTTTGGGAATTTATCCTTATAGAAAAGCACCGCTCCAATTGATATTTTGGGCGGTGCTGCGTGGTCTAATTAGCGTTATAAATCAATATCATGACATATTGCGCTTCTCACTTGAACCTAACGCCATAACTCTCTTTTAGGCAAGGTGCGAGGGAATCCTTCTTCTTTCCCTTAATTCCTACTTATAGCAGTCATAAATGAGTTGTGAAGGCGAGATCCTCGACAAGTCTTACGAAGTGGGGGATCTGAAGGGCTGACATCACACAACTCAATTTGGATCGCTATAGCAGTCCGAGGGGATTTCTATGAGATATTTTAAACGAATCGTCTTAGCGAGCGAGCATAGCTGAGGGCGTCCACGCTATAGAATATAGAAGATAAGAGAAACGGAGAAAAAAGAATATTTCACTTTTTTTTAGTTACTATCTATGAATCTCGATTTAGTTATTTATATAATTATTTTTTAAGTTTATATTTTAATCTCAAAACGGTAATATTTTGTATTTCAATCGAATTACTTTCATAGAGATGACTTTAAAAAAACTAATAATGTGAGATTCATTTATTCAATTTGTTTTAGCAACTCGGAGGGAGATACGCTTAAAGCTTTTGCTAAACGGACGATATTAACAAGGGAAACATTTCTCTCGCCCCGCTCAATACCACCGATGTAAGTGCGGTGTAACCCGGTTAATTCTGCTAATTTTTCGTGGGAAAGTTCGCGTGTCTTTCTTAATTTTCGGAGTTGTTTGCCAAATTTTTCGAGTTCGGGATTAGCCGCCATAATTGAGAAAGAAGGTTGTTTTAGATAACGATAAGTCTACAGACGATAAGTATCAATTTGAGCGATCGCTGTCGAATTCGCGCGATCGCGCCGCTGGGGGCTGCCCACAGGCTACTCTCAAAAAGAGATACTGGAGCTATGGTTTATTGCGCTAATTAATCTGTGGAATTGTCTCAAAGCAAAGAGGCGCAAAATCGCGCTTCTTCAACCCAACCGTTTAAATTTGACGCGATTGACGCCGCCTTGGCAGACCTGAAGGCTGGGCGGGTGGTCGTAGTAGTCGATGATGAGAGCCGGGAAAACGAAGGCGACTTGATTGGCGCGGCTCAGTTCGCCACGCCCGACATGATTAATTTTATGGCGGTGAATGCAAGGGGTTTGATTTGTCTGGCGCTGACAGGCGATCGCTTGGACGAACTGGATCTGCCCTTGATGGTGAGTAACAACACCGACAGCAACCAAACGGCCTTCACCGTCAGCATCGACGCCGCACCGAATATGGGAGTTCGTACCGGCATCTCAGCGGAGGATAGGGCGGTGACGATACAAGTCGCCCTTAACCCAGCAACCCAGCCAAATGACTTGCGCCGTCCCGGTCACATTTTCCCCTTGCGGGCGCGGGAGGGGGGCGTCCTGAAACGAGCCGGTCATACAGAAGCCGGTGTTGATTTGGCAAGATTGGCGGGATTGTACCCGGCTGGGGTGATCTGTGAAATTCAAAATCCTGATGGGTCGATGGCGCGGTTGCCACAGTTAATCGAGTACGCCAAGACTCACCAACTGAAAATTATTAGCATTGCTGACTTAATTAGTTACCGCCTCAACCACGAACGGTTTGTCTGCCGGGAGACGATTGCTGAACTGCCGACTCAGTTTGGGAATTTTCAAATTTACGCCTACCGCAACAGCCTGGATCAATCCGAACACGTCGCAATTGTCAAGGGAGACCCAGCCGAGTTCTCAGACCACTCAGTGATGGTGCGGATGCACTCGGAATGCCTCACGGGTGACGCTTTGGGTTCTATGCGCTGCGACTGCCGTATGCAGTTGCAAGCGGCGCTGAAAATGATTCAGAATGCCGGGTCGGGGGTTGTGGTTTACCTGCGCCAAGAAGGACGGGGAATTGGGCTGGTTAATAAATTGAAAGCATACTCGTTGCAAGACATGGGGCTGGATACCGTCGAAGCAAACGAGCGCTTAGGTTTCCCTGCTGACTTGCGGGATTACGGGGTGGGGGCGCAAATTCTCAACGATTTGGGAGTGAAAAAAATTCGCCTGATTACGAATAATCCCCGCAAAATTGCAGGTTTAAAAGGGTATGGCTTAGAAGTGGTGGATCGGGTGCCGCTGTTGATTGAGGCGAATGATTATAATTCCATCTATCTAGCGACCAAAGCGAAAAAGCTGGGTCATATGCTGTTGCAGACGTATTTAATCACCGTAGCGCTGCACTGGCAGGATGAGCCGGAGTCAGTCACGAAGCGCTACGAACGATTAGAGAAACTGCGGCATTTGGCAAAAACTCACGATTTGTTGTTGCAGGAAGAAACGCGACCTGTTGGGATCGCTTTGTTCGGCACGCCATCGTTAACTGTTCATTTGGGTTTTGACCAACCGAATCTGGCGTCACCGGATTGGTATCAGCAGACAGGACATCCTTACGTCCGAGCGATCGCGCAAATTCTGGATGCTTTGAGCGCGTGGCCTCAGTTGCAATATCTAGAATTTATGGTTTCGACGGGAATAGACCCCCTGACAGGCTTACAAATCCAGCTAGACCGGCAGAACTTCCCCGCAAGTACCCTGCCTTCGTCAGTTTGCCATCAGTTAGAAACCCAGAAAATCTACAGCTTTCAGAGTGGTGAGGGCTAAGTAGAGTTAGGACTGAGGACTGAGGGCTGAGGACTGAGTAGAGTTAGGACTGAGGGCTGAGGACTGAGGACTGAGTAGAGTTAGGGCTGAGGACTGAGTAGAGTTAGGAAGGTTTTCAGCTAACGTTTGTGAGCTTTTACTTGATGAGCGTCTAAGTAGATTGGGATAAATAAACTTAACGGATAGGACTGTTTATCGCTCATGGAAAATTGAAAATTACCATGCATAATCAACGATGAACGGGCTTATTGAGTTATGTTTATTGTCACCCAGTTACTTAATTCCGTAATTTCTAGTAATGAAGCGATGCACTACGGATATAAAGCTATCACCGTTATAGGAACTGCCGCCTTACTTAGTGGAGGGACGACAGCTATCTATGCACAGGCTCAGCCCCTACTCTTTCCTCAGCACTCTTTCCCTAACACTCTTATAGTGGCTCAGTCGAGTGCAGAGGAATTATTCAATCGGGGGATGGAGAAGTATAACCAAGAAAACTATAGCGGCGCTTTCAATGATTTCACCGCTGCAATTCGCCAGGATGCCAACCTGACTAAAGCCTACTACAGCCGAGGGTTGGCAAGGCGGAAGCTAGGAGATAATCAGGGAGCGATCGCAGATTACACGGAGTTGCTGAAGCGAAATCCCCAGAATGCCGATGCCTACCTCAACCGGGGTGTAGTTTATGCCGACCAAAAAAAGTATGGGGAAGCAATTGAGGACTACACTAAGGCGCTGAATCTCGACCAGAAAAATGCGATCGCTTATTACAACCGGGGGAACGCCCGCAGTGCCCTAGGAAATCCTAGAGGAGCTGTTGAGGACTACAGCAAAGCGATTCAGCTTCGGCCTAGGGATGCCGCCGCCTACGTGAATCGGGGGAATGCTCGCGTTCAACTGGGAGAAACCCAGGAAGCGATCGCTGATTTTACGAAGGCTCTGGGTCTGAACCCTAATCTAGTAGAAGCTTATTACAATCGCGGGATTGTCCGGCGGCGGCTGGGAAATATCAAGGAAGCGATCGCGGATTATGATCAAGCCATCCAGCGCGATCCCAACAATGCAGCAGCTTACTACAATCGAGCGATCGCTCGTCAGCAAATCGGTAATCCTCAAGCAGCCATTGCCGACTATACCGAGGCGATCGCTATTTCTCCCAACTTTGCTAAAGCTTATGGCAACCGGGGGCTGCTGCGCTACGAAACCGGCGATGCTAGAGGCGCAATTGAGGATTTACAAGCATCTGCGCGACTTTTCTCCGAGCAAGGATTAACCGCTGACTCTCAAAAGGCATTGCAATTGCTGAGACAGTTAAAATAGACCGCCTCCGTCATCGAAATGAGCCAGTGCCCATCTTCTGCCAGATCCCAACCACGTTCTGAGGTGAAAGTCGGTCAGGGTTGTTATTTTTCGCAAACACCGCTGGAATTTTGTACACCCTTTTTCAGAGGAGATAGGGTAGAGATCGTGTGCCGCTTCGCAAGGATACGTCTCTTTAATTACAGCAAATCCAACCGCATCTCATTACTTTCGCTAAAGCAAAGACTAGAGTAGACTGGCTTACCTGGTGGGGAGGCGTGTAGGATAACCCTTGTGCAGTTAAGCGATTTTAGATGGTCGATCGCACAAAGCGTAAGTTTCTTGGCAAGTCCCTGTCTGCGGTGAGGCGGTTCAACGTAAACTCCCCAGATGTATCCATATTTGCGAGATTCCGGTTTGAGGATATGCGGGTAAAGACCAGCAAACAGCTGACAACTTGCTGAAGCGATCGCTCTCCCATCAATCTCCGCCACAAAAGCTTTATGGCATCCCTCTTTTCGAGCGCATTCTATAAACTGGAGCGTAATGTTGAGCCAGTCTGATTCTATTGAGTCAGAAGGAACATGATTATCCAGCCACATTTGATAAAAATGTTGAGCAATTAGAGAATCTTCCTCTGGAAAAGCTTCTCTGATATAAATTTCTCGTTCCATCACCACGATACGGGTTCATTCTTATTTTACGGTCAGAGTAATCTTGAAAGTGGTCTTCTACAAGAGTCACTTTTTCAATCTAATCTCAGTCCACTTCGGTTTGATTATCTCTTATCTGGTAACTATGGATTTAGCGATCGCGCTCGACAGCAATTCCGTATCCTTACCCTTGGGTTAAGTCACCAAAGCGATCGCGATATCTCTCTAATAACTCTGCCAGTTCATTTGAGCGTTGTCGTTCCAACTCAGCTTGCTGTTGTGCTAACTCCCGCTGATTCCGCTCAATTTCAGCTAATTCCTCCCCTGTCTGATACCTCACACCTTGGGCATCGTACCAGTACAATACCTCGCGCTGTATGCCTCCGACTTGAGCCACAAATCGCCCAATTCCTAAACCGATTTCTGGCATCCAGAATGGTTCTCCGATTTGTAACTGATATTGCCCATTTACTAAACGGTAAACTTCAAAAGGTTGTTCCTGGTCGCGCCGCCAGAAATTCGGATTATAAATTACATAATACAACACTCCTAAATTGGCATAAATTGCCATTTTTGTATCGTATTCTCCCCCATAAGTGTGAGAGACAATTTCTAAGACAAAAATGGGGGCAATATTATTTTCTTCCCAGAGAACATAGCTGGAGCGAGAACCATTGTTTTTCCTCCGTTCCACTCCCAAACTTAGAAATCCATCTGGCACCACGGGTACTCTTGGATTCACGCCTGTCGTGTGATAGATGCCCATATCTACACCAAAATACCAGTCAAGGCGATTACCCCAAATGAACTCTAGCAAGAATAATAGAAAATTCGGGATAAAATTCTGGTCTTCGTTATCCACAGGTGTATCATCCGAACAAGGAAGTTCAGCACTTGTTGGTAATCTGGTTTCCGGGTTGTGCTGTACCATAAAGATTAGCTCCACAAGCTATTAATATAATTATCCAATAAATCTCCCTAATATAAATCCAATCTATTTAAAGAATAATCTCTTTTCTCTTCCTCTGCGTTCTCAGCTTCTAAAGCGCTAACGCGCATGGCTTCGCTAACGCTAAGGCGATTCGTTTAAAAAAGATAGTGTTCATAAATTAAATGAGATTGTCATACCATGAGTTTAGATGTAATTGTTATCGGTAGCGGAATTGGCGGTTTAACCGCAGGGGCGTTACTTGCCCGTTACGGAAAACGAGTGCTAGTGTGCGAAAGTCACGCGATCGCTGGTGGCGCTGCACACAGTTTCTCTCGGCAGGGATTCCATTTTGACTCTGGCCCCTCATTTTATTGCGGACTCACCCCTGGAAGCGGTCTAAATCCATTACAGCAAGTGTTAGAACTTTTGGGAGAATCGTTGCAAGCGGTTCCCTACGATCCCCTAGGACATTACCATTTTCCTGAAGGCACCTTTCCCGTTTACAGCAATGCTGAACGCTATCGACAAACTGTTGCTAAAATTACACCTCAAGGTGCAAGAGAATTAGAAAAATTTGAAAAACGTCTGCTACCTCTTTACGAATCGCTGCGGGAGATTCCTACTATTGCTTTAAGGGCAGATTGGCAGATAATACCAGTGGTTTTGGGGAAATATTTACCATCTGTATTGAAACTGCTACCGCATCTAAAAACCGTCCAAGGTTCTGTTGGTAATGTGATGGATCGAGAGGTACGAGATCCTTGGGTGCGGCGCTTAATTGACTTGGAATGTTTTCTACTTTCTGGACTTAAGGCGCACGGAACAATTGCCCCAGAAGTGGCATTTATGTTGGGAGAACGTTCTCGCGCTGGTGTCGAGTATCCCGTTGGAGGAAGTGGCGCAATTGTTGATGCTTTAGTGCGCGGTTTAAAGCGTTGGGGTGGCGAATTAAAATTAAATTCTCATGTTGAGCAAATACTAATCCAATCGGGCAAAGTGACAGGCATTAAGTTAAAGAATGGTGAAGTTATTAATGCGCCTGTTGTAATTTCTAATGCTACCCTTTGGGATACTTATACTAAGTTATTGCGCCCAGAAGATTTGCCGCTGTCTTATCGTCAACAATCTTTAGAAACGCCAGCGGTTGACAGCTTTATGCACTTACACTTAGGCATCCGCGCTGAGGGCTTGGAAAATCTGACGGGACATCATGTGGTAGTTCACGATGCGAGTAAAGATATTACTGAACCGGGGAATACTTGCATGATTTCTATCCCTTCGGTGTGGGATGCTAATCTTGCACCAGAGGGACATCATGTAGTTCACGCCTACACATTAGAACCTTATGAGGGATGGCAACGAGATGAAGGGTATGAGGAGAGGAAAAAAGAGCGATCGCAATCTCTATTCCGTGCGTTAGAAAGAGTGATTTCGGATATACGCGATCGCGTTGTATTAGAACTTATTGGTACACCATTAACTCACGCTTATTACTTACGCCGCTATCAGGGAACTTATGGCCCTGCAATTGCAGTAGGTCAAGGGACATTTCCTGGCACACAAACGCCGATTTCTGGATTGTATCGTGTGGGAGATAGTACGATGCCAGGAATTGGCGTTCCCGCCGTTGCTGCTTCGGGAATTTTGTGTGCGAATACTTTGGTTACGCCGCAAGAGACGGCGAAGTTATTAAAAATTTGAACTTCAAATTAAGTTTTCTTAATTGTCGGCTTTGCGGCGATACTCCCCGCCTAGCATCTCACAACTCAAGTAGGATTGCTAGAAGAAAAGCGATTAGTGAAGCGGGAAAAAAGTAAATGGGTGTGACGAGTATCAAGAAACAGCAACAATATATATTAAAAAAACGAATTGCCCCCCGATCGTAATCATAGAGCAATTAGAAAAGAGAGGATTTTCTTTTAGGGTGCGATCGCACCCCCAATTTAGCCCCTTTCATCCTCTGTTGATTCAGTTAAAATTTCCTGCATGACGGGTGAGAGTCGATTATTCAAACGTCCTGCACGAATCAGTTCAGCGTAGGTGTCGGCTTCAATATCTAAGAGTTTTTCTCGCAATTGTTGCATATTAAGCGCTCGCAACTGAGGATATTGATTTTGCAACTTCTCAATTTCCTCCTCAATACTCTTGAGTTGTCCTTGAACCAGATTTAACTCGTAACGATAAAACTCCTGATCGATTTCTAATTCTTTGCCAGCTTCCAATAAATAATTCAACACTCGATTTAAGGCAACGCGACGGGCAATTGCCTCTGAATATTGCTGGCGTAGCGGCTGATCTCCAATCAATCCTAATCTTTCCAAAAACCACTGAGTTGTCAAACCTTGAACTAACAGAGTAAACAACACAACGCCGAACACCATATCAATAATTTCCTCTCTTCCTGGTAAGATAATGGGTACACTTACCGCCAAGGCAATTGAAACTGAGCCTCTTAAACCACCCCACCAAAGTATTGTTTGATCTCGCCACCCTATTTGAGATTTAACTAGCCAATTGCTCAAAGCACTGAGTCCATAGATGGCAATTGCTCGCGTTACCAATACCGCCCCAATTGTCACCGCAATCAGACTAAAATTCTCTACTAGACGCGAGTAGTGGATTTGATCGCCAATTAAAAGAAAAACGATGGAATTGACAAAAAATGCTAAAAACTCCCAAAATTCAGATACCAATAACCGGGTGCGCGGGTTCATGCCAATTCGAGAGCCAAAGTTACCCAAAATCACACCAACCGTGACAACCCCAATTACCCCAGAACCACCCAACTCTTCTGTTATCAAATAAGTGCCGTAAGCAGAAACAAGAGTGAGTGATTGTTCTACTAATGGCAAGTCAAAACGTTGCGTAAGGTAGGAAATTCCAAAACCAACTAAGCTGCCAATTCCAATCCCAACACCAACAAATACTAAAAAACTAGCAACTGTAGTGTCTAGTGCAAACTCATTGGTTCCCAGCGGGATTCCCACTAGCAACGTAAACGCCACTACCGCCACGCCATCATTAAATAAACTCTCTCCCTCCATCAACATTGTTAAGCGTTTGCCAGCACCCAGTTCCCGAAACAAAGCTACTACGGAAACGGGATCGGTAGCAGATAAACAAGCACCGACAAGGAGGGCAGTTGTAAGAGGAAGTCCAGTCAGCCAATTGAGAGGAAATGCAATACCAACAACCGAGATAATGACACCGAAAATGGCAAACAAAGTGACGGGAAATATATCATCTTTCAAGTCTCGCCAACGGATATTCCAAGCAGCTTCAAATAGTAGGGGAGGCAAAAAAATCTCTAAAATTAATTCTGGCGACAGATTCACCAACCGCACATCTACAAATGCTAAAAATAAACCGACAATTACCAGCAGCAATGTGTAAGGGATTTGGCGTAACCAACTGAAAATTCGCGAAAGTGTCGCCACACTCAAGGAAATAGACAACACTAGCAAAAATTGCTCCAAGCTTTGCTTAATGGAAGCTTCATCTAAGGTGGTTTCTATCGCCATAGGAAACTCCAAATCGTAATTAGTCGTTAAAACACTGTAGCTTTTAATTTGCCTTTTAATCTAGACGTTGTATAGGATAATCTCTTGAATTGCCAACATCGTATCATTCAATAGATTTCGTGTTTGCAAACATAATTTATTGCATCTATCTGAAGTAAGATAAAACGTTATGTCAGACATTAAACAGTTAATTGCAGATATCCAGCAGGAAGCGCAACGGGAAACATTTCCCGTTGATGAACCTGTGTATCTGGCAGCGAGTTTGGAGCCTACGCAGCCAATTCTCTATGCAGGCAATCTAGAGAGCAAGCTATGCTTTTTTGCCCGCGATTTGGGAAAAGATGAAGTACGGGCACGTCAACCGCTTTGCGGTGCTGCTGGTGGCTTTGTGCGTCGGGGTTTGTACAGTGCGATCGCAGCCACCGAACCCAATAAGGATACCGATTTACAAGTTGTCCTCGATCGCGTTTTACTGACAAATACCGTGCCTTACAAACCACCGGGCAACAAAGCATACGCTGAGGCTGTGAAAAAACGATTTCGCCCCTTTTTAGAGCGATTATTGGTATTGCATTGGCAAGGGGATAAAATTATCACTTTGGGAAATGAAGCATTTAATTGGTTTGCCCCTTATGCGGCTAAGGATGAATTGAAGCAGTTTTTTGCAAGAAGCGATCGCTACTCTGCCAGCATTCAAGTTACGCTTCAGGCGAAGGACACAGAAGGCAATATACATCAACGTTCAGTGATGCTACTGCCACTCCCTCATCCTTCCCCACTCAATCAAAAATACTACGCCCAATTTCCTCAACTACTTCAGCAACGCCTCGCTGAAATAGTGCCGTAACACATTAAGCCCAGCTATCGAATGGTTGAGAAAAGCGCTCTGTGTATTTATTTAAAGGGGGTATATATTTAGTTAATCATGATTAATGTAGCGTTTTTTCCCTATTACTTTGCCTTCTTTATCAAAAGACATTTTAAACAAAATCCAAGCAAAATTACCCCCAAGAGCTGCACCATCTACACCATAACTCCAATTCTCACGATCGAGGCTATGTTCGGGAGCAGGTAAGATTTTTAAAATTTCATCTTTGCCCATTCCTAATTGGATCCGGGAGAATTTTTCTTCTAAAAAGCCTAGAGGTAATTTTGTATCAATTAAAGGATAAGGAAGAAAATAACTTTCGGTATGGCAAACAAACCAGGCTAAAGTAAAAATTCCGATTCCTGCAAAAAACAAAGAGTCGATTCTAAGAGGGGATTTCATGGATTTCCTCAATTCATAAATAGAAATATTGACGAGATCGGAATTGATGATTCCCCTGACTACCCTGTAAAATCTAATTTCACAGAACCAAAGTTAATTAGTCTCCCCTAAATTTTGGATTTCTGTTAGTTCCTTGCACTTAGAAGATTAAAGGCAAGATAACTAGCGATCGCGCTTGGGTTGGAAAACAGGGCAAACGCATCGAAAATTCAGATGTACCCATCTCTCCATAATCCTTCCCTCTATTCTCTGATGACTCATTACCGCTACTAACTGATAAGAATTTCTAATGGTTTGGCTAAACTTCGATCGGATAAGTATTTTAAGATTTGCCTGAAAAATTAGCCTAAATGTTGAGCGGATTTGAGACTCATGAATCATAAGTATTGAGTGATTGTTTAAATTTAAAACTCAACACTTATAATTCAAAATAATTCAAAACTTCTGCTTTCTACTCACATTGGTTTTAGGCGCGTTACCTTGAGCTTAAAAGAACCGCCACTTGTTTCCCCAAAAGCCCGAACCCGAATAATATAATCACCCGGCTCGGTAATGCGGGAAAATAAAAGCGAGTTAGTGCTACCGTCGGGACCGTCATCATTTTCCGCCACAGTAGCGCCATCCGACGACATCAGGGTCACAATCGTGTCAAAACTATCAGAGATCAAGTCAACCGCTACCTGATCTCCAGCATCCAGACTCACCACGTAATCACGAGCAAAACCTCCCTCACCTGTCGGAATATCTTTTTCAGTCAGCGTGTCGGAAACTTCGTTGTTTGCTGGTACAGGAATTGGGCTGTACACCTTATTTTGCGCTTTGGCTGATATAGTGGTCAGACAAAGAGCCAGCAGCGTGGCAGGAACAATCAGGGTGCGGTGCCATCTAAGGGCAAAAGCGTCAGTCATAAAAATTTCCGCTGGACACCCTTCCCTTTTGAGGGTTGGGGGAAAGCGGGGCGGGGTGTACCGCTTCCCAAACAAAGAATGTTTCTACTATTTATTGTTTACTTTCTTTGGCACCCGGAAGCGATTCGATAGAAGCGATCGCTTTGCTTTACGCAATTTGTGGATAGTCCGGCACTTGGGAAGAAACCGGAAAATCCGATCGGTAATTGCTCTGTCCGTGTTACCGCCCGACTTGAGCTTTCTCCAGATGGGCAGGCTGGAGCTGGCTAATTCACTAGCTTATCTCCTAAAAGCGATGAGTTGGCGCTCAAACTCCTGTTCATTGATTGAGTGGTGGTGAAATCCATTCTTTTTATATCCTTCCTAATTAGTTTTGACGGACAGGACGATACGGCAATTTACCGCAGAGCGAGGACTTCTCCCTTTACACTGTCCAAACACTATAAACAAAAGCCTGTAGCCATTTCAACACTGCCTCTAGCGCAAAAGTTGCCCCAAAAGCTAGCGTTGAAAAATCTAAAGACTTGAGGAACGTGTTTCCTTTCAGGAGCGGCCTTATGAAATCAATTGTCAAAAGAATTAAATTGTTGTTAGCACGACAAAAAGGAAAAGTCAAAAGGAAAAGGTCAAAATCTATCGCCTTTTTGCTTTTTGCCCTTCCACATCTGGCATTGGGAATATCCGTTTGCTTTCTGAGCGTGCAGGCACAATCGATCGTCCCGGCGACTGACGGCACCGGCACCATTGTGAAGCCCAATGGAACCCAATATGACATCCAAGGCGGCACGACATCCGCTGATAAGACCAATTTGTTCCACAGCTTCACCCAATTTGGTCTTAGCCAAGGTGAGATTGCCAACTTCATTTCTAGCCCCTCCATTCAAAATATCCTGGGGCGCGTTACGGGGGGCGATCCCTCAGTCATCAATGGGCTTCTCCAAGTCTCTGGCGGCAATTCCAACCTCTTCTTGATGAACCCCGCTGGGATCGTTTTTGGCGCAGGAGCCAGTTTGAACGTACCTGGAAGCTTCACCGCTACCACAGCGACTGGAATTAAATTTGACTCAGGATGGTTTAATGCCATCGGTTCTAATAGCTATGCGGCGCTGGTAGGGACGCCTAATACCTTTGCCTTCGCCACCCCTCAAACTCCCGGAGCGATTGTCAACGAGGCACAGCTAGCCGTTAAAGATGGGCAGGATCTCAATCTACTCGGTGGTACGGTTGTCTCCCTCGGTAATCTCTCGGCACCTGGGGGGAAGATCGCGGTTGCATCTGTACCAGGTGAAAAGATGGTTCGCCTTTCTCAGGCGGGAAACCTGCTGAGTTTAGAGATTCAACCTCTCTCGCCTTCTCTCCCCCTCTCCATCGCTTCTCCTCTCTCTTTGCCGCAGTTACTCACAGGTGGAGGCGCTAACAATGCGACAAAAGTAACGGTTAGCGGCACTGGGGAGGTGAAACTGTCTGGAGCTAACATCCAGGTAGACGCTGGTGATGTCGTGGTGCAGGGAGCCACTTCTAAAACTTCCTTGCCCTCCCTGGGGAGTTCTGTGAATTTGGCTTCTGCTAACAACATTACAGTCCTCGGAAAAATCGATACCTCTGCCACTTTTTTAGGGGCACATGGGGGTTCTGTAACGATGTCCGCTTTTAAGGATATTAATATCCTGAGTTCGCCCTTAGACGGGATTTTGACAACTTCTGACTCAGGTAATGGCGGCAATATTTTTCTAACGAGTACAGCAGGTTCAATTAACATTAAAAGTTTTTTAAATTCTTCATCAAATCTTGGGAATGGAGGTGCAATTACTCTTTCGGCACTTGACAAAATTAACCATATTACTTCACCCAATAGTCCGACAGGGACAATTAATATTGCTGGTTCTATCAATTCCTCGTCCAACGCTGGAAACGGGGGTGCGATCGCGCTTTTGGCTCTGAACGAAATCAACGCTGGAGTCATCAACTCTAGTTCAGCAATTGGGAATGGGGGATCTGTAACCCTCGATCCGCTTGGAGATATTCAAGTTGCCTCCATCAATGCCCAAGGGGGAACGAATGGCGTGGGGGGAAACGTTAACATTGCAACTGGTCAATTTTTCAAAGCCACAGGCACTTTTCTAGACCAAGATGGGATCTCTGCCAGTATCTCTACGTCCGGAGGAATTGGAGGAGGCGCGATCGCTATCCAGCATGGTGGCGGCAATAATTTAGTTCCTTTTTTAGTTGGAAATCCAACAACGAACGGGACAGCCGGAGCACTGAACAATGGGCAATTCACGATTTCGACCTTCCAATCTTTTCCTGGGCCAGACACCCAGGGAAATATTCAATTAATTACTGCCGATCCCGATCAAATAATCGATCCCACAATCTTAATCGACGACCCAGAAGAGGAGCCACCCACAGAACTCCCGCCGGATATTCCGGCAATTGAAATTGACGCGGTCGTGACCGAACGCGAAGAAATTTTTACTCGTCAATTTGCCGAATATTTCGGTCTCAATAATCTTCCCACTCGTGTTAATTCTCTGCTTGATGCTCGTCAGACTCTCGCAAGAATTGAAACAGAAACGGGAGTCAGACCAGCGCTGATGTATGTTGCTTTTGTTCCCAAAACTATTGCCCCAGAGGTGCAGGAAAGTAGGAGAGTACAAGGGACTGAAAAATCCCTCTCACTCAACACTCAGCAGGGGCAGGAAACCCCAGCCTCTACAGCCGTTAGCCCTCAGAGCGACGAGCTGGAAGTAGTGCTGGTAACGGCAGAGGGTCCACCCATCCGCAAGCGGTTATCGGGAGCCGTGCTAGGAGCGCAAGGCGCATACGCTTCGCGAACGCAAGTTCTCAAAGTCGCCGAGCAATTTCGCAAGGAAGTCATTCGGATCAGACGCACTCCCACCTACCTGACCTCAGCCAAGCAACTGTATCAGTGGCTAATCGCTCCGCTAGAAGGCGATTTACAAGCTAGAGGCATCCAAAATCTCGTATTCGTGCCCGATAGTGGGTTGCGTTCTGTACCATTTGCAGCTTTATATGATGGTCAACAATTTCTGGTGGAGAAATACAGCGTCAGCTTGATCCCCAGTCTTAGCCTAACGGACACTCTCCAACGCAACCTAAAAAACTCTCAAGTTTTGGCAATGGGAGCATCGGAATTTCCCGACCAAGACCCGCTTCCCGCTGTGCCAACCGAGTTATCAATCATTACACCTGAGTTGTGGCCTGGTAAATCCTTCCTCAACAATGCTTTCACTCTCAAGAATCTCAAGACTCAGCGCCGTCTACAACCGTTTAGAATTGTTCACCTGGCAACCCATGCAGAATTTGAACCAGGAGATCCGAGTAACTCCTACATTCAGCTATGGGACACGAAGCTGTCCTTAAACCAACTGCCACAGCTTGAGTGGAATGACCCGCCGGTAGATTTGTTAGTCTTGAGTGCCTGCCGCACTGCGCTGGGTGATGAGCAGGCGGAGCTGGGTTTTGCTGGGTTAGCGGTGCAGGCAGGAGTCAAATCAGCGCTGGCAAGTCTTTGGTACGTCAGCGACCAAGGCACCTTGGGACTGATGACGGAATTTTACCAAGAATTGAAAAAAGCCTCCGTGAGAGTGGAGGCACTGCGGCAAGCACAGGTAGCGATGCTGAAGGGGCAAGTGCGAATACAGGGAGGTAAACTGCAAACTCCCAGAGGGGATGTGGTTCTAACGCCCGAACTCGCGAAGCTGGAGAATCAAAATTTATCTCATCCTTATTATTGGGCAGCTTTTACGATGATTGGCAACCCGTGGTAATCCATGCAAAATGCAGAATTAAAAATTAAAAATGAGGAGTTCTTCAATTTTTAATTTTTAATTCTTTCTAAAATTGATAGTTAACGCTGAAATAAAATCCCCGATCTTGGGCATTTTCGCCACGGTCTTCAATATCAACCAGTGGAATGCCATAGTCTAGTCGTATATTTAGCTTGGGCAGAGGTTGCCAGATTAGCCCTAAGCCAGCACCTGCTAAAAATCTCTCATCCTGTAACGTGGCATCGTTGGGATTATCAGACACATTCCACACCCAACCCACATCCACAAAAGGAGCAAACTGCAATGTGGCGGCACCGGCTTCATCTCGCTGAACGGTAATGCGATCTTCAATTGAAAGTCGCACTCCATTGTCACCAGCACGCACATTTTGTCGGTAGCCGCGCAACGATTGACCGCCGCCAATTACAAACTGTTGGGAGGGTAATAAGCCACTGGTTGATAGCTGAATATCTCCTTGCACAATTAAGAAATTATTGTTATTCAGGACTTGAACTCGCTGCACTTGGCCCAGCCAGCTTAAGAACCGACCATCGGGTATGGGGTCGGGATTGATGGTGGCATCCAATAAGCCAGTGCCAAGACTAAAAAGCGATCGCAATGCCCAAGCACCCTTAACATCCCGACGCAGATAGTCTTGCCCAAATTTAATCACGCTGGTGCGGCTCCGACCTTCTTCGTCGGGGCCAAAACCAAACGGGGTTGGCCCTGCAAAAGTAAAAGTCTGACCATTCTGGTGAGTAAAGCCTAAAGAAAGGGCAAATTCTTCACGCGGTGAGCGGATTAACGGCTGTCGATAACTAATTTCATAAAGCTGTGATTCTCCCCGAATGTCGAAAACTTCAAAAGGGGCTTGGGTGACTCTATTTCGGTTGGGAGCATATCTCAGTTGCAAGGTGCCGTTCATGGGGTTGAGCGGCACCCGATAGTTTAAGTCAAGAACATCAGCGCCGCCTGTGGTCGTATGGTAATAGGAGCCAAAAATTTCATCTCCAATGCCGGTGATGTTGCGATAACCCAGATTGACGCCCAATCGTTCGGAACCAACGCTCGGAGGCGAGTAGTTATCGACGCCGAAGCTGCCATAAAAGGGGTTGGCTTCGGTAACGCGAACGACGAGAATACTTTGACCCACCCCGCTCCCAGAGCGGAGGCTGGCTTCTACATTTTTAAATAGGGGATCGACGCGCAATAGCCTTAATTGATCTTCTAGCTTGCCCGTATTGAGCGGTTTGCCAGCCCCCAAACGCACGCGCGATCGCACGTAATTTGAATTCAACCGGCGCGTTCCTTCTACCCTAATCTCTTCTAGGCTGCCTTCAATGACGCGAATCTGGACGACACCATCCGTAATGGCTTGGTCTACCAGGATGGCTCTTGAGGTGATGAAGCCTTGATTGAGGTACAACTGGGTAATCGCATCGGCAACGTTTCTGAGTTCTTCTAGGGTGACAGTCCGCCCCTCTACAGTTTGAGTAATCGAGTTCAACTGTTCTGCCCCAAAGATGGTGCTGCCAGTGACTTGAATCTTTTTCACCTCAAGCGTGGCTGAGGACGGTGCAGAATCGGGTGCTGGTGTCGGCGGCGTCAGTACGGGCGACGGTGACTCTTCCGGCAGAGGTTCTGGGAGGGGTGCAGGCTGCGGAAAGCGATCGCGGTTAGGATCGGATTGGGGTTGCAGGGGTTGATTTAGCTGTGGTTGGTTCTGCGGTGAAGCAGGTAGAGTCTGCGCTTGCAGCCGTCTATTTTCAGACCTCTCTGGCTCAGGCTGAACAACTCCCACGCGCTTTTGCTGTATGCCCTTTGACGGGGCAACTGAACGCCTAGCGGGTTCTTTTTTTGCTCTCTCGTCGCTGGAAAACGCTTTCATCGTTTCCATTTCGCGATGAAAATTCAATCCATTCAGATCGGGCGTTGCCGGTAGTGTTTTGGCATTAGCACCGCTGGCAGAGACACAAGCGATCGCACCCTCAATTAACACTCCACACCAAAACCATTGAAATTTTGAACGCATGGTAGCTGTGTTCTCCACGGGTTGAATTGTCTAAAAACTTCAATTAATACAATTTTTTTGTATCCAATCCGTATTTTCTTTACTTAATTCAACTTTTTTCCTTTTCTCTCTCCAAAAGTAACATTCTCGCTTTTAGGAGCGAGAATGTTACTTTTGCAAGCAAACGAGCGGCATGATTTTGCGGTTTTCACCAAAATTGCATCTATCTGAAGACTCAATTTTATGTTTTCATTATGCCATCATCTGTCAATGGCGTCGCCTCTTTGCTAGTTACATTGTGCCTTCGGAAGGCGAGCTAATTTGCTCGCGAACAAGATCGGTTTGCTACCACACTCAAACGCCCAATCAATGACTTTTGCACCTGACTTTTGCACCTGATTGCACGCGCACTCTCATTTCAGGCTGGATTCGCGATCCCCAAGACAAACGGATCGATATCACCTGCGGCACTCTTATTCAGCCAGTGAACGTATTTTTCCGACAGCTTTACCCAGTTTGGGCTAAACCAGGACGGAATTGCTAATTTTCTCCCCCAGCCTGCTATCCAGAATATCCTGCTGAGAGTACGAGGTAATAATGGCGAGAGGGTAAAAGTGTGATGCGTCCCTCTATAGGATTTGAAATTTTGAATTGCCGATTTTGGATGGTACAAGTCTTGCCAGTAGCCACTTTCAGCAATCTATTTTAGGCGATATTAAGGTAAAAGGTTATAGTACAATTTCACAAAAGATGGTACTTCAGAGACACCAATCCCTGCAAAGAGAGTGCATCTGCGCCACAACGCGATCGCTAGAAAAAAGGGCTGCGAGAATTAAAGTACAGCCCCAATAATGTGCTGTCCTCTAGCCGTTCATTTCATATTTACAGAAAATTGCAGTGTTAAGTGGTAGGGGCATAGGCTTTTTCCCTGCCCCATTGCCTGCTGAGTCTTCAAGGATGAGAAATTAAGTATATTTTCATTCTTAAAGTGAGGGAGCAGTTGATTCAAAACTATTGATTTTCTCTCAAGCGCTGAAGGGGTGTCGTTTGGCTAGCAGATGTCGTCATACTGGGGAGCAAAGGCTCTTTGGCAATGTTGTCCAGCCCAACTGCCTTCAAGAGTTGTTCCCACTCAGCAGAATAAGCGGAATTGTTCGGATTGGAGCGGCGCAGCTCTGCCAGAGTAGTTAAGGCATCAAACCACATCCCCGCCTCTGCATAAACATCTGGGCGCTTATTCGGTGTAGCCACCCTCAACTGATTATCAAGCTGCGCGGTTTGTGGAACCCGCTGAATCGAACCTTGTACAAAAACATCGAGCGATCGCTGTTCGGAATCGCAAACCATCGACAAGGACCACTGATAATTCTTACCGACTTCCAAGGGTGGTAATCCAGCATAAGTTGGAAGACTGATGCTGACAATACCCCCCTTCCCCGTAGTCATAAAGGTTGTTGTATAAATCTCTCGATCGTTTTTTTCATCCTTCAGTACAAACTCTAGCGCCAGTGGCGACGCTTGGGCGGGCACTGGAGGGACGTAGAATGAAAAGCTCGGATATGCTGCTACTGTAAGCCCAATATTATTGGCAGGGATCAGCGCGGTGAGCGGCTTGCCTGCCACTGGACAACTTCCAGGACTGCGAGTTCCGCCCCCTTCTCTGCGCCCTGGTGCCCCAACGGTTTTAGGTGGATTATATCCAGCAACTATCCACCGATCGGGCATTCCTTGGGCGAGTAGTGTTGGTGGTGTCCCTATCAGAGTTGAGAAACCCGTGAGCAGTGCCACTTCCATAGAGATAGCTAAGGCTCGTTTTAACCTAGGGGACTTCATCCAGTCCATAGCAGAACTGCTCCAAAGAATTTTGAGTTTTGAATAGATAGGTGCGGTTCAACCAACAAGATTTGATTGTCCCGCCCTAGATTGACTGACTACCCAACCCGTAAATCGTTTTCTTCACGATCCGAACTCGGCTTTCTGCCTTCATCAAGTCGCATTTTGGGGTTGAAAACTCTGAACGAGTGGGTCAAATATTCCTAATTTTTAGCAGATATAACAACCTAAAGACTGGTTGTTTTAGTTTGAGCCAGTTGTTCTTCGACTAGCTGCGCTCTGAACTAGAGGTTCGCTCGCAACCTTGTTCAGTTCAACTGACAGTAACAGCTTTTTCAAGTCAGATGCCAGAGTAGAATCATTAGGATTCAACCGGCGTAGCTCCAGCAGGGTAGCGAGTGTCTCATGCCAAAGGCGAGCTTGTGCATAGAGACCAACGCGCTCTTGTAAAGTGGCTCGCTGGATTTGTCTGACCAAGGCTGAATCGGGTGCGATGCGCTTGATCGCACCCCCGACGACAATATCTTTCTCCCGGTCGTTAGCATCACAAATCACCGAGACGTCCCAATGATATTCCTTGTCCTGCGCCAAGGGTGGTAAATTGGCGGATGGAGGAAGGTTGAGGCTGTAAATGCCAGGTTTTCCTGCGATTGCAAAATTTGCTTTGTAGACTTCTCGGTCGCTTGCATCTCTCAGCACAAATTCCGCTGACCGAGCCGACGTTGTAGACATATACCATGAGAAGGTTGGATACTCTGCAACCGTTAACCCAACATCCAAGGGTCTTAAGGCAGTGAGACCTTGCGTGCAAATGGTGGGATAGCGGGTTGCACCTTGTTCTCTGCCATCAGGGGTGCCTCGCTCTGGCGGCTTGAAGTTTAAAGTATCGGGTAGTAGGCTGCGGCTGAGTGAGGCAGGCTGTGCCTGTGCCTGGGAAGGCACGTTCAGAACCAGTCCGAGCGTTAAGGAAACAGCCAGTGTTGTAATCTGTGAGTAGCGTTTCATCCAAATCATGCTAGAACTGTTTTCTGTTGACACTCCCCAGAACTTAAGC
The DNA here is from genome assembly GCF_039961955.1 of Trichocoleus sp. DQ-A1. NCBI lineage: Bacteria > Bacillati > Cyanobacteriota > Cyanophyceae > Leptolyngbyales > Trichocoleusaceae > Trichocoleus > Trichocoleus sp. DQ-A1. Next base: position 40,021 of record NZ_JAMPKE010000019.1, read on the forward strand.
TGTGGGATTTTTACTTCAACGAGTCTACTTAAAAAATTGAAATTGGGTTGAATTTTGCCGAGGGTTTCTCCTTTAGGGAGCGTATCGCAATCGACCCCTAATTTTTGCGGCACTGTAGTTTCTTGTGTAGACCTCATGAATCCGGTCTCTTTCAATTTCCAAACCTTTTCAAGCGGAGTGCCTGAAGATTTTGCCCATCCAGACAGTTGTGGATGGCTCTGCACTCTTACGCTTTTGAAGGTTCTGTTTAACAACCAATCGCTAGATTGATATCGCTTTGGAGCAGCAAGCTCGTCCGATCGCGTGTCCATAATTATATATCAAACTCATGTACGGAAAATTTGTTTTTCTATTCGGACATCGAGTCATGAAGTCTGCCCTTCTGCAAGAATCCCCAGAGGGGGCATCTAAAGGCAATGGGTCGGCTCAATCCTTAGTTGGGTCATTAATTAAAGAAGTCCTAACCGTTGTTAGAGTTCCCGGCTGACACAGACAAATAAGATCGTACTCAAGTTCGTATAAAGCAGTTGTCTTGGTTGCATTTTTGGTAACTTGGGCTAAGACTAGGGTCAAACCAATTTGAGAGTGGCGATCGCTATTCTAGATTGACTAAATCCTCATAATCCCAAATCCCAACTTTCAAACCCCTCTGCCTCCCTGGGTATCCACTTCTACATAAACTTCACTGAGATTTGAGATGATTCCTGATTCAGCGGCTCTACTACTCAAAGAAAATCCTTGGCATCGGACAATTAGACCGATTGCATCTGCTGCCATACATGGCATTGCTACTCAGAAAGATACACTTATCGCCATTGACGCCACTAACGGGTATCTGCTGCAAATCGATCCGAAGAGTGACAACACTACTATACTCAATGCCAATCATCTGCCAGATTTTCTGGGCGTGACTGGGTTAGCTCTTTGGGAAGATACTCTCTGGTGTACCCAGGAAAATGGTGTTTTCTTTTGTCCAAACGCCATTAATGGCATCTCTACCACTGATTTGACGCCTCAGTCTTTTGTCACCTTGCCCTACCCAGCCAATGGGGTTGCTGTTTGGGAATCAACTGTTTACGTGACTTCCCAGAAGGCGGGATATATTCTTGTTCTTAGTCGTGAGACAGGTCAAGAAATTACCCGATTTTATGCCCCTGGAGTAGGGGTAGAAAATATCACAGTCAAGGGTGAGGAACTCTGGGTTTCCGATAGCATTGAGCAAACAGTTTACTGCCTTGACCGAGCTACGGGTGAGATCAAATTCAGCGTACTGACGCCTTTTGAATGCCCGACAGGGTTAGCTTTTTACACAGATCCTCAAACGGGGAAAGATATTCTCTACGTAGCTTATGCAGGTGAGGAGCCTTACCTGCGCGATAACCCGAACGCCGACCCGAATTACGAATTACAGTACCGCGATCGCACGTTTATTCACCCGTTGTATTTTTACTACAACGAGGCTGAACGCTACGCTCTCTCAAATGGTTATCTGATGGAAATTTCCTACGTCGAGGAACTTTCCCCCCTCGACGAGGTGGATTTAGAAAATGTGGAGTGGCGAATTGCTCTACCCTCGGAGACTCATCGACAGAAGATCAGAAAAATTGAAGCCGTCGGATTGCCTTTCACGGAAGAAATTCAAGACGGACAGCGGGTGGCTGTATTTAAATTTAACAGCCTCAAAACTGGCGATCGCTATATATTTGGCTGGAAAGCCCTGATAGAAGTCTGGAGCATCAAATATCGCCTGACGCCCAGAGATGCCGAAAAACTTCCCGACCTCCCGCCTGAGTTACGCAGCAAATATCTGACGGATGATGATGATTTGGCAATGGAGACCGATATCATCCTCAAGGCCGCCAAGGAAGCGATTGGCAGCGAAACGAATATGCTGCGGAAAATTTTCAAAATTCGCAACTATGTCTATGACCGTCTTTCCTACGGGATTAAGCCCTACATTGACCCGCCAGATGTCGCCTTAGAAAGGGGTGTTGGTTCCTGCGGTGAGTACCTGGGGGTTTTACTTGCCCTGGCGCGGCTGAATGGCATTGCCTGCCGCACGGTAGGTCGCTACAAGTGCCCTCCCCATCCTGAATTGATGAATTTGCCCCTGCAACCTGATTTTAATCATGTCTGGATGGAGTTCTACCTGCCTGGATTTGGCTGGTTGCCGATGGAATCCAATCCGGATGATGTGGTCGAAAAAGGCCCCTATCCATCGCGGTTTTTCATGGGTTTAGCTTGGTATCACGCTGAGATGGGCAAAGGTATTACCTTTGAAAGGTTGATGAGTCATGGGGAAAGAGTCAATAAGCAGGACGTTTCCATTGGAGAATTATCCCTAAATCATGTGAGATTTACGATTTTGGAGGAACTAGCACCGTCCTCATAAGGGTGAATAAAGTCAGAAGGGTGGGCACTGTCCACCCTTTTTCACTGGGTACTCATTGCTAATTGTCCGCTATTCCCTAGGAGGTCGCTGCTTAAACTGTCACAAACTGTTCTCCGTTTTTACCAGAAAGCAGCAGTTTAGGGAAAATGGTATCTATCGCCTATTAAAGTAATTGGAAATCGCTTAACGATCGCTAATTTAAGACTTTCACAGTAGGTCAATATTTTAACTGTCACAAAATTCAAAAAAAATCCGGATTGCTTTTCGATACTAAATTTGTCCTAGAAGTATCAATCTTTATCAAAAATCTAAGCTTTTGAATATCAGAATGCTGTTACAAAGATACTTGATAGAAGATTGAATAGGTAATTAATAATCAAGGTCAAAGCAATAAGGAAGAACTGAATCTATGAATAATTCTAGCATTAAGGAGCGGTCGGTCGATCTAGCTGGAAATCAATATCCCCATCCGCATTATTTACAAACGCGATCGCGCATTAATTATCTGATTGAGCGCTATCTAGCGTTGGAGATTCTCCAGCAGAACCTGTCAGACTTACCGAGACAGTTTAAAAATCCTCATCAGCGCCGCTGGGAAACGATTGATTGGCAAGCAATTACTTCTAATCAAATTATCGGTGTCGCTCCCGAATTATTTATTGCAACAGTTGCAAATGCGGTGGAGATTGAAACGCCGATTCGCGCTTATGCGATGGAAAGCTGGAATTATTTGCAAGCAGCCCACTTTCCAATGGCACGATTTGTGGGCGGTACCTTTGCAGGGGATGGCTCGGTGATAGAAGTAGGAATATGGGAGAAAGAAGAACGGCAACACCGCCCCACTTTTAGCAAAATCTATCAACAATTAACAGGTGAAAAAATCCAAGCCTATCCGAACTCAGTAAAAGGCTATGAAGCGAGTGGAAATCTGCGAGAAGATGTTTATAAACACGCGATCGCCCGGATCGCAACCGAGTGGGGAGCAACGTCTGTATATCTCTGGTTAATGGCTCATTCGACGGGGGCATTGCAACAAGCGATCGCGCAACCCATGCAAGACGAAATCAATCACCTAGTAAAGTTCTGGGGGATTAGCCGTTGGGCGTTTGGAGATTCCTATCTCACCCGCTTGCAGGGCACCACTAAAAATTTAATGGGTATTCTCAAACATCACCAGGGCGAACGCCCGAAAGGGAACGATGTCTTGCAAATTGGCTATGCCTTGTACGCAGTGGAATTAGTTTTCACATTTGCCCGACTCATGGTGCAGCTGCGTCAGTGGAACCAAACGCTTACGTCTGATTATCTCGAAGAGTTATTTGGGCTGCCGCCACAACAATTAGCTGCTAGCTGATAGCTGTTAGCTGATAGTCTGGACTGAGTAGGGGGGCGCTGCCCACTCTACTCATTTGATTATTTGAATAGCTGAAGATGAATGTAATTCCAGCGATTGATTTGCTAGAAGGTCGGTGCGTACGGTTATATCAGGGAGACTACGCGCGATCGCAAGTTTTTGATAACAACCCCGCTAATATTGCTAAACAGTGGGTAGAACAGGGGGCAACCCGGTTGCATATCGTAGACCTCGACGGTGCTAAGGCGGGTCAACTGGTCAACCGGCAGGCAATCGAGGCGATTTTACAGGCAGTGCCGGGAGAAATCCAAGTAGGGGGCGGCTTGCGCGACAAAAGCTCAGTCTCTCAGCTGCTAAACATGGGTGTGAAGCAGGTAATCTTGGGAACCATAGCCGTAGAACAACCCCAGTTGGTCGAAGAACTTTGCCAGGAATTTCCAGGGCAAATTATCGTAGGAATTGACGCCCGGAATGGACAGGTTGCCACAAGAGGCTGGTTAGAAACGTCTGAAGTTGCGGCAATCGACTTGGCTAAGCAAATGCAACAATTAGGGGTTGCTGCCATTATCTACACCGATATTCATCGAGATGGCACGCTTTCTGGCCCTAATTTAGAGGCATTAAGAGAACTCGCCAACGCTATTTCCATCCCCATTATTGCCTCTGGCGGTGTTAGTTCGATTACTGACTTGTTGAGTTTACTAACACTCGAACCTTTGGGAGTTAGCGGTGTGATTGTGGGTCGTGCCCTCTATACAGGTGATGTTTCGCTCAAAGCAGCCCTGCAAGCGATAGGGTCGGGACGTATTCAAGATGTCCCGCCAGATTTGGGCTTTTCCACTTTTGCTTGACACTTCAACGAGCTAAAGACGCGCAACTGCGCGTCTCTACATTTCCTTCTTTTTATCCCCAAAACTAGAGGTTTAGTTAATTAGCCTATAATAAGCCCGGAGGTTGGGTTGAGGCACGAAAACTAACATCTAGTAAGTTTAGCGAGTAATTGGGTGAATCATAGTGAAACCCAACCAACAAATTACTTTTTCTGTTTAAGCTTTTTATGCTTAAGTAAGTGCCATTCGCTAATTTTTACACTCCTTCCGGCTGGGGAAGATTTACGGGCAGCTCGATACAGAATTCCGTTCCTTCTCCCGGTGCTGACTGACACTTCAAGACGCCGCCGTGTTTTTCTACAACAACCTGGTAGCTGATTGACAACCCCAAGCCAGTACCTTGACCGACTGGTTTAGTAGTAAAGAAAGGGTCAAATATATGTTGCTGCACTTCCGATGGAATGCCAGGGCCATTATCAGTAATCTGAATGACCACCTTATTGTCATTTGCCAGTTCGGTGCGAATCCGGATAGTAGGAATGTCAGTTGTTTTTCTACTGGCAACTGACCATTCACCATTAATGATTGACTCTTCTAGGGCATCAATCGCATTACTCAGAATATTCATAAATACCTGATTGATTTGCCCAGCATAGCAATCGACACGAGGCAGGTTGTCATACTCTTTAACTATCTGGATCTCGGTGCGTCCTGCTTTCGGCTTCAAGCGATGTTGTAACAAAAGTAAAGTGTTATCAATTCCATTGTGAAGATCGAAAGGCTCTCTTGCCGCTTTATCTAGACGAGAGAAGTTCCTCAAGCTCAGCACAATTTGTCGAATACGTTCAGCTCCCACTTGCATTGAATTCATCAGTTTTGGAAGGTCTTCACTGAGGAAATCTATGTCCAGTGCTTCTGCTGCTTCTTGAATGGCGGGTGTCGGTTGTGGATATTCCTGCTGGTAGAGGTGAACGAGATGCAGCAGGTCTTGAGTATACTCCGTCGCGTAGGGAAGATTACCGTAGATAAAAGAAACCGGGTTGTTAATTTCGTGAGCAACACCGGCGACTAACTGCCCCAAACTGGACATTTTTTCTGTTTGTACCAGTTGACTTTGAGTTTGTTGCAGTTCGTATAAGGCTTGTTCTAACTGAGCTGCTTTGTCTCTCAGTTGCGCTTCCGATTGAATTAAAGCTGTCTCAGCCAGTTTGCGATCGGTAATATCACGAGAGTTCACAACAATGCGAACCCCTGGTGCATCCATTACCAGATTGCTGTGGGTTGCTTCGATATAACGCCACGAGCCATCTTTGTGCTGAAATCGGAACTCAATGGATAAAGCAGTTGTTGAATTTTCGAGGACGCCTTGAAAATCGTTTTTGACTAAAGAAACATCCTCTGGGTGAACAAGGTCAAAGGTATTTTTGCCAATTAATTCTTTTTGCTTGTATCCTAAAATGCCCTCAATGGCAGGACTTGCGTATTTGATGGTCCCGTCAGCTTCCAAGATTGTGATCAAATTGGAGCTGTTTTGCAGTAGCGATCGCCATTTCCCTTCGTTTTGCGCCCACACCACTGCTTCCCTCTTGCGTTCCTCTTCTACACCGATCGCCGCAGCCATGATCCCGATCAGCTTCTTATCAGATTCTGTGGGAACAAACTGGTTCTGATAGACCACGCAAAGCGAGCCGATATATTCACCCGCGCATCTAACTGCTTGTCCAACGTAGGTTTGCAGTTGGTAAGGAATAACCCAAGGATCTCTGTGTGCGTAGGGGGTGTTGGGTAAATCCTGAACGACATAGGGCTGGTTGCTTCCCTGCTGAATCACGTCATAACAGAGATGTCCGTCCGGATCGCCTACATTTGGGAACTCCGACGGCGTTTGCCATTGACCCCAAGACCACAGTAAGCCTTGATGCAGTCGATTGTAGACTGCCCAAGCACCGCCTAGTAATTCCCCTGCGGATGCCGTGATGCGGTTAATATTCTCATCTGGGTCGGAACCAAGACCCGAAAAACATTCATTGATTTTTGAAAATTGTTCGCTTGCCTTTTGGTTGGTGATTTCACTCAGCGTGCAGACGACTTGCTCGACGCAACCGTCTGGATCTAACTGCGGTTCGGTGTTAACAGATATCCAAATGCGATCGCGCTTTGTCGGTCTATAAACCCCTAGCACCAGGTTTCGCAGCGATTGTCGGGTCGAAAGCAGCAACAATGCTTGCTTTGCCCGGACTGGTGCCGTGTGGAGTTTCATCTGAAATGGCGTTCCATTCTCCTGGATGACGTGCCAAGCGGGATCGAGCGGCGTTTGATCCAGCATCTGGTCTGCTGTTAAATCCAGCAAGTCCAGTGTCGCCTGATTCGTAAAGCGTATTTCCCCCTGCGCTCCCATCACCAAGACGCCAACTGCTAGTTCGCTCAGAAGTGCCTGAGGGAGGGTATCCATCCTGGGCGCTGATTGGGCAGCGCCTTGCTGATTCGCTTGTAAACTTCGCATAGCTTTCAATCAAGGCACTGGCTGAGTACCTGGAGTTTTTATTATGGCAATCTTTGTTAACTCGTTCAGCCGTTGGACTGGATACACCCTTTTGTCTCTACTCTGGTATAGCCTTTCTAGCTGTGGAGCTGCATACACCCTGAGTCGTAACTTTCAGACTATTTTATTTAAGTCTTTGAAGCCACCAGATTAACAAGTTTGTCTACAAATAGATAGATGCTTATTTTTTCTAAAAGTTACACTCTAATCACTGTAGCTAAGGGTTTTGAGTTTGTATTGGTATCAGTTTTAACAAGTAATGAGAATTTCTGGCCTAAAAGGAGTTATTTCCCCAAAACTCGGTTAAAAAATCGAATACGATATTTAGATTTCTGTATATATTTTTAAATATTTAAATAATACTTGTCTTTTCTTAATGTCCAAAAAGCTAAATTGTTGCTAGTTGTTCTCTGGAATTAACCACAAGGACTATTCCTAAGGATTAATCGGTTATTCGCCAGTCAGTATTCGTTATTTTTTACACGCAAACATACTGAAAGTTTTGACCTAATCAAAAATTAAAGTAAAAGGAAAAAGCAGTTTTTATACCTATTTTTTGAATTGCAAAAGACAGCTTAATGATAAATGTTCGTCTAATTGCAAAAAAAACGATGGGGCAGTGCTTCGGGTACTGCCCCATCGATTGATTCTGTAGCTGGTTGAGCAAAGGAAAAGTAGCCGCGTGCTTTGTGCAACAGCCGCGTTTTGTGGTAGAGAGAATCAGCGAGAAGCTTGGTGGAGTAACTTTGCTAGCAGCAGGAGTTGCTCTTTATTAAACACTTGAGCCAAAACCTTTGCCGCCGCCCTAGGTTCTACAGGCACGGCGATTTGTTTGATGGATGTCGGAGTGGGTTTTGACTCCGTTGGGCTGGGTGCCCCTTCCCCAACTGCCACTTTTGCCGGCGGAATTGGGGCGGTAGTTGCTTCAGGGGAAGCTGCCAACAGCCGCAAACTGGCACTCGGCGCGATCGCGTCAGTTTTTCCGTGTGGCAACAGATCGCTAGCCTGCTTGAGTTCCTTAATTACAATCGGTGCCAAGGTGGCATAAGTATTTTTGGGATTAGCGATCGCTCGATTTGCAGTTCTTACCAGCACTTGCCAGGTTTTTATTTCAGCACTCATCTGCACGAGACGACTGCACAAAGCGCAAAGTTGTTGACGATTTGCGGGTGTTTCTGCTTGTTTAAACAGCGGCAACATTTGTTTTAGCACCCCAGTCACCTGAGCAGAAATATCTGGAGTTGACGTTTTGCTCGCTTCTGGCGCACTTCCTGCCGCCCCAAGCAGGCGGTTAAGGTGTGCCTGTAACTTAACAAAATTAGGTTCTGCTGCTTGCACGATTTTCTCGCCTTCCTCTTCTCGGAGACCAAATGGCCCCTGAAGCTGGTCAACTAAGTGCTTAAGGGTGTCATACCCTTCTAAAAACATGGACTCCAGATCGTTATCGATATTGACTGGATGTTCCTTGAGGAGCTTGAAACAATCCTCAAACCGATGGGAAACTTTTTGAATACTGTTAAAGCCCAGCATCGCTGCCCCTCCCTTGACAGAATGGGCGGCGCGGAACATTTCATTAATCCTTTCTTGATCTGCCATTACGCCTCGCAAATCCAGTAGCCCTTTTTCCAGGGTTTCGAGGTGTTCTTTTGCCTCCTCGATGAAAAAGCCTAAAATCTTTCCCGACTCCACGGCAGCATTCCTCAAAACAACAATTTTGTGTAGTCACCTGGTTATGGGGGAGTCGTTCCTGGCAGTGGATTTTTCCACTAGGCACTGTTTACCCCTGTTCCTGTCGGCACGCCTCAGGTTGAAGCGCAGCTAAGTTTGATATACGTTGGAGACTGTTCCTAAAATAGCCGAAACCACCAATTTAAAGCTTGGTAGCAATACTTAAATTAGCAAGTGCTAATTTTGCCATTGCGTGAAAGTATTTTATAACTAAGCTTCAAAAAGCTGAAAGGCGAACCAGTGGCTTCTAAAACAAACAACACTTCACAGTTACCTGTTGACGGGCGAAGTCACCGGGTTCGATTGTCGCCTTCCTTGTGTTTTCCAGAGAATACCAGTGCATGGAGGGCGAACCCGTAACCTCTGGCGAAGCCGATAGCGGCGCGGATTCGCTTAGTCGTGCGCTGTCTGGGCTATAGGACGCATAGAAACGTAGAAAAAAATAGAGTTTCCAAATCAGTTACGAATGCGAAGGGCTGAATGCAAGTACGATTTTCTCTGTCTCAGTCCTCAGTCCTCAGCCCTCAGCCCTCAGTCCTCAGCCCTCAGCCCTCAGTCCTCAGTCCTCAGCCCTCAGTCCTCAGTCTTTACCCCTTACTCCTCTTACCAAGGATTGCCAATCATCGTGAAAGCTGCCCAGTAGTAAGGATGCGTTAGCTGCGTGTCGCCCCGGTTGGCGAGTTCGGGTGGCAGCTTGATGTTTCCTGTGGGGAGGCGCAGTTCGCCCGCCTCCAAGCGTACCTGCCCCTTGAGCATTGCTATCTGCGCTTGCCGTAAAGCTTCTGACTTGCTCGGGGCTTTCTTCAATTGGGCATAGAAATCCGCCATCAATCCTTGAGTTCCCTCGTCGCTGACATACCATAAACTGGCTACAACTGATTTCACCCCTGCCAGCACTGCTATGCCCCCAAAGCCTAACTCTGCTTGTTCATCTCCCAGTGCGGTGCGACAGGCACTCAGTACCAACAATTCCACTGGCGGGTCATTCCAGCCCAATTGGCGCAGCTGGTTGAGTCGTAGCTTGGTATCCCATAACTGAATGTAGGAGTTTTCGATTTTCCCAGGTTTAAATTCGCCATGCGTCGCCAGGTGGATAATTCCATAAGGCTGTTGCTGACGCTGTGCCTTGAGATTTCCTAGCGTAAATTTCTCGTTGAGGAAAGATTTCCCCGACCACAGCGTCGGAGTGATGATAGATAATTCAATCGGCACGGCTGGTAAGGAATTCAGTTCGGTAAACTTTGACGCGCCCATTGCCAAAACTTGAGTGTTTTTGATATTCACGTAGCGGGTATCGGTGAGGCTGAGACTGGGCATCATGCCGATGCTGTAGTTTTCCACCAGGAACTGTTGACCATTGTGGAGGGCAGCCATTGGCAGCGATCGCAAACCTGTATCCATCAGAAATACTAGGTTTTGGATACCTCTAGCTTGTAAATCGGCTTCTAAAGGTGCCACCATCCACTGATAAAGTTCCTGAGATGGTGCCAGGTAGCCATTGGGTTTTTTAAGGTTAGTAACTTCGCTGCGGAATTGTTTAGCGACTGTGAGAACTTCTTCGCGTGTTGTCCCCTGCACCCGTTTGCGAATTGGTTGACCCTTGGCAGTGATGACAACTAATTCGAGTTGGTCGTTGTCTTGGGCGGGGGGACTGGTAGCGGGAGTAGCGGCGGGTTGCGGGGATGCTTGGCTGAGGGCAAAGCCTTGGGGATTAAACTGCCAAAGGATGTCTGATTCTGGCGGTGTTGCAGGTAATAGAGTCTTATCAGTAGCTGAAGGAGGTGCCGCCGTGGCAGGAACAAAAGTGATGTAGATAAGTGCCGGTTTTACCCCAGTCGATTTTTCAATGTTTTGAAGAATATCGCGGGCTTCGGTGAGGGTTCTAATTGGAGTGTCCGCACTTCCACTAAAATATTGCTCAAACTGGCGCGTGAACGGTTCGTCTAGGTCAGCGAACAAGGTGTCAACTTCCGCGAGAGCCGAACTGGCAGACACCGACAATTGGGGCGTTAGCGTTTCCTGTGGAGGCTTGATTTCCTCTGGCAGGGGACTCGGTGAGGACGGTGTATCAGGTTGATCGGCTTGATCGGCAGTAATGAGCTGAATCTTGCCCTGAGTATAGCTGCCGGGGAAAGATCCTGAAGCAATTGTATTGCCTGACCCAGTTGTCAAGACTCCGGCTGTGCCGTTCTTACTAGCGTTGCTGACAACGAAGGGAACGTTTTTGGAACCGCCTCCGTGGCGCAGGATGATGGAACCTTCACTAGCACCCCCAGCGGCAGAAATACTTGCTTTTTGCCCATTTTGGTCAGTGAAGGTGCCCGTAGCTCGAAACAGACTTTCGGTGGTAATGTCAACGATGCCCCCTTTGCCTCCCGTTCCGCCTTGGGCATTAATGAAGCTAACTTGAATGTCGTTTTCGGGGTCAAGGGTGACATTACCAGCATCTCCGAAGCTAGCGCTGGAATTAATTCCCAGCGTTGTAATGCTGTCAATGGCAGATACAAAGATATTCCCGCCTTTCGTGGTGCCTGAGGCAGTTAAATTTCCGGTTTTTATCGCGGCTGTTTGGCTGATGAGGGTAATATTTCCGCCAACCCCATTATCAGAATGAGAGTCGATGTTAGCAGTGGTAAGGTTGTTTTTAGCAGTAAGAGCGATCGCGCCCCCATTTCCCGTCGTCTTGCTAGTATTGAGCGAACCTGTACTGATGCTATTGTTCGCTGTTATTTTAATCCCGGTAGCCGTAATATCTTTTGCGATGACATTGTTGCCGCTATTTACTGTCAGATTATCTAGAAAATAACCATTTCCTCCCACTGCATCCTGGAAAGTGACATCACTGCTGACACTGATAGTTAGGTCGGTGGCATTGCCGCTATTAGCGAGGATACCGCCAAAGGTAATCGAGCCAGCGCTACTACTGAGTTCTATCGGGTTTTGACCGACGAGGTAAACATCGCCGCCATAGTTTTGAATTCCACTGGTGGTGACATTCCCGCCGATGACGCTACTCCCCTGTATCGTCACGCTGGCTGCATTGACGCTGCCATCCAAGCTAGTGAAGCCACTGGTGTTAGCAGTTAAGGCTCCGATGGAAGTGCTGTTGCCCACTGCATCAGCGATTTTAAGGCTGCCGGTACCGGCAGTTAAAGTAAGGTTTTGCCCCCCTGTGCCCGTTCCATTTGTCTTACCACCGAGATTAATATCACCACCCCCTTGAGCGCCGGTACTGAGGGTGATGTCTTTAGCCAGAAGCGTATCGCCTTTGATAGTAATGTTTTGCTCGGCGGTCGTGATATCTGCGTTGAGGGTGGTTAATCCAGCATTGAGGGTAATGGAGGCGTCCCCCGTGCCTGTAATGGCTCCATTAACTGCCACTGAGCCAGAGGGTGCTTGAACGGTAAGAGGAGCTTTGAAGGTGACACCCGCACTGTCGATTGTAATGGCACCACTGCCGTCAAGGCGTCCAATTGTAATAGAGCTAAAGCCATCTTGCAATTGTCCCAACTTTGCGGCGGTCAGATTCAAACTATCGGTTACAGGAGTCGCATTCCCAACCTGAATATTTTTCGATGCCGTTGCGGGTGCCAGTCCAATCTGGTATCCCGCACCACTGACTGCCCCATTAAAGTTAATCTCGTCTGCGGTTATGGTTGCATTGTTACTCAACGTCACAGGGGTATTGAAACTAAGGGTGCTGCCGCTGGTTGTGGTAACGTTGCCGTTCAGGGTGAGATTGGAGGCACTATTGACGCTCAAATTTCCAATAGGTGTAATATTGCCGACAGCGTTCCCAAATGTAATGTTACCCGTGTCTGCATTCAGCGTCAGATTTTGACCGCCTGCACCCGTGCCATTGACCGTTCCGGTGATTTCGATGTTACCGTCCCCATAACCAGAACCATAACCATAACCAGTACCACCGATTGTGGTGAATGTGGCGTTGTTACTGAGCAAGACATCGCCAGTGAGGGTGATAGCAGATCCGGAACCATAAGCACCGCCAGAGGAATTGAGATCGCCTCCAATTGCGATTTTGCCACCTGCACTCGTTATCAGGTCAATATTTCCACCATTAAAAAAAGTAGAACTGGCGTTGAGGAAGCCTGTAGTAATGTTGCCAGTAGCATCAATGTTGATATTCCCGCCTTGGGTGGTAATGGTAGTAGCGCTACTGTTGAAAGTGTTGCTCAGGCTACTGAAGTCACCGCCGTCAGTATCAATCAGACCATTAATTGTTACATTGTTTGCTCTAGTTCCCGCACCCCCTTGACCTCGAAGCACGACATTTAGGGCGTAGCCATTACCGCCGATAGAGCCATTGAGGATAATGTCATTGGCTGCCTCAAGAGTAAGAGTGACAGGACCACCAAAAAAATACCCACCGCCAATCGCTGCATCAGCATTCTGCGTAATATTGCCTACCTGGGTGCCATAAGGATTATTCGTGGAGATGATTACGCTACTGCCAAAGTTGAGGGCGTTATTGATTGCGCCATTACTAACCGTAGAATTGTCGGCATTCGCAGTGAAATTTGGCGAAAAACTGTCTAAGCTACCATAGCCATAACCGCCGCCATTGATGATAGTGATATTCGAGGGATCGAGCAACCAAGTGCCGGGAAGACCTTTAGGGGCGCTGGCATCCGCAGCTTTGGTGACATCCAGGTAAACTTTACCAGAAGTTTCGATAAACCCGCCGTTACCGCCTTGTGCGCCGCCACGGGCACTAATGGTGCCATAGGTACGAGTGGCTTGATCTGACCAGACAATGACTTTACCGCCATTGCCATTAGTAATGGCATCGGCATTGAGTGTCACATCTGCGCCGACAAAGGTGAAAGCAGCATTGGGTACGCTACCTTTCCCCAGATAATCTCCGCCAATCAATACTTGACCGCCGCCTGCATCTCCGGAGGCATTCACACTGGCGTTCTCGACTAAACCAACTTGATTACCTAGTACAGCTACTGCGCCGCCAATACCAACTTGAGTGTTAGAGGTATCCAGCTTCCCGGAGACAATTGCAGTTCCCGGTTCTGTGGGAATGGTAATACCCGATCCGCTTAGCACCACTTGTCCCGCACTGTTGACGGTCATTTTGGTGGCATTGGCGACACCTCCACCGGAGAGTAATTGCGGCAGTGAGGGAGGATTTGATAACTGGGCATTAAAGCTGGAAGGTAAGACGGATGGCTGAATTTCTAAACTCAGCACGTTTCCCGCTTGCGAAATCTGTACCGTCTTCTTGCCCGGTACGGCGGCTACGGTGATATTACCTGCTGGTGCTTTGAGTTCTCCGGTGTTGACGACAGTTCCGCCGATAAGAGTGAGATTTTTTCCCTCTCCCACCGTTAAATTCCCAGCGTTGATAATGCTACCCGGCTGGGATGTGGTAATGGCAAAGAGATTGGGCGTGCCTACCAAGTTGGCGTAGTTATTCGGATCAAAGGCATTGAACCAATTGTCACCAATCCCTATTCCTGTGGCGGTGGTGGCGGTGAAGCTTCCTGGTACGTTCAAAGTGGCACCCGAACCAAACACAATGCCAGCAGGGTTCATCAAGTATAAGTTGGTGGAGTTGCTGCCGGAAACTTGGATAAGTCCGTTAATAATAGAAGGGTTGCCACTCGTGACGCGACCCAAAATATTGTGGATAGATGGGTTAGAAAGAAAGTTGGCAATTTGATTTTGTTCTAAGCCAAATTCGTTGAAGCTGTGGAAGAGATTTCCTCCATCGGCTGAAAGTTTTCCACCAGTAATATTGAATTGATTGCCAGAGGTGGTGACATTGGTGTTGGTGCCGTCAGGTGCGGTGGTAATTGATTGTGCTTGGGCAAAAGTTGGAGAAAGGCTACAGGTGAGGGCGAGAAGGCAAGAGGCGATGTTTTTAGCAATCGGTAATCGAGAATTAGTAATTGAGAATTGGTAATCGAGGATTGATTGCTTTTTGCGAACTAATAGGACTTTAGAGTTGAAAGGGAAATGGCTGAGGATGTGCAGTTTTACAGAGAAGCGATCGCTTAATCCTCTCCTTTGGAGTGCCCGCGCGATCGCTTTGCAGGCGTTTTTCGCCTGTTGCTTGGTATAGGTGTGCGAGTCACTCGCCTGATGGCAACGATAGTAATAAAGTGGCTTGTTGATATGCCGCACTTCGGCAACTTCTGACAGCTTCAGGCACAGATCGTAGTCTTCAACGTAGTCGAAGGACTCTTCGATTCCCCCCACTTGGTCGAAGAAACTGCGACGCATCAACCGGAAGTGAAAGGTCATAAAATCGAGCAAAAGCCGCTCTTTTGAGTAGGGAATGCGACAGCGCTTCCCGTAGTCGATGACTTTGCCGCTTTGGTCGATGTCGATGTAGTCGGTGTAGACAAAACCTACCTCCGGGTTCGCCTCCAGCACGGTTGCTGTCTCTTGCACTGCTGTGGGGGCAAGCAAATCGTCACTATCTACCAAACCGATGTAGGTGCTGGTAGTCTGCGCGATCGCTGCTTGCAAGGCGCTGACTCGTCCTTGATGTTCTGCCGCAACTACCCGAACTCTGCGATCGCGGGCTTCGTATTCACGGGCAATTTCTACAGTTCTATCTGTAGAACCGTCATCCCACACCAGTAGCTCAAAGTCTTGCCTAGTCTGCGCCAGAATACTTTCAATTGTGGCAGCAAGATAAAGTTCCCGGTTGTATGCCGTGATGACTAGGGAAATGGGTACGAACATGGGAAGACTCCGGAGGTGTTAACTCTCGTTGCCGAAAGTCATGCGAGTGCTAACTAAATTATTTTCTTTTCTAGAATACTCCTATGGATAGTTGCATTGGTGAACTTCTTTATACAATTCCTCCTAGAGATTTGCCTCACATCATGCTCCGGGCGGGCGGTTGAAACCGTACAGCGACAGCAAGCACACAAACGAAACCTGCCGGGAGCAGGTTACATTTGTATCGATCGATCGCTGAAACTCTAAAAATCTACGCCACGCTTCAAGTCCACCCCTCTGTCAGCGTAATGCTTATGGCAAATCATCTCTGAATGGACGCTGGCAAGGTCAAAATACGCCGGACGATTTAGACAGCGCCCCGTGATAATCACTTCCGTGTCGCGGGGTTTGCGTAGCAGTGCGTCTACGATTGGTTGTTGATCCAGCAGTTCTAAGTCAACTGTGGGATTGAGTTCGTCCAAGATAATTGTCTTATAAAGCCCAGACGCGATCGCTGCCCTAGCAATTTCCCAACCGCGTTCAGCTTCCACATAGTCTAGTTCTTGCTGTTGTCCGCGCCAGACAATCGCATCTTGTCCGCAGCGCTGATGATCGACTAAGTTTGGGTAACTTTGTTGCAAAGCTGCGATCGCGGCATCCTCAGTATATCCAGTCCCACCTTTGAGCCACTGCATAATCAGCACTCGGTGCGACTGATCCTGACTAATCCCGCGCCCAATCGCCTGCAATGCTTTACCCAATGCGCTAGTAGACTTGCCTTTACCAGCACCCGTGTAGATTTCTATCCCCTGTAAAGGCAGGTAAACCCCGTCCCTACCTTCGGTAATCGGGTGGTGCGGCTTCATCTCAGAGTGCAAATCCGCAATTTCTAGCAGTTGTTGGGGGGCAGCCCGACCTGTAACAATTACTTCCAACTCCTGCGG
Source organism: Trichocoleus sp. DQ-A1 (assembly GCF_039961955.1). Classification (NCBI taxonomy): domain Bacteria; kingdom Bacillati; phylum Cyanobacteriota; class Cyanophyceae; order Leptolyngbyales; family Trichocoleusaceae; genus Trichocoleus; species Trichocoleus sp. DQ-A1. The sequence goes on from NZ_JAMPKE010000019.1 coordinate 56,513, forward strand.
TTTATGCTTGAGCGTCCGAACCACTTCCTCCACTGGCAACAAACCCAAGTCCAGTAACGGGTTCAGTTCGTCCAGAACTAGGACAGAATAGAGGTCAGATGCGATCGCGCCTTTTGCCACATCCCAACCGCGCTGCGCCTCCTGTCGGTCAAAGCGCGTTATTTCCTCCGCACCAAAAAATTCTGACCGCCCTGTGCGAACTTGGTCAATCAAGTGAGGGAAGCCCTGTTGCAAGGCAGCGATCGCCCCATCTTCATCGTAGGAGCGTCCCGGTCCTTTGAGAAACCGCAACAGCAGCACTCTCGTTGCTAAATCAGTATTAATTCCCAGCCCAATTGAGCGTAACACCACGCCCAGCGCTGCCTGGGACTTTCCCTTCCCCGCCCCATCGTAAACATGAATCTGACCGACGAGACGCTCAGAACGCACTTGAGCCGTGCGAATGCCGATCCCCATTCTACTCATAATTCTCATGAATCTTAGCTGTCACAAACTGTTAACAATAGCAGCTTAGAAGGGTAAAGTGAAAAGAATCAAGAGTAGCCGTTCCAAAAAAGCTAAAGTTGAGACTAGAAATAGGTAGTAGGGGGTAGGGAGTCAATTGTCCATCATTCAGTTATCAGTTCTTTTTTCTCTTCTACTGAGTTATTTCTCGCGCTAAACTACCCACCCCTCTACTTAATTTAGGAGTATTCCAAATATGCTTTCTTTACATAAAAGTTTTCTTGATATTCCCAAATCCGCAGGATAATAGAAGTAAAGAGCAAGCTGCCATTAACAACATCAAAATTTACGTCCAAACTTAATTGAATAGGTGTTAGAGAGACAACCTTATGCTTGCAAATGTTTTCCCGCTTCAAACGATTTTATTTCAATTTTTATTGCTGTTGGTTGGAATTGCGATTGAATCATTCATTTTATACCGACAATTAAATCTTAGTCAAAGAAGAAGCATTGACTATGCCATTTCGATTAATTTATTTTCAACAATTTTGGGTTGGATAGTTTTCTTTTACGTACATCCTTGGCTTCCCCGGTCGCTGAAATCTCAGTTAATCAGTTATATCTTTTTTGATCGATTCTTTCCATTTGCTCAGTCGTCCAATATTGTAACAGAACTAATCTTAAGTGGCTTTGTTGTCTTCTTTGCCACCTTTATCGTTAAACTAAAAGGATTAGAACTTTTACAAATGTTACTGGAAACACCGTCTTATGGGGAAAGACAAAACCAAGAAAAGTTTAACCTACAAGATTTTCGACTTCTTACTTTTAATTCCAACCCTCTTTTAACTAATACTATTTTTCAGGCTAATATCTACAGTTTTGGGGGATTCGTATTGCTTCTATTTATTCGGACTCAATTTAGTTAAATACAAACATTTTTTGAGTTAATAATCTTTTAATAGATGAATTTAAATTTTAGTTGCGACCAATTTATCAAGTTAGGCTTAACTTAATAAAGACTTACAAAGAATATGGCATCGATTCTTGATTTTTTTATTTTCAAATACTTAATTAATACTTTTAAAGTATTATGGAAATCCCTAGCTCCTTCCCGTGCTTATTCTTGGAAAACGTTTATTTATCTCAGTTTCTTTTCTTGGGTGATGTCATTTTTTGCAACTGACTTAGTACATGATATTATCACTCATTGCGGTTGGTTATTTTTAATTATTGGAGTGAGCTGGGCTACAACAGAGAATCCAATAAAAATTTGGGGTATTCCGATTGGTCCTTGGATTACGGGTGCCTTAATCTGTATGTTTTTATTTGGCGATTGGACTGGGAGTATCCCACCGATCGCTTTAATAGTTTGGCCTACGCTTTCATCAGTGATTGCTGTGTTTCCAACCTTTTTTGATGAAAGATTTAGATTAAAAGTACCGGCGCTGCAATTTCGTCAAAAAAGTGTTATTTTGATTGGCAGCAATATGGTAATTAGCTGCTGGATTCAATTTTATTTTATTAGTCAAGATTGGTTAGAACAATATCCTACCTTGCTGTCGGATCATTTTGGGAAAACCACGATGGTATCCCAATCAGCATCTCAATCAACAAGGACTCTTAGAGGTACGGTTATTTTAGAATTTATGGAACCCTTGATCGTACAAGAATTAGAAAATAAACCTTGGTCGGAAGTGGAGCGATGGCTGCTAGAACCACAACCGCGTATAGAAGCAATTCGGGCAGAAGCCGCAAAAAAAATTCCGCTTGTGGAAGAAGATTTTTGGTGGCGTTATACCTATAATATTGGTTCGGTTAACTCAGGATACAATTTACAATTACGCGCAATTTGGCAAGGTCCTCGTTCGCAAACCGAAGCATATTATGTTGAAAAAAACTGTCAAATTACTCAAAGTTATCAACCAATAGTAACTGGAGCAAGGACGACGCCTAGCCAGACAGCAGCACAAAATATTGCGGTTGCACAAGTCAATTGTCAGCCTATCAGCGAACTAAAAAGCTATGAATGATGAAGACTCTCTCTAAAAGTTATCAATAGAGCTAGGAAGTGGCTGCTCGTGGAAGATAGTTGATCGCATAAAGAATTAACTATTAGTAACAAAAAAGTTATTTTGTATTTGTGCAAAGGATAAAATATAAATCGTTGAGAGAAATCATCAATGATGATTTAGAAGGACGATGAGTTTAAGCACAGTAAAATCGAGGAAAATAAATGTGTTTCGGGCAGCAATCGAGAGTTTAAAGAGAATTTGGGCGATCGCAGTGAATGGGTTTCGGGAAGTCATCCGCGATCGCGTTCTCTATATCATCGGTTTGTTTGCGCTGTTAATGGTGGTGGCGTGGCGACTGTTGCCAGAAGTGGCAGCAACAACAGAAGATAAAATTCTTAAAGATGTTGGATTAGCAGCAATGGATGTACTGGGAACCATTGTTGCTGTATTTGTCGGGACTGGATTGATTAACAAAGAAATCGAAAAGCGCACTGTCTTAGTGTTAATTCCCAAACCGCTCAGTCGCGCCGAATTTATTATTGGCAAACATCTGGGGCTATCAGCCGTTTTAGGCGTCTCGATCGCTGCTATGACGGCAATTTATCTTGGCATCCTCAGTTTAAGTAAGATTTCTTACCCGCTAGGTAGCATTCTGATTTCGGCGCTGTACTTGTTTTTTAAGCTATCTTTACTGACTGCTGTCGCGTTGATGTTTGGCGTCTTTACAAGTTCGCTGTTAGCGACCTTGTTTACATTTGCAGTGTATTTGATGGGACATTCCAGCCGAGATTTAGTAGAGCTGGGAAAATTAAGTCGGAATGTAGACATCGAACGGATCGTAAATGCTTTATATGTGGTACTGCCAGATTTATCTCGGCTAGACCTCAAAAATCAGGCGGTTTATGGTCTTTTGCCTTCTTCCTCGGCGCTTTTAACCGATGCTTTGTATGGTTTGGTGTATACCGTCCTCCTCTTAGCGATCGCTATCATAATTTTTTCGCGACGTGAGTTTTGAGCTGCCTCGCGATACAAACTAGCTAGAAGAAGCGCGAAAGTAAAAGAAGCAAACCCGTCCCTAATCCTTCGTCCGTTACTCCTTGTTTCCAGCTCGTACTTCGCCTCGTGATGCCACAACTGCAACAAGCTCCGTCCCCAGATGCCCTCCGCCTCTTGATCGTGATAGCTTCAAGGGCGGATGTCGGGCTGATTACAAATCCACTGCGGGAAGCAGATATTGATTTTACTTACGAAATTGCCGCTACATCTGCCGCTTGTCGAGAACAATTGCAGCAAAACACCTACGATGCAGTGTTGTCAGTGCAGCGGAGCGGGGATGCTAGCTCAATGACAGATAGGAAGGCTGGGAGGCAGGGAAAACTAGAAAATTCCCCTTCTCACCCCCTCACAGATGCCCCAAGCTCCTTAGAAGCATTGGAGTTAGTCCAACAATCCGGGCAGTTTATTCCTTTGATAGCGATCGCGCCGGAAGCTGAAATCGCCGATGCTGGCTCAGAACAGATGAAACATCTGCCAGAGATTTTGATGCGATCGCTCCACGAATTTGAACAACACCGAATCGAGCGCGATCGCATTGTCAAAATTCAGCAGCAAGCTCAGCGAGAGGCAATTATCAACCGCATTGTGCAAGCAATGCGAGAAACGCTGGTTCTGGAGGAAGTGCTGCAAACCACCGTCAATTTGCTGCACGAAGCGCTCAACCTCAGTCGGTGTCTAATTTTTCTGCCCGATCCCAATCAACAAATGCAGGCTTGCCTTGCTAGCGAATCTACCCCTCAAAGGCAGAGCCTGATTGGCGTCTATTGCGGCTTCTACTCCTATTACCATTCCTCCCTTGCTCAAGGTGAGCCGCTGATATTCAACCAAATTGACGACCGCATCCCACTCAAACTGCAAGAATTAGCCAGAGAGTATGAAGTTTGCTCCATGCTGACGATGCCGATGTTGTATCAGCAATCCTTAGTGGGGGGGATTAGCCTGCATCAATGTGTTAGCGAACGGCAATGGACAGAAGATGAAATCGCTTTGGTAAGTGCGATCGCGAATCAATGCGCGATCGCCATCCACCAAGCGCAGCTGTTCGCTCAAGTTCAACAACAAGCAACGCGGGAGCGATTGTTAAATAATATCTGTCAGAGCTTAAATTCCAGCCTCGATCCACAATATATTTTGCAGGAAATTGTGAATCTAACTGGAGAGTTCTTCGGCGTTGAGCGAGTCGCTATCTTTGCCTTAGAACCAGAGGAAATTAAGATTCTCAAAGAATGGCGAGTCAGCGAACAAGTGGTTTCCGTCTTGAACCTCAAATTTCCTAGATCGGAAAACCCCGATGTATTAGCTCCTTCCTCTAACTATTCGGTTCATCAAGTTTTTCATGCCCCCAAAATTGCAGACATCCCCTCTTCTCCCAACCGCGAAGAGCAAATTCGGCAGCTACAAATCCTGTCTATGGTAAGAGTGCCAATTTTTATTCGCGGTCAGATTTTTGGTGGCATTTCGTTACAATCCACGACCCGTTACCGAACTTTCACCGAAGACGAAATTCACCTTCTCGAAAGAATTGCTGACCAAGTGGCGATCGCGCTTTACAATGCCCAAAGCTATGAAGCAAGCGAGCAACTTGTCAAAGAACGTACCCAACAATTAGAGCAAGAAAAACAACTCTCAGAAGCCGCGAATCGTGCCAAAAGCGAATTTATCGCTACGATGAGCCACGAACTGCGAACCCCTCTAACTAGCATTTTGGGGCTTTCTCGCTTGCTAGTCGATCAAATCGTGGGACCGCTCAATGACAAACAGCAAGAATACCTCACTTCCATTACATCCGGTGGCGAACATTTATTGGAATTGATTAACGACCTTTTAGATTTATCCATGATTGATGCCGGTCGAGAAGAATTCAGCCTAGAAATCCTGTTAGTGGAGGAAGTTTGTCAGGCGTCCGTTTCCGCCGTGCGCGAACAGGCGCAAAAGAAAGGATTGCAATTAATTGTAGATATTGCCCCAGACATCGCCACCTGCCTAGGCGACCATCACCGCTTGAGGCAGATTTTAGTCAACCTGCTCTCTAATGCGGTGAAATTTACACACTTTGGCTCAGTTACGCTAAAAGTGGAAAAAACCGCAGACACTATCTTATTTTCAGTGATTGACACCGGAATTGGCATCGCCAAAGCCAATCATGCCACCCTCTTTGAACCGTTCCTACAGATAGATAGTGGTTTAAATCGTCAATATGAAGGAACGGGTCTCGGCTTAGCTTTATCCCGCAAACTGGCATTCCTTCATGGCGGCAATATCACCGTAGATTCAGAACTGGGACAAGGCAGCTGCTTTACTTTACACTTACCGATCCAGCCACCAGACGAATTGAATCAACCCTAAAATTCGTTACGATCTGGAGAGTGCTGAGGACTTAGGACTGAGGACTGAGGGAAGGATGAAAAACTTCTCCTCATCTCTTCTGCACCATTTGGAGAGTGCTGAGGACTTAGGACTGAGGACTGGGGGAAGGATGAAAAACTTCTCCCCATCTCCTCTGCACCGGAAGCGCCTGAAACACCTGAAGCACCTTTGCGTCCTCTGTGATTCGATTTAAAAAAAACCATGATAAAGCAGAAACTTGAGCAACTAAAAACCCTCTTTGCAGAAATGGATCGGGCATTAATTGCCTATTCTGGGGGCGTCGATAGTACCTTGGTTGCCAAGATAGCTTACGACGTTTTGGGCGATCGCGCTTTAGCCGTTACCGCCGTTTCTCCCTCCCTCCTCCCGGAAGAACTCGAAGACGCCCAAATCCAAGCAGCCGCGATTGGAATTGCCCATCAAGTGATACAGACGCACGAAATGGACAATCCTAATTACACCTCGAATCCTGTCAACCGCTGCTATTTTTGTAAAAGCGAACTTCACGACAACCTTAAACCCCTGGCACTTCAACTGGGTTATCCCTATGTTGTAGATGGCGTGAACGCCGACGATTTGGGGGATTATCGTCCGGGAATTCAAGCGGCAAAAGAGAGGGGTGCGCGATCGCCTTTAGCAGAATTAGGCATTACCAAAGCTGAAGTCCGCCAACTTTCTCAACACCTCGGACTTTCCTGGTGGGATAAACCCGCCCAACCTTGCCTAAGTTCCCGCTTCCCCTACGGCGAAGAAATCACCGTCAGCAAACTGCAACGAGTCGGACGAGCAGAAATCTATCTGCGTAAATTAGGATTAAAAAATCTCCGCGTTCGTTCCGAAGGTGATACCGCCAGAATCGAGTTACCGTCAGAACAAATTAAAGAATTTGTTCTTACCACCGATTTATCCACCCTGGTTTCCGCCTTTCAAGAATTCGGCTTTATTTACGTCACCCTCGATTTAGAAGGCTACCGCAGTGGCAAACTCAATCAGGTGTTACCGCTGGCAGTAAAAGCCTAAAATTCTGGCGTTGTACAAAGTTAAGTTGTACAAAGTTAAATAGATTCTAGGGGATGGGGACGTGTCTACCCCCTCAACGCCGATCGAGATTACGATCCCCCATCCTCTCAAAAGTTGCGATCGCTTCTAGCAACTAAATTAGGTTTTAATACAAATCCATCAACAATAATCACTCATGCCATAAGATAGTAGTTTTCTCGCAGCATGGGCACGACGCCTAAGAGTGCGAACAAATGGCATGAAAGCTTCGGCTTTGTCTACATCATCTTCGATCGAGAACGAGCGATCGCTCTGGCAAGCAGAATCAGCTTGTAATCGGGAAGTATTGTACGTCAAAGTCTGACTTCTCAATTTACAACTCAACCAAAAAGTAGGGGTACCTGATTGACGTACCCTTAAAATTGAAATATACGAGGCGAAGTGCGGCGACGATACTACCCGATTATAAGCTTAGGCAAAAAGGCAATTCCAGCCAAACAACGATTCCTCATGAGTTAGCTGTGTGGCAACCAATGGAGGGCAAGGCTAGGGCAATGCATAAACTTTCAGAAATGGTATATTCGACTGTATTTTGGTTAATTTCCGGCTTACTTGTGTGGCTGGTAGTTCTGCCCGCAGCACTCATTACTTTTCCCATTATCTTACTGGGAAAAGTAGTCGAACAGCTACTTTTCAAGATACCTCAACAAAATCTGACAGAGGTCGAAATCCCATTAGAAAATCACTCCGAACAGAAACCTAAAAATGCAGGAGAATCGCTTTTGACTTCGTTGCTCATGACAACGCTTGTGGGAGTGCCTGCTCTACTCGCATCAGCCATTTCTTTGCAGCCAATGAGAGTTATTAAAAGACAACCAGAACTTGCCCCTAAGCCTACGCTACAGCCAACAACAGCACAGACAACCTCATGGATAGAGACTGAGGAAAGTGAAACTTAAACCAACCAGAAAGGCATCAGTGACATTGCCAGACACAGAAAAAATGCTAGTCATCTTATAAATTGGAAAGTCCAGTGTGAGGTACGGAACCCGGCATTTCCTGTATGAGGATGGCACAAAAACGATCTACTCAAAATCTCTTATATTTATTAAAATTTTGTGCAGCAAATTTAAATAACTTACTCAACTATCTAACCATCACCAAGTCAATTTTCCATCTTAGTTGGTTGATTACAGAGCCTTCAGTCATTTTATAATCAGCCAAGGAAAGTATGCGATCGCTCGAAAAAATGGGATTAAAACTTGAAAGCGTCATTCCTTGGGGACGTTCCCTGGCAGAATACATCAGGATGTTCAACTTAACGCCTGACGACCTCCAGTTAAAAATTCTAGATTGTGGCGGTGGCCCTGCCAGCTTCAATATTGAGATGACACGCTTAGGCTACAACGTCATCTCTTGCGATCCGGTGTATCAGTTTTCCAACCACGAAATTCGAGAACGTATCCAGAAAACCTATCAAAAAGTGATTGATGGACTCCAAGCCAACCTCGATAGCTACGTTTGGCAGGAGATCCAGTCACCAGAGGATTTGGGGCAAATCCGGATGTCAGCCATGCAGCAATTTTTAGAAGATTTTCCACAAGGAATTCAACAAGGACGCTATTTAACCGCTGAGTTACCTGTTTTACCCTTCAAGACTCAGCAGTTCGATTTAGCCTTATGCAGTCACTTGTTGTTCACCTATTCGGATTTCTTCTCAGAAGATTTCCACCTCGCCTCCATTGTGGAATTGTGCCGCGTTGCTGCTGCGGTACGGATTTTTCCTCTCTTAAATATTTCTGGAGAGGTGTCGCCAGTCCTTCAGCCAGTAATGGAGAAATTAAAAGCGCAAGGCTACAGTGTAGAAATCCAGCCCGTACCCTACGAATTCCAAAAAGACGGCAATCAAATGTTGCAGATAAAGTCAGTCGTGTAAATATGTACTGCAATCTGTCGCTCCTTTGAACCTAGATGATTCAAGAAGGCGAAATCCCCGACTTCTTAAAGAAGTCGGGAATCTGAAGGGCTAGTATTTCACAATTTAAATAGGATTGCTGTATATGCCTGCTACACATCATGCAGGTTAGCGGTAATGGATAAAAGGTCATACGATAACGTGAAATGGCATAAGAAACACTTTTTTCTCTAATTACCTATTCCCAAAAACCTATAAGTCGCGCATTTAGAGAGAAATACTCAAAAGGAGATACTATTTTTTCAAAAAAAAAGTTTCAGGGTGTTCTTATTGAAAAGAACACCCTGAATTAGGTTAATTATTTATTTAGCAGCCTTTGATATATCAAATAAAGCTGCTACACCACTATGCAAGCGAGATAATACAAAAAACTAACTCTAGCCGGTTAACTTTAGCTCAAACCTAGCTCAGCGAGGCACCGCTGCGGTCGTAGCTAGAGCGGAAGCTTGGGTGTGGTTGTCCTTGAATGTGATTCCAGTATTCAGATGATTCAACATCTAGACCCACTTCAGCAGCGGCGCGACCCAGCATAGACTGCTGACGGTTCTTGATGAGGTGATGATGACGCATCATGAGGGCGCGAGCTTGTTCTTGAGTAGACATACCAGGTTTCTCCGTACTGCTTCAGTGATGTTTGACTAACTTATTTTCTCTTACCTATTTAATATAACAGAAAATTCTGTATCTAAATTTACAAAATGCTTTTAAAAACAAAACTTTACAAAAAAATTAAGGTTAGGTGCGGCACTCATCCGATAGAGCGATTCTAAATGAGGAAAAAATCGGAATTGCTGATTCCAATTTTGCATAGGGGATAATAGCCAGACGCAGAAACTGTAAAATTTGACAAACATCCTGAAAGTTTAAACGGCTACATCCCCCAAAAGTGTGATTTAGTAGTTGCCTTGGGCAGGCTAAAAGCATCATGGATGATGTGGAGTTCGTGCGCCAATCAAAAACCAAAAGAGACAGCCGACCAGGAGATAAAAAAATGGCTACCCCCTGTCACATTCTTGTAGAAGGCAACCCGGTCATCATCTATGCTTCCCGGAATGGCAGCCCTAAAAAAGTTTTGCCTATCCTCAATCGCTTTTTAGAGAAGTTTTGGCAAGAGAGAGAAACCTGCGGAGAATACTGCGATACACCTGGGTGCTTAGTGGCTCAGATTCTGGTTCGCTTTGGCTACGAGATATGCGAAGATGATTTTTCTAACCTGCGAGTGGGAGTGAATTTTGACTCAGCGGTGGAATACATCTACTGGGTTTCTTTGGATTACAAAGTGAGTATCTGGGTTCCAGAGGTGTCCTACCGCAATAATCCCTCTTTGGGACTGCAAGGCTGTCGCCAGGATCTCGTTTTGAGTACTCTCTAAATACTGCGTGCGCGATCGCACATTTTGTTTGCATTTTATTATTTGCACTCCTCACCCCCATTCCTGACCTGGCTGCACGCCAGATAACAGCGAAAACGACTAATCTGTATACAGATGGATAAGACCCACAAACTCACAAATGTGGGCTTTCTTCAGCCGATTTTGATAAGCAGATAACTATCTAGCCGCCTAAAAGATACACATATTATGTTCGACGCACTTGCTGAACGCTTAGAATCTGCCTGGAAAAGCCTGCGGGGTCAGGACAAAATTTCCCAATCCAACATTCAAGATGCCCTGAAGGAGGTGCGTCGCGCTTTATTGGAGGCGGATGTCAATCTCCAGGTCGTCAAAGATTTTATTGCCGATGTTGAAACCAAGGCACAGGGAGCCGAGGTCGTTTCTGGGGTGCGCCCCGACCAGCAGTTCATCAAAATTGTCTACGATGAGCTAGTCCAGGTGATGGGGGAAACTAACGTCCCCCTGGCTTCAGTAGATAAGCCTCCCACGATTGTACTGATGGCTGGGTTGCAGGGAACGGGTAAAACCACAGCTACAGCAAAGCTAGCTTTGTACCTACGCAAGCAAAATCGCAGTACCTTGCTAGTAGCAACCGACATCTATCGCCCAGCCGCCATCGATCAGCTGGTGACGCTGGGACAGCAAATTGAGGTGCCAGTGTTTGAACTCGGCACCAATGCTAACCCGGTAGAGATTGCGCGGCAAGGGGTTGAGCGAGCCAAGGCAGACGGCATCGATACAGTCATTATTGATACTGCCGGACGCCTCCAGATTGACCAGGACATGATGGCGGAATTAGCCCGCATCAAACAAACCGTCCAGCCGCACGAGACGCTGCTGGTGGTCGATGCCATGACCGGGCAAGAAGCGGCAAATCTCACCCGAACTTTCCACGAACAAATCGGGATCACGGGTGCCATTTTGACGAAGCTGGATGGCGATAGTCGCGGCGGTGCAGCGCTATCAGTGCGACGGATTTCCGGTCAGCCGATTAAATTTGTCGGCGTTGGAGAAAAAGTCGAGGCGCTGCAACCGTTTTATCCAGAGCGCATGGCTTCCCGAATTCTGGGTATGGGAGACGTGATCTCCTTTGTGGAAAAAGCCCAGGAGGAAATAGACCTGGCAGATGCCGAGAAGATGCAGGAAAAAATGCTCTCGGCTAAGTTTGACTTCAGCGATTTTCTCAAGCAGATGCGGCTGCTGAAGAATATGGGTTCTCTGGGGGGAATCCTGAAGATGATTCCAGGGATGAATAAGATTTCTGACGAACAGCTGCGCCAAGGAGAAACCCAGCTAAAGCGGGCTGAGGCGATGATTAATTCCATGACGAAGGAAGAACGCCAAAACCCAGACTTATTAGCGAAGTCTCCCAGTCGTCGTCGCCGGATTGCTCGCGGTGCTGGCTATCAGGAGACGGATGTCAGCAAGCTGGTAACTGATTTCACAAAAATGAGAACCGTCATGCAGCAAATGGGTCAAGGCGGTTTCCCCGGTATGCCCGGAATGGGCGGTATGCCCGGAATGGGTGGTGGCAATCGTCCTTCTCAAGCCGGTTGGCGGGGCTACGCCCAAGGAAGTCCCGGCAAGAAAAAGAAAAAGGAGAAAAAGAAGAAAGGCTTCGGCACTCTCTAGCTGGAACCGTTAATCCAATTAGCTTTTAGCTTGGAGGGGTAGAACTTGATGCCAAAAAATGGTACAATCAATGACTCTGCGTCTAAAGTCTAAAAGCTAATCGCTAAAGAGCTGATAGCTTAAAATCCAAACAGGAACATTCTTCATCAACATGATCAAACTGCGATTAAAGAGATACGGCAAAAAGCGGGAAGCTAGCTACCGGATTGTGGTAATGCAAAGCACTTCCCGCCGCGATGGGCGTCCTTTGGAAGAACTGGGCTTTTACAACCCCAGAACCGATGAAGTCAGACTAAAGGTGCCAGAAATCCAACTGCGCCTCCAACAGGGAGCGCAACCTACGCCAACGGTGCGCCGGATTCTTCAAAAAGCTAATGTCTTGGAACAAGTCAGTGCCCCAACTACCGCATGAGTCCGAGTTGGATTCCCCAGATTCAACCAGCCAGCCTGTAAGGTCATCCCACGGGAGTTCCCTACCGGATTATGCTGCTCTGGTGAAATTTTTGGTGCAGCCGTTTTTAGAATCACCAAAATTGCTGAGCGTGGACTGCGAAATGTCGCAGGGAAATACTAAAGCGTGGGTGCGGCTGGCTTTTGAAGGCGAAGATAAGGGACGAGTTTTTGGTCGGGGAGGACGTAATATTCAGGCAATTCGGACGGTGATTGAAGCGGCTGCGAAAGCTGCCAATCAATCTGTCTACCTGGACATCTATGGGAGTTCGGCGCGATCGCTTGAAAGTACGTCAGGAAGTCCAGAAGTTGCGAAAAAAGATCCACCCCGCCGGTCTTCCCCAGTATCTGCTCCCAAATTCCGCTCCCGTTAAAACTTTAGACGGTTAGCATTGAGGAGGTGATGGATCGCCTCCGATTATGAATATCTCCTAAGTAAATCGCCTGTTATCTTTGGCAAAGGGGGCTATCAGTTTAGTATTGGCACTAACCAAAAGCTAGGGTTGATGGTTAACTTAAGCAAAAAACAGCGAGTGGCTGCAAGTCCGTTTGGTTGAACACAAGTTGATTAACTCGGCGAGAAGATGCAATCAACCAGAAAATCTAGCGATGCGGAATTTTCTGGGGTTAAATCTTGCCAACGGTACGAAAAGCCGAGTATTCGTCGAAAGCGGAAGCCTCCCGTCAGCGCCTACGCTCTCATTGAGGATCTGTAGCCAATTAAATTGGGACGCCTGAGCTGTTATGGAAAGTCATATATCGGGCGTCTTTTCGCATCAAAGGGACGGATTTTACTAATTAATTCCGTCCTCTCACCGACGAATGCTGTAAACTCGCCCATAATATTACGATGACCGAGGCATTTAAAACAATACATCTACCAAATGCTAATAGCGCGATCGCTTTAGCAGGCGATCGCGAAGAAAACCTCAAAACCCTGGCAAAAACGACTGGCGCAGTTCTAGTGTTGCGGGGTCAAGAACTGATGGTTTCTGGGACTCCTAAACAAGTAGACCGCACCAACGATCTGGTGAACGCCCTCAAACCTTTCTGGAAAGACGGGAAGCGGATCTCCAAAGTAGATATCCGCACGGCTTGCCAAGCCCTGGATACGGGACGCCAGGTGGAATGGCAAGCAATGCAAGAGGAAGTTCTAGCACGAAACCGTCGCGGCGAAGAAATTCGAGCTAAAACATTTCCTCAGTTGCAGTATATCCAAGCAGTACGCACCCACGACCTCACCTTCTGCATTGGCCCAGCAGGTACCGGCAAAACCTACCTAGCAGCCGTTCTGGCAGTTCAGGCGCTGCTTTCCGATCAGTACGAACGACTGATTCTCACCCGTCCAGCAGTGGAAGCTGGGGAAAAATTGGGCTTTTTGCCTGGGGACTTACAGCAGAAAATTGACCCGTTTCTGCGTCCCCTTTATGACGCGCTCTATGAATTTATCGATACAGATAAAATTCCTAGTTTGATGGAACGCGGGGTGATTGAAGTTGCTCCCCTGGCTTATATGCGGGGTCGAACTCTCAACAACTCCTTTGTAATTGTGGATGAAGCCCAGAACACCACCCCAGCACAGATGAAAATGGTGCTGACTCGCCTAGGGTTTCGTTCTCGCATGGTTGTCACGGGTGACATTACCCAGACCGATTTACCACTCAACCAACAATCTGGGTTAGCCGTTGCCCAAAAAATTCTCCAACGGGTTGAAGGCATTGCCTTCTGCAATCTCTCCAAAACTGATGTTGTCCGCAATCCGTTAGTTGAGCGAATTGTAGCGGCATACGAAAATGATGCGTTGTGAGGGATGAGTGAGGAGAACTCTTCGGATTTTCTAACCAGGAGAATGTCGGTTCGCAAACTATTTGAAAATTTGCTCGCAGTTCTCTACCCAAACAATCAGGGAAGAAGTTCTCGAATGCGTGCGTCGAGACTAAAGATAAAACTAGAAAATTTTGCCTTTTTCAGCAGCTGATAGAGGTAAAAAAAGTAAAAGAATGAACGATACCACAGTGCTATTTCGTCCGGTGGGTCAAAAAGAGCTAGATTTAATCGGAGAAAGCGGCTACACTGCCTTTCCACCTCGGCTTCCCTACCAACCGATATTTTATCCAGTGCTAACTGAGGCGTATGCCGTGCAGATTGCTAGAGATTGGAATACGAAAGATGAAGCTTCTGGCTATGTAGGTTATGTCACCCGCTTTTATGTCAAAACGGAATTTCTAGCACAGTATGACGTGCAGACGGTGGGTAGTTCTCAACACCAAGAGTATTGGATACCGGCGGAGGATTTAGCCGAGTTCAACCGGAATATTGTTGGGAAGATAGAAGCGATCGCTAAATTTCAACCCAAACCAGAAACCGCATCATAAAATGTTTTTGTCTTAGCAGATACGACCTCGCTTCCCTGCGGCTGAGTGACCCACAGGGTTGCTCCCCACCCATCTTTCATCCACAGGTTCCGAAGCTAGCTGATAACGGCTATCTGAAGAAAGCCGAATTTGCTGGGAGTGGTTATCTAAGCTGGCATGAATTGTAAACATACCGAAAATCAAAACATCTCCAGCTTTGAAATCGGCGGTTAGCCAACGTCCTCCGTATTTTTTTCGCAGAGAAACTGGTTTTTTTGATAACGCCCCATTCCACCACTTTTCACCCGATGCATACAATTGGGCAGTCTTTCGGTTGGAACAATAATTATCTACATCCTTGCGCCCATAATCGTTTTTAATCCTTTCCAGACGATGCGAGTTTTCTAAAATTATCAACCCTCCCATCTCCAGAGATACGTCGCCCAACGGTGTCCAAGTTGTGTAAAGGTCATGAGTTCCCCGTCCCATGTATACGATATCGCAATGGGCATAAGTACCATGACCGGGGGCAACTGCCCTTAACCAGGTGTAATCAAAAGGTCGAACATCTCTGCCTAAAAAAACTTGATAAAATTCCATCATTCGACCCGAATAAAGCAGTTTTTTAATTGCCTGACTTTGGGCTGCTAAATCGGGTCTAAAATGCATTTTCAATCCCGGCTTTGCCACGCATTCTAGAATCGGGTGTCCGGGTTTGAGACAATCTTCTGCGGCTAAGAGTTCGGCAATTTCCTGACGACTTTGCCAAACTTCTTGGGAATTTAGAAGTGCCGGAAGGTATAAGTAGCCGTCCTGTAGCATCCGCAGGCGCAGTTCATCGGGCTGATTGAGTAAATTTGAAGAATCGATTAAATAACCAAAAGCTTCGCTGCTGCAATCGAGTTCGTAACCTAAAGAAGTGAGGACGGTTTTCTCAGGTAAGAGGATCATCACTCAGTATTTAAAGTTGCTATTCTCACATCTTATTCTCGTTATCAGGCAGCAGCCCAGGAACGAGAGATGCGAGGCTACTGCCGCCCCAGCGCCAGCGCTCAGACGAACGTTATCAAATCACATAATTGGACAACCCACTTGCTTGAAGGATTGTATTGCTATCCTGTAAGTTAGTTGCCCTGCGCTTGAATCGCCCACTCACTAGAACCATGACCCAGCAACCTACACGCATTTGTATCCTCGGTGGCGGCTTTGGCGGTCTTTACACTGCCCTGCGCTTGAGCCAGTTGCCTTGGGAAAAATCGGAACGTCCGGAAATTGTCCTGGTGGATCGAGATGACCGCTTTTTGTTCACGCCGCTGCTGTATGAACTACTCACCGGGGAACTGCAAACTTGGGAAATTGCTCCACCGTTTCAAGAGATTTTAGCGAACACGGGTGTGCGCTTCTGTCAGGGTGTTGTGGCTGGAATAGATATTCAGGAAAAACTGGTACATTTGCATGATGGCCCTGCCTTCTCCTACGATCGCTTGGTGTTAGCCCTGGGTGGAGAGACGCCCCTAGATATGGTGCCGGGGGCGGCTGAATATGCGTTTCCTTTCCGGACGATTGCTCACGCCTACCGCTTGGAAGAACGGCTGAGAATTTTGGAAGAGTCGGAAACGGATAAGATTCGCATCGCCATTGTGGGGGCGGGTTATTGTGGGGTTGAATTGGCTTGCAAGTTGGCGGATCGCCTTGGCGAACGAGGTCGCATCCGGTTAATTGAACAAGCTGATATGATTCTCCGGACATCGCCAGATTTTAACCGGGAAGCGGCGCGAAAAGCTTTGGAAGAAAGGGGCGTGTGGATTGATTTGGACACGGCAGTGGAGTCGATGTCACCGACTACGATCTCGCTAGTGTACAAAGCACAGGTAGACCCAATCCCAGTGGATTTGGTGCTGTGGACGGTGGGAACCCAAATGGCAGAGGCGGTGCGATCGCTCGAACTCAAACACAATCAACGCGGTCAAATTACCACTACGCCGACTCTACAAGTGGTTGACTATCCAGAAATCTTTGCCCTTGGCGACCTTTCGGACGCTCGCGACGCTGACGGTCAGCAAATACCGGCAACTGCCCAGTCTGCCTTCCAGCAATCAGATTATACTGCCTGGAATATCTGGGCGTCGCTAACCGGGCGTCCTTTGCTTCCCTTCCGCTATCAGAGTTTCGGCGAAATCATGACCTTGGGGACGGATAACGCCACTTTCACCGGCATGGGAGTAAAGCTGGATGGTTCCCTTGCCTATCTCTTCCGGCGTCTGGCATATCTGTATCGGATGCCAACGCTCAACCATCAGTTGAAAGTCGGATTCAATTGGATTGCCCAACCTTTGTTGGAAATGTTCTCGAAGTAATCCGGAATGAGGGGTCATCGGCTTGGAGTCAAAGGTGGGCAATGCCCACTTATACAGTTTCACTATATTTATCTCTTAGATTCTCATGTAGGGGCGCGAGGCTTTGTCTCGTGCCCTTACGTTTAGGAAGGAATTGAGGAAGGAATTGACACTCCCACGGCTTTAGGGAAGTAGAGCGGTGGGAGCATCAATACTGAGATAGGATTTATGACATGATGATGAATCTAATCGGTGGTTTTGTTGGGTTTGCGATCTTGAGATGGAACGCTAAGGTAGCATGAAGCGCCCCAAAGTTATTTTTCTCGATGCCGTGGGCACCATGTTTGGTGTAAGAGGTAGTGTAGGAGAGGCGTATAGCGCGATCGCTAGTCGGTTTGGCGTTCAAGTCTCTGCTGAGGTGGTGAATCCAGCCTTTTACCAAAGCTTTAAAGCCGCACCGCCGCCAGTTTTTCCAAGCGCAGAACCCCAAGAAATCCCGGATCGGGAATTTGAGTGGTGGAAAGCGATCGCGCTTTCTACATTTGGACAAGTTGGCGTCTTGCCCAAATTTTCTAACTTTCCGAGTTTTTTTAACGAACTCTACGCCTACTTTTCCACTGCTGAACCTTGGTTTGTTTATCCCGATGTTCTTACAGCTTTGGAAAAATGGCGGGAAATGGAGATTGAGCTGGGTGTATTGTCAAATTTCGATTCCCGCATCTACTCGGTTTTGCAATCACTGAATTTAATTGAATTTTTTACCTCTGTCACCATTTCCTCGGAAATCGGTGCTGCCAAACCCAATCCCAAAATTTTTGCCGCTGCGTTGGAGAAACATAACTGTTCGCCTGAGGAAGCATGGCACATTGGCGACAGTCATAAAGAGGACTATCAAGGAGCAAAAGCAGCTGGACTCAAGGGCATTTTTTTAAAGCGCACTGAGTAGAGGGTTGGGACATGATGTAACAGTGTAGTTGTGGCAGCGAAAAGCCACGTATAGCGCGATACGGCCAGCGATCGTTTCTCTCAAGTGCTACTGCCTGTAGTTTCACCATCGTGACTCAAGAGCAACTGTGCTAATCGAGCCATGCTACTGCATCATTTCTACTTGCTTGGAGCGATCGCGTAACTCGTCAACAAGGAGTCATAGATGTCTTTTCTACCTTATGAAAATTTCACTATTACAACTAATCTAGATGCAGAGCAAGTCAAGAGAATATTGGCTGATGTCATTGAACCGCCTAAGACGTTTAGAAATTCTTGGTCTTCGGCATCAAGATCGCATAAACCCTATGAAGGTAAAATTTATGATGATAGTTTCCAAATATCTAGAATTATCCATACCCGAAATTCATTTTTACCAATTATTAAAGGCAAAATTTCCCCTCAAGTTATTGGTTGCTCAATTAATATAACGATGAAATTGCATATTTTTGTATTAATATTTATGGGCTACTGGTTGAGTATGACTGGCAGCATCGGAGTAGGATTTCTATTGGCATTGCTATCAGATAGTCGAATGGGCATAGCTGGTTTGATGCCCCTTGGGATGTTTGTATTTGGTTGTCTTTTATGCATAATTCCTTTTAAAATTGAAGCCAAAAAATCTAAGGAGTTTTTATACAAGCTGTTCAGCGCTTAGTTTTCATAAAAATCACACGACAAAAGCATCTAAGAAAAATCCTTCGTTCCATTTGACTAGGAAGAAAGAGCATCGACCAACATTAAAGCAGTTTGATGGGAGCGATCGCGCTAATTTTGTAGTCTTACTAGAACTTGATTTCTTGCGGGTGTTGCTTAAATGGTGCAAGGCTGACTGTTGCACTGCTGGATATAAAGTTGATCCACATAAGGTTTCTGCCACTTTAAGGGAATCTCTAGTAAATCTCGCGTACCAGTCATGCTTTGTCCTACAAACATTAAGAGTGCAATGCAGCTCAAAATGATGTGAATGGTGCGCCAGCGATTTAACCGATCTTTGTAGATATCTTCAATAATTGCTAACGAAAAAATCATCAGCATTGCCGCTGCGATGCCGATGTAGTAGTGAAACACCAACCACTCATTGTCTCGACGATAAACGCCTTCTTGGAAGCTGAGAATAATTAAACCTGCGCCGGTTAAAGTTGCAAAAACGCCGCGCCAGAGCCGTTGTTTGGCTTTGTAGAGCAATACTAAGGAGCCAATGGTAGCCGCAAACATTAGGACGATAAAGACAACTTGAAAAGGTTTCTGGCTCCAGATTTGCTTGCTCAAAATATGCTCAAAAATTGGATAAGCAAGTCCGATAAGGGTAACTCCAACAATGGCACCAGAAAGCCATTTGCCTAATTGGACGTGTTCTTGCCCAACTACTAGCGGAATTTTACTTTTGCCTTCTAAATTTTGCAAGCGGCGTTGGCGAGTCTGCCAAGCGCGGTTGACGACAATGCCAATCAGAGGGAAGACGACTGCAATTGCGATCGCAGGATGAATTAAAGCCGCCAAATCTGCAATTTCCATAACAACCTCAGTATGCGTTGATTTTTTAACTACTGAAAGGGGCAAAGCCAAAGGTAGGGTTGAATAAGCGACACCAAATCACCACCGATTCAAACTCTGCTGGATTGACACTAGCAGGAATAGCATAGCGTTGAACACCACTTATTTTTTGCAAGCGACCGATACTTGCATAATCTTTCTCTTTAATGCCATTTGTTGGAGGTTTTTCAGAACGATACAGAATGACGAATAAATCCAGGCCATTGTCAGTTTTGAAAGCTCGATCTAACTCCAGATAGCGTTTTCCATTTTCTGTCACCAAGCGCACAGTTCCTTGGGTATGATGTTCTGATCCCTGAAAAGTCCCAGATTTTGTAGGCGTCTGTGCTACCGATGTAGCAGATGAGCCAGTTAATGGTGCAGGCTGAACATTTGGCTGATTAAAATTGGCTTCTATTGTATTACCTTTTAGCTTCAATGATTACTAAGCTTATCTGGTGTTTAAACAGTCTTATTAACCCTTAGTAATTAAGTAAAACTTTAGAGCATAGATAAAAGTTGTAATTACTATAAAAAACGATATTACGTATTATCTAATATTTTTTTAATTTGTGTTTAATTGGAAATTAGTATATTACTATTAATTTCAATGAAACCTAAAATTAACTGATTATCAAACAACTTTGAATTAGGAAAGTACAGCGATGACGACTTCATACATTAAAAATAAAATCTCAAAGCTTCAAGTCCTAAAACGAATTTTCCGCCTTCGGATGGCAACGCTGCTCATGGTAGGAATTGTTGTCTTCGCAGCTGCGATCGCTACTGCGTGGTTTGCTGGTGAAGGGAAAATTAGTCAGATATTTGCCGAACTCAATACTTTACAAGAGAATCCACCCATGTGGCTGCAAGCGCCCATGAAGAGTGAATACTTGCTAGTTCCTACGGTTGCTCTGCTAGTAATTGTTTTGATAGTAATGAAAATCTCTCCAAAAACCGACGCTTGGTCTCGGTTTCTTGTAGTGGGGATTTTGCTGGGGTTAACGGGTCGATATATTGTATGGCGATCGCTCTCTACTCTGAATGTTGCTGACCCTCTAAATGGTGTTTTCAGCTTGGGATTATTTTTCCTGGAAATGTTGATGTTAAGTAGTAGTACGATCCAGCTTTTTTTGATGCTAAACGTAAAGGAGCGACATCGTGAAGCAGACCAGATGGCAAAAAGTGTGATTGATGGCAGCTTTATGCCAACCGTTGATATTTTTATTCCCACTTACAATGAATCTGTATTTATTGTTAAACGCGCAATTATTGGTTGCCAAGCTTTAGATTATCCCAATAAAACAGTTTATTTACTGGATGATACAAGACGCCCAGAAATGCGAACTTTGGCTGAAAGTTTAGGCTGCGAATATAAAACAAGACTTGATAATAGACAGGCAAAAGCCGGGAATTTAAATCATGCATTTCCTCAAACGAAGGGGGAATTAATTGTTGTATTTGATGCAGACTTTATTCCGACCAAAAACTTTCTCACTCGCACTGTAGGTTTTTTTCAAGATGAAACCGTTGCTCTGGTACAGACACCCCAAAGCTTTTATAACTCCGATCCAATTGCCTACAATTTAGGATTAGAAAACGTCCTAACGCCAGAAGAAGAAGTGTTTTACCGGCAAATTCAACCGATTCGGGATGCAGCGGGTAGTGTTATTTGTTCTGGAACTTCTTTCATTGTTAGGCGTAGTGCTTTAGAAGCAGCGGGTGGCTTTGCCACCGATTCCTTGAGCGAAGATTACTTCACTGGTATTTGTTTATCAGCCCAAGGCTACCGATTAATTTACCTAGATGAAAAGTTAAGTGCTGGATTAGCCGCAGAAAATATTGCCGCTTATGCTACTCAGCGGCTACGGTGGGCACAAGGCACTTTACAAGCATTCTTTATTAAGGAAAATCCGTTAACAATTCCGGGACTTAGCCCTTTGCAAAGACTGGCTCATTTAGAAGGATTATTACATTGGTTTACCAGTTTGTCGCGGGTTTATTTCCTGTTTATACCCTTGGCTTATTCGTTTTTCGGTGTTATTCCTATTCGGGCAATGACTGGTGAATTATTATATTATTTTTTCCCTTACTATGTCGTGCAAATTTCAGTTTTTTCCTGGTTAAATTATCGTTCTCGATCAGCTTTGCTCACGGATGTTTACACGTTGGTGCTTTGCATTCCTTTAGCACTAACTGTACTTCAAGCAATGCTGAAGCCTTTTTCTAAAGAGTTTAAGGTAACGCCTAAGGGAACATCACGCGATCGTTTTTCTTTTAACTGGAATTTAGCATGGCCTTTGATTATTTTGTTTATAGCAAGTGCTGTCAGTTTGTGGCGAAATTTAGGAATGTGCATAATAACGGGTAATTGGCAAAGGCTAGAAGCTTACGGAGCAACTGAAGTGTATAAAGGTATCGGTTTGGGTTGGATTTGGAGCGGTTATAACTTGTTAATGATTGGCATTGCGTTGTTAATTTTATTAGATGTCCCTAAACCAGATATTTATGAATGGTTTGATTTACGAAGGGTAATCCGCCTGAATGTTGCTGGGCAGAAGTTTTGGGGCATTACCACAATAATTTCGGAAGCAGGTGCCCAAATTGCCTTAACCAACGGAGGCCTAGCGAATGATACCAGTGAAATGTTGCCAGTGACATTAGAAATTATGGAAGAAAAATTAGAATTGCAAGGCAAAATTATCCACACAGGATTTAGAGATGAGTATCCAACGGTGCAAGTGGCTTTTGAGAAATTAAACCTCAAACAATATCGGCGTCTGGTAGAAATGCTATTTTGCCGCCCAGGTCAATGGAAACGCCGGGAGACTCCTGGAGAATTTGGTTCTTTGTTGCTGATTTTCAAGATTTTACTTCGTCCACGAGTTTTGTTTGATAGGGAGGGAGAAGTAAAAGCGATCGCGGTTTCTAAAATATAAATATTTGCTAATTTCAGAAGCGAGAGAGGGCTGTCCTCATAAACTCCCTCGCTCTTGATTAAAGGACTCAATGAAAACACAGTAGAGACACGATTAATCTTGTCTTTACAATCGTTAATAACTTGGGGGATATTCTTCGACCTATCTTACTTTAAAAGGTGAAGTGCATTCGTGGATCGAAAAGGGCGATCGCTATCGACCTTTCTGTATCTGATAAAAGGATATGCGAAATTAATTACACATTAAATGCTATTAAAAACCTTATGTAGCAAGATAAAGGTATGTAATTATTTCTGTACAGGCACTTACGATTCTGTTACTGGCAAGTCTACTGGCCAGATATCTATAAAACAAAAGAGATTTGTCCTAAAAATTGATAGGAGCAATCAAATATGCCAATGGAACATAAGGCGTTTGTATTTAACTATGATGCTTTTGTAGATGAATTGGGTAATATTCTAGAAAACGCCCTGCTGACTAATAATAATGAAAGGCTAGTGAACTTTATTAAGCAAAATCTAAATTTCCTAAAAGACCCCTATGAGGGTGAAGCTCTAAGCACTTCGTGGGAAACTATGGTGGAACCGAAAGATCCTCACCAGTATGGCGACTTCGCACTCACGAAGTTCTATGACCCTCAAGATGACATTGGTCTTGGAGCGATGTGGGAAAATATCCAAAATATTCTCAAAAGAGAATGCGGAAAAGATTTTGCCATTTTAGGTACTCCTTTTGGCCCTAAAGGTAATTATTTTGATGCCGGAAAAATGGGAGCTTATTTCCAGTCAACAAGGCAAGTTCAAGACAACTTACAATTACTAACAAAAATGCTTGAGATAAGACCGGCTCTTTTTTGTGAATTGAATGAGTCGTTAAAAATGATTTGGAAAGCTGCGGAGGCAGAAAAAGGCCTTTACATAACCTTTTGATCTGACCTACCAACCAGTTATTAGGAAGATAAAGAAAAACTTTTAATAATTAACTGTGCAAAATTAATTCAACAATCAGAGGCGAACGCTATGGCGAAGAGGAAGAAGTTCACTTGGCTAGCGTTGATTTTAGGTGCGCGATCGCAACCTTGTATGAAGATGTATTAGCGCTTGGTTGATCGCTGAGTTACCCGCCCGGTTAGCGATAAATTGATTAATTGGCTAACTCATCCAGCGCAGCCTCTTGCCAGCGCTAAGATCGTTAAGCACTGTTTCGCTCTGCCCTCATGTCTGACCGTGTCAATCTTTCGGATGCTTTACCAACTGAGTCCTCAAATGGGCACCATTCCACGGGTGTAAATCAAAACAGCCAGAACGCGATTCGCATTCGCGGCGCTAGGCAGCACAACCTGAAGAATATCGATCTGGAACTACCGCGCGATCGCTTAATTGTCTTTACTGGCGTCTCTGGTTCCGGCAAGTCTTCCCTCGCCTTTGATACCATCTTTGCAGAAGGACAGCGGCGCTACGTGGAGTCCCTGAGTGCCTATGCGCGGCAATTCTTGGGGCAGTTGGATAAGCCAGATGTGGATGCGATTGAGGGACTGAGTCCGGCAATTTCAATTGACCAAAAATCAACCTCTCACAACCCCCGCTCAACGGTTGGCACGGTAACTGAGATTTACGACTATTTGCGGCTGCTGTTTGGACGCGCGGGTGAGCCTCACTGCCCTCTGTGCGATCGCTCGATTGCACCTCAGACGATTGATGAAATGTGCGATCGCATCCTGGAACTGCCCGATGGCACCCGTTTCCAAATCTTAGCGCCTGTGGTGCGCGGCAAAAAGGGCACCCATCAAAAATTGCTCTCCAGCCTGGTTTCTGAAGGATTTGCTCGCGTCAGAGTTGATGGAGAGGTGTTTCAACTGTCGGATTCTATTGAATTAGATAAAAATTATACACACACGATTGAAATTGTCGTTGACCGACTGATTAAGAAACCCGGTATTCAGGAGCGTCTAACCGATTCTCTCAGCACTTGTCTGCGTCATGCCAGTGGAATTGCGGTCATTGAGGTATTAAATGATACATCAACACCAAAAGAATCCGACAAGTTAAATAATTCTTATGTAGAAAATACCACAAAAAACGAAACTGGGCAAGAAAATTCTCCAAAGGCTGATAATTCCTATCAAGAAAGCTCCAATGAATTAGTCTTTTCAGAAAACTTTGCTTGCCCGGAACATGGGGCGGTGATGGATGAACTTTCTCCGCGATTGTTCTCCTTTAACTCCCCTTATGGTGCTTGTCCTCAGTGTCACGGATTGGGTAGCTTGCGGACATTTTCACCAGAGTTATTGGTACCTTTTCCGGAGTCGCCGGTGTATGCTGCGATCGCGCCTTGGTCAGAAAAGGATAATTCTTACTATCTCTCCCTTCTATACAATGTCGGACAAGCGTATGGCTTTGAAATTCAGACACCTTGGAATCAGCTAACAGCAGAACAGCAGCACATCATTATGCATGGTGCTGACAAATCAATCTGGAACGAAAGTCGAAATGATTTTAGACGGTATGCAGGCGTTATTGCTATCCTCCAGAAACAATACGATGAAACCAGTTCCGAACTCATTAAACAAAAAATGGAGCAATATCTCGTCGAGCAGCCGTGTGAAGTGTGCGCCGGAAAGCGATTGAAACCGGAAGCCTTGGCTGTGCGATTGGGACAGTATCGGATGCTCGACTTGACAAGTGTTGATATTGGGGAAAGTCGAGAACGAATTAATAATTTGAAATTAAGCGATCGCCAGTTTCAAATAGGCGATTTGGTACTTAGAGAAATTAAAGCTAGGCTGCAATTTCTCCTCGATGTTGGCTTAGATTATCTGACGCTTGACCGTCCGGCAATGACACTTTCGGGCGGAGAAGCGCAACGAATTCGCCTTGCAACCCAAATTGGTTCGGGTTTAACCGGCGTCCTCTACGTGTTAGATGAACCGAGTATCGGACTGCATCAGCGAGATAATGGACGCTTGCTGCAAACTTTAATTAAACTCCGAGATTTGGGCAATACATTAATTGTGGTCGAGCATGATGAAGAAACGATTCGTGCGGCTGACCACATTGTTGATATTGGTCCTAGTGCGGGCGTTCATGGCGGAAGAATTGTTTCTCAAGGTGACTTGGAGACCTTGTTAGCAGCAGAAGATTCTCTAACAGGTGCTTATTTGTCGGGACGGCAGGTAATTGAAACCCCTGCACAGAGGAGAGAGGGAAATGGGCGATCGCTAATTCTCAAAAATGCCTACCGCAACAACTTACAAAATATAGATGTCGAAATTCCACTGGGTAAACTTGTCTGCATCACCGGCGTTTCTGGTTCCGGCAAATCTACTCTAATTAACGAATTACTTTACCCAGCCTTACAACACCACCTCACCCGCAAAGTTCCCTTCCCGAAACATTTGGAAGCCATCAAGGGATTGAACGCAATTGATAAAGCAATTGTCATCGACCAATCTCCAATTGGACGCACCCCTCGTTCTAATCCAGCTACCTATACGGGTATCTTTGATGCAATTCGAGATGTGTTTTCCCAAACAATAGAAGCAAAAGCGAGAGGGTACAAACCGGGGCAATTTTCTTTCAATGTTAAAGGTGGGCGCTGCGAAGCTTGTGGCGGACAAGGCGTGAATGTGATTGAGATGAATTTCCTGCCTGATGTATACGTGCAGTGCGAAGTTTGTAAAGGCGATCGCTACAACCGAGAAACTTTACAAGTCAAGTACAAAAACAAGTCGATTTCTGATGTTCTCAACATGACCGTAGAAGAAGCTTTGGAATTTTTTATAAATATCCCTAAAGCATCAACACGGTTGCAAACTTTAGTAGATGTGGGACTCGGTTATATCCGCTTAGGGCAAACTGCACCTACTCTTTCCGGTGGTGAAGCGCAACGAGTGAAGTTAGCCTCAGAACTCTCTCGTCGTGCTACCGGGAAGACGCTTTATTTAATCGATGAACCGACAACGGGTTTATCTTTTTACGATGTCCACAAGTTGCTAGATGTGTTACAGAGATTGGTAGATAAAGGCAATTCAATTTTAGTCATCGAACACAATTTAGATGTAATTCGTTGCGCCGATTGGCTTATCGATTTGGGACCGGAAGGCGGAAATAAAGGTGGAGAGTTAATTGCGGTGGGAACGCCAGAAAAAGTGGCAGAGAATCCGAGGTCTTATACCGGGCAATATTTGAAACAAGTGTTGCAGCAGCATCCCCCAAAATGACAACTTTTAATTTGTCAATCTACTAACCGCAATCGCGCAATACCAGTCTAAAAATTGACAGATTTTTAATGCTGGCTTTTCGCCAGATGCCTGTCTGGAAAAAGGTGAATTTTCTTAAGGAAGTAACTAAAGGAATTCAGCAATGGGCTTTGATAGCTGAAAATCTAAAACTTGCGTTGGTTGTTTTTTTTCCTTAACCCAAAACACATAAACAATGGTTGGGTTTCACCGTTGTTTAACCCAACCTACTCGCTAACATTTCGCTAACATTCGGTAGGGGCTTTTGATTGCCATACCCCTACAGATGTACCGCACCCAACCGAGAACTGCAATATTGAAAGCAAAGTAAGTCAAGTTTTTCTGCCAATTAGAAGATAAGTTGTCATCTCACCTTTGCCTTTGACATGGATAAGACCCCGTTCCTCAAAAACATATTCGTCTCGTAATAACTCATAGGTAGTGGCAGTGACTTGAATTCGACCCGCAAGACCGTGAGATTCCATCCGAGAAGCTGTATTTACCGTATCGCCCCACAAATCATAGATAAACTTTTTGATACCAATGACGCCAGCAACGACGGGTCCCGTACTAATGCCGACTCGAATCTGAAAATTTTTCGCATTTTTGAGGTTAAATAGCGCGATCGCATCTTGCATATCCAGCGCCATGTCAGCTATCGCCTGGGCATGATCGTTGTGGGGCATTGGCAAACCGCCGACAACCATATAGGCATCCCCAATTGTCTTTATTTTCTCCAAACCATGCAGTTCGGATAGGCGATCGAACGCAGAAAATATCTTGTTGAGTAATTCGACGAGTTCGGTGGGTGATGTATCGGCAGAAAGTTGGGTAAAGCCAACAATATCAGCAAACAAAACGGTAACTTCGGCAAAGCTATCGGCAATTGTGCTTTCCTGAAGTTTTAATCGCTCGGCAATCGGGGCAGGTAAGATATTGAGCAGCAGCAGTTCCGATTGTTCCTGTTGATAGCGCAGTGCTTCTTCTGCGACCTTGCGATTGGTAATATCTTGGACAGTGCCTTCGTAGTAAAGGATTCTCCCTTGAGAATTCTTAACCGTGCGGGCGGTTTCCAAAATCCAGATAGTGCTGCCGTCCTGGCGGTAAATTTGAGACTCAAACCGAGATACAGAATCATACTTTTGCATGGCAGCAATAAATTCCGTCCGTCGGTTTGGATCAACATAAAGTTGCCGCTCAACGCTCGTCACATTGGCGATTAATTCCTCCGGGGACGAGTAGCCATAAAGGCGTGCGAGGGCAGGATTCGCACTGATGAAGCGTCCATCCGGTGTCGTTTGAAAAATGCCTTCAACTGCGTTTTCAAAGATGCTGCGATATCGTTCTTCGGCTTGCCGAAGTGCGCCTTCCACTTGCTTGCGCTCGGTAATGTCGCGGGAATTAACAACGATGCCTGCCACGAAGGGATCGGCTAGCAAATTGCTCCCAGTTGATTCTAGAAAACACCAGGAGCCGTCTTTTCGGGGAAAACGATATTCGATGGAAAAAACACTCTGAGGGTTGTTAAGCGCCTCATGGAAAGCTTCTAAAACGCGGCGACGATCCTCTGGGTGAATCATGCCTAAGGTGTGTACCCCGGTCAATTCCTCTGGTTGGTAGCCCAAAATACTCACAATCGAAGGACTTTGATAGCGGGTAATGCCATCTGCGTCATAAATGGCGATCAGATCCGAACTGTTGAGAATCAGCGAGCGAAATTTCGCTTCACTGTTAGCGAGGGCGGTTTCTGCTTGTTTGCGATCGCTCGCTTCCATTGCCAAAGCAGCCATATACGCTAAATAAGTCGCAAAGTTCTGATCCTCCAACGCCCACTGCCTTTGCGTACTCATGTGTTCCAGACAAAGCACCCCCATCGTCCGTCCACCTACCCGAATCGGGACATCCAACATCGAAGCAATGCCTAAAGGAGCTAAATAAGCCGCGGAAAACTCCTTCGTCCGAGGATCGGTATGGGCATCAGAAGCCGCGATCGCGCGTTCCTCTTCTAGTGCTTGGAAATAGCCCGGATAGTCTACTCGGTACAGCTCCATGCCCCAGCTATGCCGCTCCTGAGTGACTTCGTACAAGTCAACACAGAGCAATTTTGGATTGGGTTGGGATGTGGTAGAAGCCGGTTCCTGAGTCTCAACGATTTCTTGTTGATAAAGCCAGATACTTGCTCGTGCGACGCCCAGTGTGTTTGTGGCTGTCTCGGTAATCTCCTGCCAAGCCGCGCTCAAATCGCCCGTGTATAAAGCCTGACACGTAGCCAGTTCCATCAGCGCCCGCTGCTGTCTGCAAAGCCGAGTCTCGCTTTCTTGGAGTGCGGCTTCCGTCTGCTTGCGCTGAATGACGGAAGCCAGCTGAGCCGCAACGCCCGATACTAGCTCCACCATCTGCCGGTCTTCTTCCTGGCTGTCGAAGCTGAAGAAAACCAGAACAGCTAGCACTTGTGGCTGCTGTAGGGGCACCCCAGCGCTTTGCCCGTCCTGAATCGGCAGGGGGGACGATTCCCAAAACGTTGCCGCAATAATCGGAATGGCGAAACTTGCTTTCAATCCGCTTTCTCGTGCAATTGCGACACGATCAAAAACGGCTGGTGGCTGAATTGAAACATCATCAATCCACTCTGGCTGCTGCGATGACCAAACTCGTCCCGGCAATCCGTTCCAGGATGCAAAAGTGAGCTTCTGGCTGAAGTGTCTGAATTTCTTCAAGGCGGGGGATACTTTCTCCTTACCGCCATACCAACCCCGACTGCATTCGAGAAAGTCACCCGTTGGGTGGGGAATCCAAGCTTCCCCAAAACTCCAGCCGATTGTCTCGCAAACCTTGCCCAGCGTGACTTGCAAAGCTGAGTGAAAATCTGAGGCATCCGCGATCGCTTGCGTCGTCGTCTGCAACAAACGGATTTCTTCTTGGGCTTGTTTGCGATCGCTAATATCTCGAACCACGCCACACACGACCTCTCTGCCACCATAGGAAATCGAGTTGGCACTCACTTCCACATCCACCAGCGTTCCATCTTTACGCCGGTAGCGTCGTTCGCCTAGGTAGTGCTGTTTATCAGCTAGGATTTGGTTGATATTTAAGTCAGCGCTGTCTTGGGTGTGGGGAATGAGATCGTAAAGGGTCAGCTGTAGAATTTCTTCATGGCTGTAACCGAGCAAGCGATTAAAGGCAGTATTGGCTTCCAGAATTTGAGAAGAGCGAGCATCAATCAGAACAATCCCTTCTGAAGCTTGCTCAACCACGGCGCGGTGACGTTCTTCGCTTTCAATGCGATCGCGTCCAGATTTTTCCAACGCTTCTAGCATCCCATTAATCGTCAGTGCCAAGCTGGACAATTCATCCTTTCCGGGAGTCGATACCCGCAGCGAAAGATCGCTACTCGCGCCAATTTTCCGAACTTCCCCACTCAAAGCTGCCAACCGAGATAGCACCAATCGCTCTATCAGCAGCAGCGTCACTCCACCAAATACCAGTCCTACTACCAACAGACACAAGATGAGATAGACTAGGCGAATCTTTCCTTGCCTGTAGATTTCTCTGGGGACATCCACCCGCAACAGCAAAGCCGGTTTGCCATAAATGTCTTTAATCCGGGCGTATCCAGAAATCGTGTCTTCATTGCGCGATCGCACCAGAATTGGGCGTTGTTCTGAAAAAGCAGAACGCACGGCTTGAAAGTCAGCAGGCATTTGAGAATCGTTCATCCCGTACATCATCACGGGCAAACGGTTAATTCTTGCCAACTTCTCGATCGTTCGATCGTCTATATAGCGCCCGAAGATCAAAGTTCCTCGGATAGAACCTTTGCCATTTGAAGGCAAAATCGGCTGCGAACTAACCAGCATTGGCCCTTCCGGAAGCAGAATGATTCCCGACAGGATGCGATGAGAATTGGGACGCTCTAAAAGCTGGTCGTTGAGAGCCAGGTGTTCTTTGAGGGCCGGTGGAATCGGTGTTTTTTTCTGACTTTTCAGATCGAACCCAGTCCCAAAGACAATTTCACCGCTGTTATTGATATACAGCACCAAGTTGATCTGCAAGTTGTAGAGCGATTCTGGATTTAGATTCGACTCCCGATAAGCTTGGTTTGGGTTGTTAATAAAGTTGTAGGTGTCATCCCACGCCGACCAATCGAGAAATCCAGAACTAAAGTCATCGCCAGTTTGGGCAAAAACATTCAGAACTGCCTTAACCATCTGACGGGTATTTTGATCCTCAGCGTGCTTGAGGCTCCGCAACAAAACGATGGAAGAGGTAGCATATAGCACCCCTACCAGACCGACGAGTGTCGCGCCAATGACCATTAGTGTCTTCGTTCGCAGTCTCATGCTTTAGTGCTGAGTCCGTCCTGTAAAGGCGGGTTGACCCGTCCTAGCTAAGTGTTGAGAGGGGAAGTCAAATTATCTCCTTTATTGTTCCTCGTAAACTCGGCATTCGATACGATTTCTGCCAAAATCTACCTCCAGACGTTTGACGAAAAGCGGGATCGCTAAATACTGCGTCAACAAGCTGTGTTCGAGAAGCACCCTGGATGGCGAAAACCCCGAAACCCAACAGGAGGAAGGTTAGGGTTGGATGCCAACATCCTAGCTGCGTTCAGAACGACAGCTACAGTCTCTAATCAATAACAACGAGAAACTACTTGACGATCCGGACGCGATCGCTCACTCTAAGTTGTTAACTGTAGGACTTCTCCTAGAGTTTTCTCTAGACGGAATCGATGAACGCTAAAGCTAGATATACCAATAGTGTAGTAATGGCTTGAAGGCGTAAGTCCTAAACTAACAGGTGTGAGTGAGTGAGGAGTGAGTCTAATGCTAAGTTGGGAGCCGACTCCTGTCGGGATGCCTTCCTCTGGGTACCCCAATCTTTCCCAAATACAGCGAGAAAATTTTACAGCGCTCAAGGAACGGGCTTGGGTAGAAATTGATTTAGCCGCTTTAGCTCATAATGTGCGGCAGCTGAGGCGTTTTCTCTCCCCAAAAACGGCACTAATGGCGGTGGTGAAGGCGGATGCTTATGGTCATGGTGCGATTACGGTTGCCGAGATTGCTTGCCAAGCCGGTGCAAGTTGGCTGGGTGTTGCCACGATTCCAGAGGGAATTCAACTGCGAGAAGCCGGGATTCAGGCACCGATTTTGATTTTAGGTGCCAGTAATACGTCTGAGCAAGTGCAAGCGATCGCTCACTGGGATTTGCAGCCGACTCTCTGCACGCCTCAGCAAGCTTTAGTCTTTTCCGAGACACTGGGCACTTTAAATCGTTCTTTAGCGGTTCATGTAAAATTAGATACCGGGATGTCTCGCCTAGGCACTCCCTGGCAGCAAGCAGCGGAGTTTGTCTCCTTGGTGCAGCGATTGCCCTATCTCAAAATTGCCAGTATTTATTCTCATCTAGCAACGGCTGACAGTCCAGATCCCACGGGAATGAGACAGCAACAAGACAGATTTGAGGAAGCGATCGCTCTTATCAAAACGACTGGAATGACGCCTCCCCGTCTGCACCTCGCCAACTCAGCTGCCGCTTTAAGCGACCCAAGCTTACACTACGACATGGTGCGAGTGGGTTTAGCAACCTACGGTCTTTACCCCGCGCCCCATCTAAAGTCTGTCATCGACCTCAAACCCGTCATGAAAGTAAAAGCACGGGTAACGCAAGTAAAAAATATTTCAGCAGGTACGGGAGTAAGCTACGGACATCAGTTCGTTGCTAGCCGGGATATGCGCCTCGCCGCGATCGCCATTGGCTACGCCGACGGGGTTCCCCGCAATCTCTCCAACAAAATGCAAGTTTTGCTCCGAGGTCAGCAGGTGCCGCAAATCGGCGCGATTACAATGGATCAGCTAATGCTGGATGTCAGCGCAATCCCCGATTTACAAACTGGCGAAGTCGTCACTCTGCTGGGGCAAGAAGGAAACGCCGAAATTTCTGCGGATGACTGGGCGGCGACTTTAGGCACGATTTCCTGGGAAATTCTCTGCGGCTTCAAGCATCGCCTCCCTCGCGTGGCAGTTGGTCAACCCCTGGAATCAGAACAGGCTACACCGTCTTGACGCAACTTGACAACTCGCAAGTCGTTCCTTCTAGATGTAGGGGTACGGCACTGCCGTACCCCTACCGAGAATAAGAATAGCCGAGAATAAGAATAGTGGCAGACAAAAATTCATTTCCTCTGCCCATTTTTATTCGTTAAGCTGGTCAAGATATGGTCTTGCCATTCACCTTGAATAAATAAATATTCTCTAGCATATCCTTCAACAACAAATTCTAATTTTTTCAGTAAATTAGCACTCCGGTGATTGTGGGGTAGATAATTTGCCATCACCCGGTGCATATCTAATTGTGCAAAGACATCATTTATGGCAAAGTGCAATGCTTCCGTCATATACCCTTTACCTTGTTCAAATTCTGCTAAATTATAGCCCAAATAACAAAATTGGGCAGCACCCCGCATAAACCCGTGAAAACTAACATTGCCAATAATTTCTGAGAAATTCCCATTCTTGAAAATAAATAATTTTAAAGAGCGATCGCATTCAAATTCTTTAATGTTTTTCTCAACTTGCTCTTGCCAAAACTCATGGGTTAAAAAATTATCAGGCCAAAAAGGTTGCCAGGGAGATAGATGCCCTTGATTATTCCGGTAAAATTTGACAATCTCAGGCACATCTTCTTGAGTTCCCATCCGTAATAACAATCTAGGCGTATAAATTAGCTTAAATTCCGAATTCATTCCAGTATTCTTATAAAAAAAGATATATTAATTGGAAGTGAAAAACGATTGAAAATGGATATTATTTCTGTTGAAGCTGCATCGCAGTTATGGAACTACCTGATTGGCCAAGCGTATTTTAAGATTCTACAGAACCTTCTCTGGGCAGCGACAATTCTGCTGCTCACCCGATTAGCTGTAGGTTGGGTAGGAGGTCTTACTCGCAAAGCGCTAAGTCGCACAGAGCCAACCTTACGCAAGTTCTTGATTCAGGTAGCCGAGATTTTCACGCTGGTCGTCGGGATGGTCGCCGTTCTCAACAGGTTGGGAATCGAGACGACCAGCGTTGTCGCGGTAGTGGGGGCGGCTGGTTTAGCAATCGGCTTAGCATTGCAGAATACCTTATCTCACTTTGCCGCTGGTGTGATGCTGATTAGTTTGCGCCCGTTTGAGGTAGGGGATTTTATTGAAGGGGCGGGGGCTGCTGGGGTAGTGGATGCCATCGGCATTTTCTCGACTACGCTAGTAACGCGAGACAACGTAGTAATTACAGTGCCGAACGGGCAATTATTCAGCGGGACGCTGAAAAATACCACCGTACTCGGCAAGCGACGAGTCGATTTAGACATTGATATTGGCGATCGCCCGATCGAACCGACTATCACCCTACTTTTGTCTTTAATTCAACCCCATCCCTTAGTTTTGGAAGAACCAAAAACGACCTGTCACGTTGCTTCCATCTCAGCAACCGGAACAATTTTATATCTCCGTCCTTGGTGTGCATCTGAAGCCTACGATCACGTCCGTTCCGAAGTACAACAGCTGGTGAAAGAAGCTCTGCGAGAGCCAGAATTGTCACTGTAGTCTTCTGCCTACTCCTGAAGGACGCGGGATCATTCTTGCTCCTTCATCTTCATTATTTTCCCGTGAATCGGCAGTTCAATCCGAAACTCTGTTCCTTGTCCTGGTTCAGACAGACACTTCAGTACCCCGCCATGCTTCTCAACGATAATCTGGTAGCTAATCGACAATCCGATTCCCGTGCCTTTCCCTAAAGGCTTCGTCGTGAAAAATGGATCGAATATCTTTGCCCTAATCTCTTCCGGTATGCCAGGGCCATTATCCGCAATGCGAATTACTACATGAGATCGGTCAGAAGAAAGGCTGGTGCTAATGCGAAGCCAAGCACTGCTAGTGGGTAGAGACACGATTAATCGTGTCTCTAGGTCAGTTGTTGTTTCACGAATGATTGACGGCTGACTATTGACCATTGACAACTCTAGAGCATCCACCGCATTACTCAAGATATTCATAAATACCTGGTTCAAGGGACCTGCGTAGCACTCAACGGGTGGAAGGACTCCGTACTCTTTAATCACTTCAATGCCGAGATTTTGGGCTGTGGGTTTAAGCCGATGCTGAAGGATTAAAAGCGTGCTATTAATCCCTTCGTGGATATCAACTCGTCTCATCTCGGCTTCATCCAATCGGGAGAAGTTTCGCAACGAAAAAACAATTTGATGGATTCGGTCAGTACCCACTTTCATAGAAGCCAAAGTTTTTGGTAAATCTTCTACTAGAAAGTTCACATCAATTGTTTCTGCTTTTTTTTGAATCTCGCCATCGGGATGGGGATATTGCTTTTTGTAGAGGTTTAGCAAATCGAGGAGATCCCGAACATAGGCACTAACATAGGGCAGGTTGCCGTGAATAAAGTTGACAGGGTTGTTAATTTCATGGGCGACACCAGCAACCAATTGACCCAAACTCGACATTTTTTCGCTCTGAATCAGTTGGGCTTGAGTATTTCGTAATGTCTTGAGGGTTTGCAACAGTCGTTGATTACTGCGGCGGAGTGCTTGCTCTACTCGCCGACTCTTGCTGACAGTCCGTTCTAATTTATCCAGATTAATCCGTAACTCCATCTGGCTGACCACTTGACGCCCCAACGCCCGCAGTGCCTCCATCTGTTCGGGGGTGAGATGACGTGGAATCCGGTCAATCGCGCAGAGGGTGCCGACAGCATAGCCATCAGATGTTACCAAAGGGGTACCCGCATAAAACCGGAGATTAGTGTCTGAGGTCACGAGCGGGTTGTTGGAAAACCGCCGATCTTCTAAGGCATTGGGCACAATCAACAACTCATCTGGTTGCACCAAGGCATGGGCGCAGAATGCCACGTCTCTTGGCGTTTCCGTTGCTTCTAGACCGATTTTTGATTTGAACCACTGCCGATTAGAATCGACGAGGCTGACTAAAGCAATGGGAGTGCCACAAATATAGGCTGCCAGAGCCGTCAAATCGTCAAATGCTTCTTCAGGAGCAGTATCAAGAATCTTGTAGCGATTCAGCGCTTTGAGCCTATCTGCCTCATTGATGGGGATGGGTGGGCTGCTGCTGATTTCCTCTGTCGGTTTCGATGGGGTGAGGTTGATTTGATTCAATTCAGAATCGATTGAGGCTTCTTGTCGGAGGGGCTGACGACGTAACTGGCGACGTTTTTTTCTAAAAAGACGACTGTAAATGGTTTGAATAGCGTTCAAAAGAAGGTTCCATGCTGTTGTAAATAGCCGTTTCACGCTGGTATTCTGCACGCTTAATTAGAGATTATCATAGGTCATTCATACCCTTTCTTTAATTGATTGTAAGTATATGAACGTAAGCACACGACTATGCGCTCTTACTAAAGTCACAAGTACAAAGTGAATTGGTATCAACGTTAATTGGTATCAACGTGAATTACTATCAACGCCACGAGCGGTACTGTGTTACTTGAGGTTAACACCATTTTAGGTTGAGGATTTTGGATGGGAAAAGGGAACTTAGAATCGGATTGTAAAATTTAAATAAAGTATATATATAACAACATCATCCAATTCCAACCCATTATTTTATTTATTCCATCACTAATAAATTGCAACCAATCTCCTCAAAATCCGGATAATTTGAGAGCGAGCAACACTCAAATGGTTGCTTTAAAAAGGGAATTTTTCTAAATAATCATTATGTAGATATAGAATAATTTTTATTTGGAAAAAAGTATACAGTAAAACAAAGGCTTCTAGTTGTACTAATCTTACTGGTACAACTAGAAGTCTTTGTAGGGTATTTCCAGGACAAGCTGCTGCGTAATTAGGCGCTGACTTGAGTGACCAATTCTAATTCTGGTGCAGGTTGTTCTTTCAATAACTGGGTGTAAAGGTCGCTTAGTTGAGTCGCTACGCCATCCCAACTAAACATCTTCTCTACCCGAACTCTTGCCTTCTCACCTAGCTGCTTGCGCCATTCTGGATTGGCGAGAATGCGGTCAATCGCGGCTGCAAACGCTACGGCATCTTTCGGGGGTGCCAGTAAACCCGTTTCTTCGGGGACGACGGTGAACTGGAGTCCGCCGACATCACTAGCAACGACGGGCGTTCCAGAAGCCATTGCTTCAATTGCCACTAAACCGAAGGGTTCGTAATGACTGGGTACGACACAAACATCAGCGGCGGCG
This sequence comes from Trichocoleus sp. DQ-A1, assembly GCF_039961955.1. Classification (NCBI taxonomy): domain Bacteria; kingdom Bacillati; phylum Cyanobacteriota; class Cyanophyceae; order Leptolyngbyales; family Trichocoleusaceae; genus Trichocoleus; species Trichocoleus sp. DQ-A1. The sequence goes on from NZ_JAMPKE010000019.1 coordinate 93,447, forward strand.
TAGTAAGCGGGCAGGGTGTCGTCACCCAACCGTCCGGGGAAGGAGGTGATGTCTTGCAGCCCCAGTTCGCCGACAATTTTTTCAATGCGATCGCGTTCGATACCGTCACTTTGACCGGGACGAGAACCCCCGCCGATAAATAGTTTTAGGTTGCCCTGCTGGCGCATCTGGGACTTGCCAACGGCGCGAACGAGTGTTTCGATTCCCTTGCGGCGATCAAATCGACCCACATAGAAGACTACGTTGGTGTCGGCGTCGATTCCCAGTTTCTCTCGTGCTGCTTCGCGGGTGACGGAACCAAACTTGCGAATATCGGTGCCGCAGGGGATGATGTCGATGTTGCCTTTTGTAGAAACCAGCGATCGCATATGTTCTTTCTCTTGCGGACTGGTGGCAACAATCCGTTCCGCTGTCTCTAAAACCTTTCTTTCTACCTCTAGCCGCGTGGTAGCAATCAAGGGAATCGTCGAAACTGACTTATATTTGACGGCTCCCAAAGAGTGGTAAGTATGAATTTGTTTGATGGGTTGAACTTTCTTCAGCTCCATTCCCACCCAAGATGAGAGCCAGTAATTTGTGTGTACTATAGAATATTCAATGCCTTCTTGCTGCTGAAACTTGAGCATCTGTTCGACAAACACTGGCAGATACTCAAACAAATTGTCTCTTGGGACAAACTCTTCAGGACCAGCTGTCAAGCGAATTGTTCGACAATTCGCGCTATGTTGAACAATCGTGGGTTGATCGCCACTAACTTTGCGGGTAAACATATCTACTTGCCACCCCTGTTGAGCAAGTGCCTCACCCACCTGACGTACATAAACGTTTTGACCGCCAGCCTCTTCTTTACCGATTTCAATTGCTGGATCTCCGTGGACGGAAATTAGAGCAATGTGCTGGTTGTTTGTGGAAAGCATATATTTATATCGATTTTTTCACTCAACGACGTTCAGGGCGAAGCAGGGGTTGACTATTCTACTTAGTTGCCTGTTTAGCCCACCGGAACTTAAGGAATCTTTACTTGTGCTAATAGGATAAGCTTCGCCGTTGATGATGAACATCAACTACGGGAGAGAATCTACTACCTGACTATATTCAACCTTCCGGGGGACGGGTGGGTATCATTGGGTATCATGACCTCCCCCCAAAGAAATAAAATTTTAAGCCAAAGGGCATATAAATCGCCAGAGTAGCGAATGGATTCCCATTTTTCCGTCCTCCAACGGTCAGGGAAGTGAAGATTTATAGATTTAATTGTGAAACGCGAGAATATTTAAATCGCCCAAGCCTTAAAGAAAGCGGGTTGTAAGCATTTATTAGATTTCTTTGCCAGCCATAAGAAATTTAACAATAGGTAATTATACTAAGGCATTGGGAAAGAAGCAAACAACCACAACGACGAGGATGAATCATGGCTTTCCCTGCAACTGCGAAGACTCACTCGGAACGATCGGGCATCAAAAAAAAGAAAATTTTTTTGACAGCAGCACCAATTGATTAATATCTGCTATTATCTATATTTGTCACCTAGGAGAGGTGGCTGAGTGGTCGAAAGCGACAGATTGCTAATCTGTTGTACGGTTGGTAACTCCGTACCGAGGGTTCGAATCCCTCCCTCTCCGTTTTAAAAGCGAAAACAGACAAGTAGCGAAGCCCAATCGGGAAAAGCAAACGCCTCACTCTTGACGTCTCACAGCGATCGCTTCTGCTAGCTAAAATGTTGGCAGAAGTTATGGCTGTATTCTTAAACAACTGAGATCAATTAAAATATTTGATTTCAATCGTGGACTGTTGAAGAGTTAAACACCCAAATGAGCAGACCCGCTTCAGCCAAAAATATCAAACCGAGTTGGGCGATCGCCCTAGCAATTACCACCATTACGACAAGTTTTCTAACCGTTGCTTGCGAAAACCCCTCTCAAACAACGCCAGGTAATAACACGCCAACCAGTACAACCAGTAGCCCCGCCCAGACTACAGGTTCTACCCCAGCCACCAGCGGTTCCGGACTCAAGATTGGCTCACTGCTGCCGACCACTGGCGACCTATCTTCCGTAGGGCAACCCCTGCCAGATGCTATCCGCCTGTTAATAGACACCGTCAACAAGTGTGGCGGCGTCAATAGTCAGCCAGTCACATTTATTCCTGAAGATGACCAAACCGATCCCAACGCTGGCACCGCAGGAATGACCAAATTAACGGAAGTAGATAGAGTTGCTGGCGTCGTCGGTTCCTTTGCCAGCAGCGTTTCTAGTGCCGCCGTGCCTGTTGCTGTCCGCAACAAGGTGATGTTTATCTCACCGGGTAGCACCAGCCCAGTCTTTACCGAACGAGCCAAAAAAGGAGAATTTCAAGGTTATTGGGCGCGGACGGCTCCCCCCGATACCTATCAAGCTCAGGCTTTAGCAAAACTAGCTAGTGACAGAGGATTTAAGCGCGTTTCCACTGTCGTCATCAACAACGACTATGGGGTTGGCTTTGAAAGAGAATTTGTACAAGCCTTCAAAAAATTAGGAGGGACTGTCGTCAACGAAGGAAAGCCAACTCGTTATGACCCTAAAGCTGCCACTTTTGAAAGCGAGGCAGCAGCTGCATTTAATGGCAAACCGGATGCGGTAGCAGCGGTTGTCTACGCCGAAACCGGCAGCTTGTTCTTAAAATCTGCCTACGAGCAAGGTCTCAGTAAAGGCGTCCAGGTGATGCTAACCGATGGTGCTTATTCGGAAGACTTTCCCGAACAGGTCGGCAAAACCAGCGATGATAAATTTATATTAGCTGGGGCAATCGGTACGGTTCCCGGTGCTAATGGCCCAGCACTGGCTGAGTTCACCAAGATTTGGAAAGAGAAAACCGGAAGGGGATTGAGCGCCTATGTCCCTCATGCCTGGGATGCTGCCGCTTTGATGGTACTAGCAGCCGAAGACGCTAAATCAAATACCGGCGAAGGCATTAAAAGTAAGATTCGCGATGTCGCCAATGCCCCTGGCACAGAAGTAAGCGATGTTTGTCAAGCGCTAGAACTGGTACGGAAGGGTGAGGAGATTAACTACCAGGGAGCTAGCGGTAACGTAGATATTGATGCCAACGGCGATGTGGTGGGTAGCTACGATGTCTGGGCAGTAGAACCTACGGGTAGTCTAGCTGTGACCGGCAAAGTCAGCCCCCAAGTAGCAGTAACCAAATAAAAAGTAAGAAAGTACAAAGGCAAAAGAAACAGGAGAAACCAAATTTTTCTGTTATCTTTTGCCCTTGATTTTTACCTTCTCTAGAAACCAGGGAAGGTGTAACCCACACCCAGAATTAGTCCCACTGGCACTTCATCGCTTTGAAATCCGATATTTAGAGCTGCATTTGCTGTAAATTGCCGTGTCAAAGGTACATCGACGCCACCTGTAACCAGGAAACCAATGTCGCTGTCATCACCCGTGGAAATCGTGACACCGCCACCCACGTAAGGGGCGAATCTGACGGGTTCAAACGGATCTGACTGTCGGATGTTAAAGTCGTAAGTCACTGGAAGCAGAAAGGTCGTATCGTCACCGAGTAGCACGGAAGGGCGTACAGACAACGTATTGGTTAGACCAATTTTGCTGATCACGGCGAAACTACCATCGCCCAAAGCACTATCACCCCCGAAACCAATATTGAAGCCAACCCCGACGTAGCTTCGACCGGCACGGGTGGCTCGACCGAGTTCGATGTCGGTTTGAGCAATCTCAGAGTCATTGGGTAAGTTTGGAGTTTCAGCAGTTGGTTGCTGTGGTGCGGCGAGAGCGGCAGCAGAAGTGGTTACGCCGGGAAATGGTTGCGTAGTAGCAGTATCATCAGCCGCTGCCAAGGAGGAAGGCTCTGAAGCCACGGGCTTTGCGCTTTCTTCAACCAGCGTTGCATCTTGGTACTCCGAGAGAATGACCGGCTGTTGGCTCAGATTATATTGTGTTGAGACCGGGGCTTGCGGTGCAGCCGGGACTTGTGGTGCAGCCGGAACAGTTGATTGGGTAATCGGTGTGACATCTGCCGACTTGACAACTGGCTTGACAACTGGCATACCCATTACTGTTGGCTCAGCGATCGCCTCAGATGCGGCAGGTTCTGAAGTCTCAATGACCGCAGGAGTCTTTTGGTCAATGACTGTGGCAGTGGACTGGGCTGTAGCTGACAAGCCACCGCTGAAAACTGTCAGTGCCGTCAGACCTAGTAAGAAAGAAACACGCTTAGAAAAGATTGTATTCACGGTCACTCCTCAAAAACTTCCTCAAAAATCTACGAAAGCCAACCTTAATTGCCTATTCTCTCGGAAATTATATTTCCCTGTCGTCAATTTAGGAAATTTTAAAAGAATTTGCTACCCACCAAGGAAGGATTATGCGCTGAAAGTGGCTAGTATTCGACGAAATTGATGTTGACAGGTGAAATGGAATAAAGAGGGTCAGAAGGTGATAAAAGAGATTTTTATTCCCGGTTCCTAGGCTTTATCTCCAAAGCAGCGATCGCAATTTCTCTGATAAAGGCTTGGGATGCGACCAATCGCTCATTTTGATTTTGATGACGAAGAAACCCTTTTTTACAATAAAAAGGGTTTCTTCGTGATTGATGAAGCTCGCCTCTGTAACCGCAGATTGTACTAGGTAAGGCTGTCCATTGCCGCGACAACTTGCTGGGAAACAAAGGGGAGAATCGCTTTGTTTTTACTATTTGCTTTGCCTTCAGTGAACACAATCAACAAATAAGGGTGCCGTGATGGTAGCTCGATATAAGCGGCGTCGTGGCGAACTTGGCTTGTCCAACCGGCTTTAGACCACAATTGGGCATTTGGAGGCAGTCCGCCACCTAAGAAACCCCGCACCTGATTTTCCTCATCGGGGGCTTCATCGTCTTCTGCATGGAGGCTGCGTTTCATCAGTCCCATCATTGCTTGCGATCGCCCGGAGGAAACTGCAACGCCTCCGACAATGCTATGTATGAGCCTCGCCGTGGCATTGGTCGTCACCATATTGCGGTTTTCCCGCATCTCCCCTAAAAATGCCCGCTCTCGCCCATAGGGACCGTCACCCCAAGGTTTTTGATTGACATTGATGGTTTCCATCTCTGTCCAACCGAGGGATTGAAAGTAGCGATTCACGATATTGCGCTGCAACTGCCAGGTTTCAAACGGCCCTGGCGGCAACTCTGGACCGCTAGTAGTGCCAGTCAATACATCCAGCACTAAGCTGGTGGCGTCGTTGCTGGAATCAATAATCATGTCGCGGATGGCTCGCTCTAACTCCGAGGAAGTTTGGATCATTCCTTGTTCCAGCCACTCTTGTACAGCAACCAGATAAAACAGTTTAACGATGCTGGCAGGAAAGATTCGCTCGACGCCGCGATAGCTAAAGCCCCGGACTGGATATTTCCAAAATTCCTCTGAGCTAAGGGCACCGCCAGTATTGACGGGCACTGGGGGATCGTAGACTACCCAGGTTAAGGCAATTTGGTTGCGGGCTAATCCCGGAAATTCTGCCCAAGTTGCTTCTAAAATGCGATCGCCTAATTTTTCTAGTTGTTCGTCTTTGTGAAAAAATGTCATTTTTATCAGTTGTTATCAGTTGTCAGTTATCAGTTGTCAATTGTTCAATAGTTTGTACCACTGACCAACAACCACTGACCCATGACCCATGACTCATTCCGCGAGTACCAATGTCGAGTCAATCTAAACCTCTATGATTCCCCCAGTTGTACTCGTTTGGCAACTCAGGCAGCAACCGGGCGTCACTTGCGGATTTTGTCGCCAAAGACAGATTTAGATTCATCTATCCAGGTTTGTCTGTGTGAAGATGACTATTCCGGCTGGGTGGAAATTCAAGACCTCAAGGAGATTGAAGAGGCACAAACGCCCTTGCGAGCTTACACTATCTCCCCAACAGAAATTCAAAATCGCTTACCCCAAGTTATTGCCTTTATGCAAGCGGCGATGCAACAGCCGAATTATTATCTCTGGGGCGGAACAGTTGGGCCAAATTATGACTGTTCCGGGCTGATGCAAGCCGCCTTTTCTGCCTCTGGGATTTGGTTGCCGAGAGATTCCTATCAGCAGGAAGCTTTTACAGAATCGATTGCGATTCAAGAGCTACAATCAGGTGATTTAATCTTTTTTGGCATCGGAGATAGAACAACCCATGTGGGTTTATACCTGGGAGAAGGACGTTATATCCATAGTTCCGGTCAAGAACAGGGTCGCAACGGAATTGGAATTGATGTCCTTTCGGAACAGGGAGATTCGATTAGTCAGTCGTATTTTCGGCAACTGCGCTCTTGCGGGCGAGTGGTTGCCAGTTATCAACCACAACGACAATAAGACACCAAAAGGTGGGAGGCAATCGTGTTAATTCCTGAAAGACTGGTAACGCAAAGCGAAATGTCTGCTGACGAGATCCCCGATATTTCTGTAGTAGTGCCGGTTTATAACGAGGTGGAAAGTTTACCCCACCTAATTGAAGCGATCGCAACCACTTTAATTGAGACGAATCTGAACTACGAAATTATTTGCGTGGATGATGGTTCCAAGGATGGTTCAGCGGAATTGCTGAAATCTCTAGTGCAAACCCACAAAAACTTAAAAGCAGTGCTTCTGCGTCGAAACTACGGTCAAACTCCAGCAATGTCTGCGGGGTTTAACTATGCGCGAGGCAAGGTGATTATCACAATGGATGGCGATTTGCAGAATGACCCGGCGGATATTCCCCGGCTCCTGGCAAAGTTAGAAGAAGGCTATGACTTGGTAAGTGGCTGGCGTGAGAAACGACAGGACGCCGCCCTGACTCGTCTGCTTCCGTCTAAAATCGCTAACTGGTTAATTGGGCGAGTCACGGGTGTAGAGTTGCATGACTACGGTTGTTCCCTAAAAGCCTACCGCTCAGAATTGGTGGCGGATATGAATCTTTATGGGGAATTGCACCGATTTTTGCCAGCTTTGGCGTTCATTGAGGGGGCAAGAATTACTGAGCTGCCAGTGGGGCACCATGCCCGCCGCTATGGAAGCAGTAAGTATGGGTTGGGGCGGACATTCCGAGTCGTGATGGACTTGTTAACCGTCTACTTTATGAAAAAGTTCCTCACCCGCCCCATGCACGTCTTTGGGCTGTTTGGCATTATTGCAATGGCATTAGGGACGCTGCTTGGTCTGTATTTAACGATTTTAAAAGTGGGTTTCGGTCAGAGCATTGGCGATCGCCCGTTATTGATTCTGGCGGTCGTACTGCTAGTGACGGGTGTGCAATTGTTTTCTTTTGGACTGCTTGCAGAATTGTTAATGAGAACTTATCACGAGTCTCAGGGCAGACCAATCTATCGGGTGAGGGAAGTTGTTGGGGGGAATGTTAACAATAGTAAACAAAGGGAAGGCTAAAAGTGTAAGAAGGAATTAAGCTTTGAAAGTTTTTTGGACGCTAGAGCCGCCCAGTCGCCGCAATCTGTTGGTTTTATTTACGGCTGGGCTATTATTTTGGTCTAGTATGGCTTCTTTGCTCCCGACGCTGCCGCTCTATATCGAGGATGTGGGTGGCACGACGCAGCAGATTGGGATTGTCATGGGGTCATTTGCCCTCGGATTGGTTCTGTGTCGTTCGTGGCTGGGGCGTTTGGCAGATCGACGCGGTCGCAAGGTGGTCTTGCTGATTGGCATGACCGTGGCAGCGATCGCGCCTTTGGGCTATCTAGTTGTTAAATCAATTCCCCTATTAATGCTGCTGCGAGCGTTCCACGGGATTAGCATTGCGGCTTTTACGACGGGTTACAGCGCCTTGGTGGTTGATTTGTCTCCAGTGTCCAAGCGGGGTGAGTTAATTGGCTACATGAGCTTGGTAACGCCAGTTGGGATGGCGATAGGGCCAGCAGTTGGGGGTTATATCCAAGCTGGGATTGGTTACACGCCGTTGTTTCTGCTCTCTTGCGGACTAGGAGCGATCGGTTTAGTTTGTGCCAATCAAGTCAAAGAACCCCGAATCGTCCACGAGACAGCCGATTCCTCTGCCGATTCATCCGAAACTCAACAATTTTGGCGACTTCTGGCAAGTCCTCGTCTAAGGATTCCAGCTTTAGTGTTGTTGCTGGTTGGTGTAGCGTTTGGAGCGTTGAGTACCTTCGTCCCTTTATTTATTAAAGATGCCGAAGTTGACTTAAATCCGGGGTTATTTTACACAGCAGCCGCGATCGCGTCTTTTATTTCCCGCATCATCATTGGTCGCGCTTCTGACCGTTACGGACGCGGAATTTTTATCACTGGCAGTATATTCAGCTATGCATTGGCAATGCTGATGCTGTCTCATGCTTACACTGCCCGTAGCTTTTTAGTGGGCGGTTTTTTGGAAGGCGCAGGAGCGGGAACGTTACTGCCGATGATGATTGCCTTGATTTCTGACCGTTCCTCTCCCCAAGAACGAGGCAGAGTGTTTGCTTTGTGCATCACGGGGTTCGATGTCGGGATAGCGATCGCGGGTCCTGTTTTGGGTTCCATTGCCGAACCCATTGGCTACCGAGCAATGTTTAGTATTACAACAGTTATTTCATTCCTGGCGCTGATTATCTTCGCTACCCTATCCAGCAAAAATTTATCCCATTCCCTTCGCTTCGCCTTTGGCAGAGAAAAGGATGTTTATGCCTTGAATAAGGTTGGGCTACAAAGTGAGGCATAATTCAAAGAAAAAAGGCAAAAGAAAGAATCTTTTGCCTTTTTCTTTTTTACTTAGTAACGGGCTAGGAGGGATTCGAACCCCCGACACCGTGGTCCGTAGCCACGTGCTCTAGTCCACTGAGCTACAAGCCCTTGCCAGAAATTTATAATAGCATAGCCTAACCGTATGATGCAAAATTTTTCTCAAAATCAACCGCTCACTCATTTGGATGCCCACGGTGAGGCTCAGATGGTGGATGTTTCCGGCAAAGAACAAACTCGACGCCATGCTGTTGCTGCGGCACAAGTGCGGATGTTGCTAGAGACATTTGAGGCGATTCAGGCGGGGAACGCGCCGAAAGGAGATGTATTGGGAACTGCGAGATTGGCTGGGATTATGGCAGCAAAGCAGACTTCTCAGCTAATTCCCCTGTGTCATCCCTTGCCAATTCATAAAGTAGAAGTTCAGATCGTGCCTGACGCTCAGTTGCCGGGATATCAGATTCAAGCGGAAGTCGTCACCAAGGCGGAAACTGGCGTGGAAATGGAAGCGCTAACAGCCGTTTCTGTCGCTGCACTTACCCTCTACGACATGGCGAAAGTGTTGGAAAAAGGGATGGTGATTGAATCGATTCGCTTGGTGAGTAAGACGGGTGGCAAGTCGGGAGATTACCTTCGCCAAGGACAGGGTAGTTAGAGGCTTAGAATGAATTTAGTTGTTAGCGCTAACAACTCATAACTCATAATTTATAATTCATCACTTTCATGCCTCCTCGTTGGCCTCGAAAACCAGACCGTAATGACCCCGCCTATCGTCGCCTCGACGATAGAATGAATTTTGCCATCCATGTGGCGATTTTTGGTGCCTGTAATTCTGGCTTGTGGTTTTTCCACAACTTGCAGAATGCTACATGGCCTTGGGCAACCTGGGTGACAGGCGGATGGGCGTTAGTCTTAGCGACCCACGCTCTGTATATCTTTGCACTCGCAGATTATTCCGACCCAGTAACAGAATCTGCAAATACCAGTGCTGGTTTAGGATTCCAGCCCAAAACCAAAGAAAAATCCAAAAAAACTACCTAAAGATAGATCCCTGTTTCTTGCTTTTCGTGGATTCAAACTCGGACGGGGATCAATTGCAATGAAAGCATTAGATTCCCTATCCGCATAACCAAAGTAAATCCTATGGCTAGAACCAACACTTCCGAAGCAATTGAATCTCTCGCCGCTGAAATTGGCGAAAACGTTTACATCGATGTGGCTAAATGGCACCTTTATTTGCGAGATGCCAAGCTGCATACGGTTGTAGCAGAAAAGTTGTACCCCCTACTGGCTGATAATTCTGTAGATGAAAATCAGGTGTCGAAAGTCCTGCAAGGGATTCCTGTCAAGTTAGGCGGCGGGAAGCGGGAAGTTCCCTTAGTAGATTTGTTGCCTACGCAGTGCCAGGTAAACCTGATGGAGCTTCTGGAAGAATTCCAGCGCAATCTATAAACAAGCTGTCGCTTTTCCCTTCCCCTTCTCTGCCAGAGAGGGGGTTTGGGGGTTTCACCTGCTCGCTCATAAAAGGATTAGCAAAAGCGAGTTGCATGACTAAAAATGTTTAGTTTGATACGCAGAAGTTTTGATTAACTTGCGACGATAAGCGTATTGACCGTAAACACTAACTAGATAAGGCATTAGGTAGGTCAGCAATCCAGAAATCCAGCGATCGCGCGTCATTTCGCCTCGGAAAAAGGCAACCCCGTGATTGATCAAAAACAAAAGAGTCCCGACAAATAGAGCCGTTTTTAATCCGGTCGGGATAAACTCTTTGTCAAATAAGCTGACCAGATATGCTTTAAGTGTCTTCATTAGTTGCGATCGCGCGAGCTGGACGAGCCAAGCCTCAATACTCATCTCGGCTTAAGGATTAGATATCACACCTTCCTCCAGAAGTTTGGTATTGTTTCATACACCGGATTGAGTTTGCTGCAAGTGCGATCGCTACCTCCCAAAGCGTTGGCGAATCCGCGACACAAAAATATCAACTTCTGGCAAATTCAGCTGCTTTGCCAAGAAAGCATAAACGATCAAGCCAACAAAAGCGGCTAAACTTAGCTGCAATAACTGCACCAGCAACCCATTCGCATTCCAGACTTGTTGAAAACCTTTACTGACACCCCAACTCGCTAAACCAGCTACAAAGCTAGCACCTGTCAAACCCAAAATTGGCAAACTCCACTCTTGCCAAGGCAAGCCGTTAAGCTTGCGATTCAACATCCAAATGAGTGCCACGACTGAAATGGTATTGACCATCACCGTGGATAAAATCAAACCGGGTGCCCCAAAACGTTGAACAAGAATAAAATCTAGCAGAGCATTGAAGAAGATATTCACGATACTGATGCGAAAGGGCGTCTCTCCATCGCCCAAGGCATAAAATACCCGCACCAGTACATCTCGCCCCAAGTAGACAAACATCCCAATCCCATAAGCCATCAGCAATGAAGCAACCAACTCAGATGCTCTAGACTTAAAGGCTCCGCGTTGATAGATTACTTGGACGATGGGGACGGCTAGCGTCATCATCAGGGCACTCAAAGGCAACATAGTAATCGCAGTCAGCAGTAATCCTTGGCGAATTCGCTGCTTGAGTTCGGGCCAATCTTCAGGGGCAGCGAGTCGCGAAAAAACCGGCAGCAGGGGGACTAAAATGACATTCGAGATAATTCCTAGAGGCGTTTGAACGAGAAGCCCCGCATAGGTCATGGCAGCCGCTGCTGTGGGGATATACGAGGCGAAAAATAAATCGGTGTAGAGGTTAATTTGCAGCGTCCCGGAGGAAAGCGTCGCCGGTCCCATCACCTTCAAGACCTCCTTGACCCCCGGCTGATTCCATTCAAATCGCAGGCGTAACTTGCCCAAGCCAGCCCGCCACTGGGCAGTAAGTTGGACTAGCCACTGCAACACGGCACCGGCAAGGGTTCCCCCTGCCAACACCAGTCCTCCTACTTCAGCGTATTGGGGTAGGGTAATTTGGTTGCCGACTTGTAGCGCCAAAACTGCCAGTCCACCAATTACGGTAATGCTGGAGAATAAGGGGCTAACCGAGGGTAGCCAGTACATATCTGCCGCATTTAAGGTGCCAAAACCAATCCCAATTAGCCCAGCCATCAGCGCCATCGGAGCCATGATCTGTAACTGCTGAATTGCGATCGCTCTCACTTGCATTCCTTGCGGCGTCTCGCTTAAACCGGGTGCCACTAGGTTAATAAACACACCCGCAAACACGATTAAGACAATCGTGACGAGTAGGAGTATCCCGCCTACGAGTGTTGTAATCGTCTCCACGAGGGGCGCAGCTTCCGATTTGTCGCGCTGCTTGGCTAAAACGCTGACAATCGCACTGTGAAAAGGGCCATTGATGCCGCCCAGTAAGATCAGCAAAAAGCCAGGAATCACATAAGCGTAGTTGTAGGCATCGGCAACGACACCCACGCCAAAAGCGGCGGCGATCGCTTGTTGACGCACTAACCCAAAAATTTTACTAATCAGCGTAGCAATTGCCACAATTCCGGCAATGCTAGCGAGTGTCCGAGCGGTTTTCTGCTTTTCAGTCACGAACGGTTAACAATCCCTCAATTGGCTCATCTTATTTAAACGCAAAGGTTAACCCCAAGGTGCGCCAAGTTAAAATCTCCTGTGCGCTCCTTTACGATTTCCCTGGCTTACCTCTGCGTTAAAAATACTATGGATTGGCTCTACCGCTACCCGACTCTCTCATCCGGAATTTTGCTCAAACGCTACAAGCGTTTCTTTGCTGATATTGAACTAGCGTCCGGGGAGGTTATTACTGCCCATTGTCCAAATACCGGCCCAATGACTGGGGTTTCAACGCCCGGTAGTCCCGTGCAGGTGTCGTATAGCGACAATCCCAAGCGGAAATTGCCGTATACGTGGGAAATGATTCAAGTTGACGATACCGAACCGACTTGGGTGGGAGTGAATACCGCTTTGCCTAATCGGGTCGTTAAGTTAGCACTAGAAAAGTTCCTGTTCCCAACATTGGGCAATTACAGCCAAGTTCGTTTTGAGGTGCCCTATGGAGTCGAAAAAAATAGCCGGGTAGATTTTTTACTAACGGGTAATGACTCCGATTTACCTATTTATTTGGAAGTCAAAAGCACGACTTGGGCGCAAGGGAAACTGGTGCTATTTCCCGATACAGTCACGACAAGAGGACAAAAGCATCTGCGGGAATTGACCGCGTTAATTCCTCAGATGCGGGCGGTAATGCTTTATTTTGTGAATCGCGGCGACTGTACTCATTTTGCGCCTGGAGACACTACCGATCCGCTGTATGGAAAATTATTGCGTGATGCGATCGCCCAAGGGGTGGAAGTATTACCCTGTCGCTTTGAAGTTACCCCAGAAGGGATTCGCTACTTGGGCTTAGCAGATTTTCTGCCGTCAATGCCCGCAGAGACATTTTGCCTATCCTAGCCAGAATAGCGATGCCTAAACAGTGGAACCTCACCCCTAACCCCTCTCCGTGAACGGAGAGGGGAATATGGTTGCCCGTGAACGGGCAACGGCAGGGATAGGGTTAAAAAACGGAAAGGTAGCCCAAATGCAGGGTGATAGGTATCTTGAAAAATAGCTAACCTCGATTGAGTAAAGGCAAATTGGAGCTAAAAAACGTCATCATTGCACACAAGGCGGGAGATCCCCTCAGCCGCAGCTGGGCAGAAAAGTGCGCCAAACAACTGGAAAAACGCAATTGCCACGTACTGATGGGGCCAAGTGGGGCGAAGGATAACCCCTACCCAGTGTTTTTGGCTTCTGCAATGCATCCAATCGATTTGGCGATAGTATTGGGCGGCGATGGCACGGCTTTGGCGGCAGTACGGCATCTCGCACCCGAAGGAATACCGATTTTGGCGGTGAATGTAGGAGGACATTTAGGATTTCTAACCCAGCCGTTTGAGGAATTTGAAGATACTGACCGGGTTTGGGACAGGTTAAGCGAGGATCGCTATGCCCTTGAACGGCGGATGATGTTACAGGCGGCGTTATTTGAGGGGAACCGCACGAATTTAGAACCCGTGAGCGATCGCTACCTTGCACTCAATGAAATGTGCATCAAACCTGCCTCCGCCGACCGCATGATTACCTCGATATTAGAAATGGAAATTGATGGAGAGGTGGTCGATCAATATCAGGGAGATGGACTGATTGTTTCTACTCCCACTGGCTCTACTTGCTACACGATCTCTGCCAATGGCCCGATTGTCCACTCTGGCATGGAAGCGATTACCGTTACGCCCATCTGCCCGCTAAGTCTGGCGAGTCGCCCAATTGTCATCCCTTCTGGTTCTGTCGTCAGCGTTTGGCCTTTGGCTGACTACGAGTTAAACACTAAACTATGGATGGATGGCGTCTTGGCAACTGCCATTTGGCCCGGACAGCGTGTAGACATTCGCATGGCAAATTGCCTCGCAAAGTTCATTATTTTGCGGGAAAACTATTCCTATTACCAGACACTCCGTGAAAAGTTGCAATGGGCAGGAGCGAGAATCCGGTACAGTAACAATCACCGAAATTGAAATTCACTTTAAAACTCAGGCAGTCTAACACTCAATATCTACATGACAAAACAATTAGAGTTGCAATTTTGGGAAGTTGGATCGCCAGTCTCACCACCTTTCAATCCTGAATGCTTTAGCAACTTTTCAACTTTTGCGGACAACATGAAATTGCCAGTTCATCGCTGGTTTAGGTTCAGTGCGGGGTTCTCTGCTCAATGGGTTGAAACTATCATCACTAAAGCCAAGAAACAGGAAACGGTCACTGTCCTCGATCCATTTGCTGGTGCGGGTACGACTTTGCTAGCTGCTGAGAAAATAGGGGTCGAATGCTACGGGATTGAAGCGCATCCTTTCGTTGCTCGTGTAGCCAAAGCAAAGCTGTTATATCAAACTGACCTAGATGCTTTTATTCAACATACAACGAAGGTCATAAGATGTGCTGAAACTCTGCAAGGCTGTGTAGAAAATTATCCTCCCTTGATCCGTAAATGCTTCACCAACGAATCACTGGAATCTCTAGATTGCTTGCGTCAAGCTTGGGAGAAATTAGCAGATAATTCTCCGCAATCTCAGTTAACCTGGCTAACGCTCATTGTTATTCTCCGTCATGTTTCTCATGTAGGTACTGCACCTTGGCAGTACATTTTACCTCGCAAAACGAAAAGCTCAACTCTAGAACCAAAGTCAGCTTTTCAACTTATGGCAGAAACGATTGCCACAGACATGAGAATAGTAGGAAAAACAGCAGTTTCTCAGGCTAAGCTTATTCAGTCTGATGCTCGGACTTGTATTGGTGTCCCTGATAACTTTGCAAACTTGGTAATCACCTCACCACCCTATGCAAACAACTATGATTATGCAGATGCTACACGACTGGAAATGTGTTTTATGGGAGAAATTGCAGGTTGGGGAGACCTTCAGAAAACTGTGCGGCAATTTCTAATTCGCTCATGTTCACAGCACGTAACAAATAAGAGTGTAAATTTGGATAAAGTTTTAGCATCTCCTGAACTATTGCCAATCCAATCGAGTATTATTCAAATCTGCCACACGCTGGCTAAAGAACGTCATTTGCACGGTGGGAAAAAAAATTATCATCTGATGATTGCGTGCTATTTTTTGGACATTGCTAGAGTTTGGATAGCACTTCGCAGAGTCTGCCAACATCCTTCCACTGTTTGCTTTGTTGTTGGCGATTCTGCTCCTTATGGAATTTATATCCCGGTGATTGAGTGGATGGGTGCGCTAGCACAATCGGCAGGATTTGAATCCTTCACGTTTGAGAAGACTCGTGACCGAAATGTGAAGTGGAAAAATCGAAAGCACAACGTTCCTCTCTGTGAAGGTCGCTTGTGGGTTCGGGGATAAGTGTTACAACAAAAATATTTTTTAACAGCAAGAGTGGCAGAGTCATTTTCACATAAATGGGGTCAGATTCTTGGAAATCTAATCCAAGAATTTATTCGAGAGAGGCTTCAGGAAGTCGCTAATGAACAAGGTCTTTACTTAGACTATCAAAAGAAGCGCAAGGCAAGGTCTATTAAAAAGGTTTCATGGGAAGATCGCTATGGAAATTCTCATGACCTTGACTATGTACTTGAACGGGGAGGCACAGAACATACTCGTGGGCTTCCAGCAGCATTTATTGAGACTGCATGGCGACGCTACACTAAGCATTCTAGGAACAAAACTCAAGAAATTGAAGGAGCGCTTCTTCCACTTGCAGAAACTTATAGTCACCTGCGCCCCTTTTTAGGTGCTATCCTGGCGGGTGTTTTTACTCAAGGAGCGCTCAATCAATTGCAATCTAAAGGTTTTGAAATTCTTTACCTTCAGTATGGCAGCATCGTTGGAGCATTTGCATCTGTTCAAATTGATGCATCTTTTGACGAAAACACACCAGAAGCTGAGTTTAAAAAGAAAATTTCTCAGTGGAATACGTTATCAACGCAGGATATTGCAGAAATTAAGAATCACCTGCTCAGTCTAGAAAAAGTCAGAATAGATAACTTTATTAATACCTTAAACCAGTCATTTTCACGCCGGGTTCAGGGGGTAAGCGTTACTGTTCTACACGGGCTGATAAGGCAAATTTCCAATGTCGAACAAGCTATAGAATACATCCAGAATTACGCAGATACCCAACCTACACCCGCGCCTGTCTCAAAGTACGAGATTGACATTCGATATAACAATGGTGATATAATTCATGCCCTCTTCCAGCATAAGGCTGAAGCAATTAGATTTTTAGGAACATTCACTTGAAAGCTACCAGTTGGAACCCGCGCCTGTAATTAAATCAAGAGTGCGATCGCTATCTATTTAGAACGCATAGCAGCTTATTTCTTTTTCTCACGCTTCGGCTTTTCTGGTTTAACGGACTCACCACCTGATTTTTGAGCTAGCTTTTCTTTTTCCTGCTTCAATTGATCCTGCGATCGCTGTTTGCCTTCTATGGCTTGCTGGTAATCTGGCTTGTATCGAATCGCCTTGTCATAAGAGGCGATCGCTTCTTCATACCGCTTCACGTTAAACAACGCATTCCCCCGACTAAACCAGCTTTCGTAGTGATCTGGCTTGATAGCAACGGCTCGATTATAAGAAGCGATCGCTTCTTGATATTGTTTCAAGTTATAAAGTAAATTGCCTCGATTGTACCAAATGAGGTAATCGCCTCGATTAAATTTTATTGCTTGGTTATAGGAAGCGATCGCTTCTTCGTATCGTTGTAATTGATGCAGCGACCAACCAATCCCATACCAGCCTTTAGAGTAATTTGGCTGAATTTTAGTAACTTGGGTATACGAGTCAATTGCATCTTTATATTGCTGCAAATTTACTAACGCATTTCCCCGGCTATACCAAGCTTTGAAGTGATTCGGTTGAAATCTTACCGCCTTGTCATAAGATTCAATCGCGTCTTGATAACGTTGCAAGCTCATTAGCGAGTTCCCCCGATTGTACCAAGCTTGGGAGTAGTCGGATTTGGATTCTACAGCTTTGTCATAAGACGCGATCGCTTCCTCATATTTTTGCAAATTATGCAACGTCCAGCCCCTACTGTACCAAGCTTGATAGTAGTCTGGCTTAAATTGCACCGCCTTATCAAAAGATTCAATTGCTTCTTGATATTGCTGTAAATTCGTCATTGCTTCGCCGCGACCATTCCAAACTTCTGGCGAATTGGGATTAATAGTTAAAGCTTTCTCGAAAGAATCAATTGCCTCTTTGTATTGCTCCAATTTATCCAGCACATAGCCGCGACCCGCCCAGGCTTCAAAGGATTCTGGGCTAATCTGAATGGCTTTGTCGTAAGCTTCAATCGCCTCTTTATATTTATTCAGATTGAATAGAATTTGACCGCGACCATTCCACGCTTCTAGGTATTCCGGTCTAATTTTAAGAGCTTTGTCATAAGCATTCAGCGCTTCCTCATTGCGATTTAATTCTGAAAAGGTTTTGCCTCGGTTATACAAGTCAGTCGCATTAGAAGAGTTAATAAAATTGACCATAAAAATGGCTGCGCCCGTTCCCAATCCTAGGACAATTGTTGAGATTAAAATTTTCCAAGGAAGGGAACGCGATTTTTTACTTTTTTTCTGACTTGTTGGACGAACGGGTGATTTTACAGAAGGTGCAACCATCATTGTGACACCCGTCGGGATTTTCAAATCTTTGAGAGCTTGCAACGCTTCAGCAGCAGATTGGTAACGCTGCCGAAAATCATAACGCACCATTTTATCTAAAACATTTGCCAGAGTGGTGCTGACTGATGAATGGTTACGCCAAATGATTTCACCCGTATTGGAATCTTCTGGTAATTCGTTAGGAAATAAGCCGGTGAGAGCTTGAATTCCTATCATGCCTACCGCATAGATATCACTGCTTAACTTGGGGTTTCCGTTCGCTTGTTCGCTTGGTAAGTAGCCTGGAGTACCAATGGCAACCGTAAAGCTAGTTTTTGCTCCCTTAATTATTTGAGTGCTAATTCGCTTAACTGCACCAAAATCAATTAAAACTAACTTGTTATCTTCCTTACGTCTGATTAAATTTCGAGGGTTGATATCGCGGTGGATAACATTTTGTTGATGGACAAATTCTAATATTTCAAGAATCTCTTGTAACAGAGAAATTACTTCATCTTCAGATAGTGGCGGGGTGGCTCCACTGCTACCGCCTGTGGGGAGTTCCTGGCTAAGATCGCCACCTTCAATGAATTCTTGAACTAGATAAAACTCTTGATTTTCCTCGAAGTAAGCAAAAAGTCGCGGAATCCGATCGTGATTCCCTAACTGGTGGAGAACTTTTGCTTCCGTCTCGAAGAGGCGTCTCGCAGTTTGCAAAGTCTGGGGATCGGTTGCTTGAGGCTTGAGTAGCTTAACAACGCATCGCGGGGTGCCAGGAAGATACATATCTTGGGCAAGATAAGTTTGACCAAACCCTCCTCCTCCCAAGGCGTTAATGATTTGGTAATGACCTCCCAGTGTTTGTCCGATAACTAAGTTCATGGAGTTTCGTGGCAGATAGCGTTAGGAAAGCGTCTTTGCAGAAAAATCGCGCAATCGTTGAAATCGATTTTGGCACAGAAGAACTTGTCTAACTCCACCTACATAGGTGAAAACAATCCATCAGGTGATTTGATGCGATCGCTTCGCTGGAAACACCGCAGCTTCCAGTCAACCCCCCCAAAGTGCGATCGCTCTCAGCTCAAACGTCTTTCTTAGGGTAGGCGATTGACTCTACCCATAGCAAGGGGATTGCTGGTGAGCTGAAACATACTTTTGTCAATATGCAACCAGGCTCTTTTGATAAAACTTAACCATAGGCATCTACCCAAATGATAAGAAAGTTTGTCTTTGCTACTCTTCTAGCCTTTTCAGCGCCCGTCGCTATCTCCACCTCAGGTCTTGCCCAATCTAACGCCCCAGGCACATCGACCACACCAGGCGTCACCACACCGACCACACCAGGCGTCACCACACCGACCACACCAGGCGTCACCACACCGACTACACCAGGCGTCACTACGCCAACTACACCAGGTGTAACCACACCAGCCACACCAGGTGTAACCACACCAACCACACCAGGCGTCACCACACCAACCACACCAGGCGTCACCACACCGACACCGCCGACCGCACCAGGCGTAACCACGCCGACTATACCTGGTGTAGCCACACCAACCACACCAGGCGTCACCACCCCAACCACACCAGGCGTAGCAACACCAACCACACCAGGCATAACACCGCCTGCTCTACCAGGGGTTCCGCCCGTGATACCCGTAATACCGCCGGTCACACCAGGCGTAACACCGGCAATCCCGTCGATTACACCAGTCACACCACCCACGCCACCATTACAGTGAGCGAACGGTAAATCGGTGTCTGGAGATTAGTCTGTCAATGTTTATCTGAAAAGTAGGGGCTTTCCGACCCGAAAGCCTCTACAGACTGTCAAAACATTTTTGACACAGCAATAGACTTGATTTTTTTGACCCACAACAGGGGCGCAAGTTGAGAAATGCGCTCCTTTACTGTAGGCTTCTAAACGGTGTAGCGACGCTCAGCATGAGCGTATAGGCACAACAAAACTGTAAATAGCTCTGTGGTCGAGAAACTGAGTTTCTGGTATCCGGGCGCGATTTTACATTGATTTGCGCTTAGCTGTACAGTACGTGTCACTGGCTTCCGGAAATAGATGTGAGTTGCTGAAAAAATTATCTAGATGTGTTTTTAAAATTCACTAGATAAAAAGCTGGCAATTTACTCCATGATCGGGAAACTACTAAAAGGGCGTTACCAAATTGTCCAACTCCTGGTATCTGGAGTTTTTGGACAGACCTATATTGCCGAAGACATTCACCAAGTAGGCAAGCCAAAATACGTTGTCAAGCACTTTAGTCTTGCAAGTTCAGACCCCAACAGTTTGGAAAGTGCAAGGCGTCGGTTCGTCAACGAAACAGAAATATTGACAAAACTTGGCACCCATAATCGAATTCCTCAGTTGTTAGACTCCTTTGAAGAAAACCAGGAATTCTATTTGGTACAAGAATTTATTCAGGGACATCAGCTGAGTGCGGAACTGCCCATAAGCCAAGGCTGCGTCAAACGCTGGACGGAAACCCAAGTCATTGAAATGCTGGAAGAAGTCCTGCGTATTCTGGCATTTGTTCACAGTCACGGCATCATTCATGGCGACTTGAAACCGAACAATTTAGTCAGACGCGGCGAGGATGGCAAGTTATTTCTAGTAGATTTTTGTGTAGCGCAGCCGCAGCATTCAGCTCCCGATCTAGCACAGAGTAATACGACTTTGGCTGTTGGTAGCTTAGGTTACATTCCCTCAGAGCAACTCATCGGACATCCCCGCCGTAATAGCGATATCTATGCTTTGGGAGTAATTGCCATCCAAGCCTTAACTGGCGTGGAACCGGCACAATTAAAAGAAAATCCTGAGACGGGTGAGCTGATCTGGCAGCACCTTTTTATCAGCAGTCTCTCGATGAGTGTCTTGAGCGATCGCTTAGTTTCTGTCCTGAACAAGATGGTACGCTACCACTTCAAAAGCCGCTACCAGTCAGCTTCGGAGGTACTGCAAGCTCTCCAGTCGTTAGACGGAAGCCAGAAGCCAGCAGTAGAGACAACCAACCAGCCACCCGTACAGAAGGCAGTTTTTAATCGTCAAAAAAAAGAAACTCACAAAGCCACAATTAAAGAATTTCCAACTCAAAAATCAAGGAAAGGCGAGAGAAATACTCGCTCTTACAAACCTCAACATTCTCCAATACTGACTGGGCTTGGAATCGGGATTGCAGCGAATAGTTTAGTAATAACAGGCGGACTTTATTCTCTGCTGAATGCTTTTCCGTCAGAGTCTTCATCAAACATTTTAGTTACCGCGAAGGACAAATATCAGACAGGAGATGTTCAAGGCGCGATCGCACTAGCACAATCTATTCCCTCAGAAAGTTCTATCTATCCAGAAGCTCAAGCCACCGCACGCGAGTGGAGCCAAGAGTGGCATACCGCTGCTGCTCAATTTCAATCCGCCGAACAAGCATTTAAAGAAAGCCGGTGGTTAGATGTGCTAGAAGCAGCTCGTAAGATTCCTAAAATTTCCTACTGGCAAGAAAAAATAGCGCCACTTGTTCAGGAAACTCAACCCAAAATTGAAGCGGAATCTCAACAATTACTAAAAAAAGCCTACCAGCGAGCAGCAGAAAAAGATTTTACCAGCGCCCTAAACTATCTCAAGCTCATTCCCCAACAAACGCCTGCTGGGGCAAAAGTTCAGACAAAGATTGCTGAATATACCCAAAAGCAACATATCAAAGCTGATTATCTGTTACAACAAGCCTACGAACGAGCATTCAGAACAGACTTTGCGGGTGCGTTAAATTATCTGCAACAGATTCCCCAAGACACCCCTACCTACGCCAGAGCTTTAGCCAAGAGTGCAGAATATACCGAAAAGCAGCACCTCCAAGCTGAAGCCGAAAAAAAGGCGGAAGCTCAAAAAGCAGCAGCTCAATCTGCTTCCCAGATTTCAGCAGAACGCCAAGATGCTAGAAGTCGGAAAGTCGGTGCAACGTATCGAGATATGAACCCTGGTAGCCGCCTCCAAGAAGTTACGCTAAGACTCATTCCCTAGCTCCCTCCAGAGTCTATTGCAACAGGTTCTGTTTTAAGGCTACGTTAAGGGAAGGTTTTCCACTGATGGGCTGCAATGAGTCAAAAGAACGAAGGGATAAAAATTCTTAGCGATAACCGGCAAGCCCGTTTCCTCTATGAAATTTTGGAAACCTATGAGGCGGGAATAGAGTTAACTGGCACCGAGGTTAAATCGATTCGTCTGGGTCAGGCCAATCTACGAGATGGCTATGCCCTGATTCGCAATGGTGAGATATGGCTGCTGAACGTCCACATTTCGCCCTACAAGGGCATCGGCGCATTTTTCAACCACGACCCTCGTCGCACTCGCAAATTGCTGCTGCACCGCCAGGAAATCCGCAAGCTGATTGGCAAGGTGGAACAGCAAGGTTTAACGTTAATCCCTCTGAAAATGTATTTGAAGGGGGGTTGGATTAAAATTAGTTTGGGTCTTGGCAAGGGTAAAAAGCTGCACGACAAGCGCGAAGACGTCAAGCGGCGCGATGATAAGCGCGATATGGAACGGGCGATGAAAAATTACTAATGAAATCGGGAAATTGGGAATTAACGTGAGTTTGGAATTAGAAACAGACAAAGACAGCTAGGTTGAAAGTGCTGGATTCGCATCTGCTTATCTGATACTTAACGTGAGTTCGGGATAAAAAAGGGCGGAGCAGATACGCTGAAAGTGCTGAGTTCTCAAGTATCTACCCGCCCATGCTTAGTTTAGAAGCTTTGTTTTGCCACGTCGATGATT
>NZ_JAMPKE010000020.1:0-109845 GCF_039961955.1 Trichocoleus sp. DQ-A1
GTCTCGGTTGGTGCGAAAAACCTTGTCTTTCTCCAAATCGTTGGAGAATCACATTGGGGCAATCTGGTACTTTATCCACTACTACAACGCATCATTACGTGTTTAGCACTACCAAAAAAAATACTGCACCTGGCGTTGCTAGGTAGATTCCACTCGAATGGGAATCGCTGTAACTGAATGCATAATCAACATAAGTATTTTGTAGGCTCTGATTCAATTTATTATTAAAAATAGATAAGTTTCATGCCAATTTGTAGAGTTAAGACAAAAAAATTACTTATTTGCCAGCAATAGGGAGGAAATAGCAGTGTCACCAGAAAAGCCCAACCCCCCAGAGCGCATTCAACGCTGGAGGTTTCTTCAACTTTTTGGCTTGGCAAAGCGAAATCCTCTGATGATTTCACGCTGGGTCTTACGCTGGACGGTTCTCGGTACTGCTTGTGGCTTATTCGCTGGGTTGTACTGGAACGTTCTAGAGTTCTTGATTCACATCCTCAACCGGGTTGAGGGGCCGACTCTGCTGCTGGTGATGCCACTTGCCGGGTTGCTGATCGGCTTGGTGATTTATTTTTTAGGAAATCCTGGTGAAATTGCCGTACTTGTCGATAATATCCACTTTCGCGGCGGACGCCTGGATGCGACCAAAAATCCCTCAATGATTCTGGCATCCCTACTCAGCATATCCGCCGGGGGCAGCGCTGGCCCAGAAGCACCGCTGGTACAAGTCACCGGCTCGTTGGGAACTTGGGTTGCTGACCGTTTGGATTTGCAGGGAGAAGACCTGCGATCGATGAGTTTAGCAGCGATGGCGGCGGGTTTTACTGCTTTATTTGGCGCACCTCTTGGCGGTGCCATGTTTGCCTTAGAGATTTTGCACCATCAACACGTTTTGGAGTATTACGAAGCAATTCTGCCAGCGATTGTGGCGAGTTGCGCGAGTTATCTAGTTTTTGCGGCAATTACCAAGCTAGGGATTGGACCAACTTGGCATTTTCCCCAGTACACCCTCGACAACATTGATGATTTTGCGATGGCGATCCTGTACGGAGTGATTGGAGCCGTAGCCGGATGGCTGTTCATGAGCATTTTTCGAGGATGCGATCGCCTTTTAGCTCGAATTCCCGGCCCCATTTATGTACGGACGACTTTTGCTGGTTTAGGATTGGGCATTTTAGCGACTCTTTTCCCCCTCACCCGTTATTTTGGACACGAAGAGTTAGCAGAAGTCCTCGAGCGTGATTTTTCAATCGCTTTCTTGTTAACCCTAGCGATTGCCAAAATGGTGGCGATTTCCATTACGGTTACAGGTGGTTGGCGGGGTGGGTTTATCATCCCGATCTTTTTCACGGGTGCTTGTATCGGCAAAGCGATCGCTCTATTGATTCCGGGACTGAATCCTGCCCTTGCCATGATTTGCGTTATGGCGGCTTTTAATGCATCGGTAACGCGGACGCCCGTAAGTACAACTTTACTGTTGACGAAACTAACGAACATCAGTCCGTTAACGCCTGTCTTGTTTGCCAGTTTGATTGGCTTTTTTCTGGCTCCCAAAGCACCTCTGATTACGGCTCAACTCAAAACGCAGCAAGAAGCGATCGCTGAGTAACCAAAGTCAGTTAAAAGATGATTAATTACGGATGGTTTGGGGCGAATAGCAAAACGCATTACTAGCCACAAACGATTCGCCATTAATCATTAGGAATTAAGCCGGAACTAACGACCCAGAAAGACCAAAATGTGATAAAATTTTAATAGAATTTGTCATTATTTGGAATTAAGGCGGAAGTTATTGCAAGCCTTTGCATATTATCTGCCATTTTTCTATACTTTTGGAGCTTTTTCACAGTATGACCACTTCCCCGGAGCGGATTATCCCCACGGATTTAGGGAGCGAGATGTCCCGGTCTTACCTGGAATACGCGATGAGCGTAATTGTTGGTAGGGCACTCCCAGACGCTAGGGATGGTCTGAAACCTGTACACCGGCGGATTCTCTACGCCATGAATGAGCTGGGTCTTACCCACGATCGACCTTTCCGCAAATGTGCCCGTGTGGTGGGGGAAGTGCTGGGTAAATACCATCCTCACGGTGATACAGCGGTATACGACGCCCTAGTGCGGATGGCGCAGGATTTTTCCATGCGCGACCCGCTGATTAACGGACACGGCAACTTCGGCTCGGTGGACAACGATCCACCAGCAGCAATGCGATACACCGAATGCCGCTTGCAAGCCCTCACAGGGGTTGCCCTCCTCCAGGATATTGAAGCGGAAACAGTAGATTTTGGGGATAACTTCGATGGTTCCCAGCAAGAACCGCTGGTATTACCCGCACGCATTCCCCAGATGTTGCTCAATGGTTCTTCCGGGATTGCCGTGGGAATGGCAACGAACATTCCCCCGCATAATCTGGGAGAGTTAATCTCTGGATTGATCGCCTTGATCCACAATCCAGAAATTACTGACCTGGAGTTGATGCAGTATATTCCTGGCCCAGACTTTCCTACAGGCGGACAAATTCTGGGAGTTTCTGGGATTAAGGAAGCTTATACGACTGGACGCGGCTCGATTACAATGCGGGGCGTTGCCCAGATAGAAACCATTGAACATCGGGGGCGTCCTGACCGGGAAGCAATCATTATCACTCAGTTGCCTTACCAAACGAATAAGGCGGCGCTGATTGAGAAAATTGCCGAAATGGTGAATGAGAAGCGGTTAGAGGGAATTGCCGATATTCGGGATGAAAGCGATCGCGATGGCATGCGGATTGTCGTAGAACTCCGGCGAGACGCTTATCCCCGCGTTGTCTTGAATAACCTCTACAAGCAAACGCCCATCCAAGCAAACTTTGGGGCGAATATGCTGGCGCTAGTAAATGGGGAACCCCAGTTACTCAGTCTCAAGAAATTCCTCACCGTTTTCCTAGATTTCCGGATTGAGTGCATCACCCGTCGCACCCGCTACGAATTGCGGAAAGCAGAAGAGCGAGACCATATGCTGCAAGGGCTGCTGATTGCCCTGTTGCACCTGGATGCGATGATTGAGCTAATCCGCAGAGCCGCCGACACCCCAACCGCCAAAGCGGAAATGATGGAGACTTACGGGTTGTCTGAGTCGCAAGCGGATGCGATTTTGCAGATGCAGTTGCGACGACTGACAGCACTGGAAGCAGAAAAAATTCGCTTAGAACACGAAGAGTTACAAGCGCAAATTGCCGATTTGCAGGATATTTTGGCGAACAAAAGTCGCATCCTGGAAATCATTGAAAATGAAGTGTCGCAAATCAAAACCACCTTCGCAACACCGCGACGAACCACCATCGAACACGCGGAAGGTGAGATTGATGACACCGATTTAATTGCCAACGAAAAAGCCTTAATTCTGCTAACAGAGCAGGGTTATATCAAACGGATGCCAGTCAACACTTTCGAGGCGCAAAGCCGCAATACGAGAGGGAAGAAAGGCACTGGCATGAAAGAGGATGATGGCGTTGAGCATTTCCTCACCTGCTGCGACCACGATAGCGTTCTATTTTTTAGCGATCGCGGTGTCGTTTACTGCCTCAAGGCTTACCAAATCCCAGCTTCGTCTCGCACGGCGCGGGGTATCCCGATTGTGCAAATGCTGCCCATCCCGCGAGACGAAAAAATCACCTCCATCGTGCCGGTTACAGAGTTTACCAGCGATGAATATCTGGTGATGCTGACCAAGGGTGGTTACATCAAAAAGACAGAACTGTCTGCTTTCGGCAATATTCGGGCAAATGGCTTGATTGCGATTTCCCTGGAAGAAGGCGACCAGTTGCGGTGGGTGCGAAGAGCGAGAGCCGATGACAGCATCATCATCGGATCGCGACAAGGAATGGCAATTCACTTTAGAACCAATCACGAGCAACTGCGTCCCCTCGGTCGCGCCACGCGAGGCGTTCGGGCAATGGCTCTCCGCAATGCGGATGAGCTGATCAGCATGGATATCTTGCCAAGTCAGGTGGTTGCGAAGATCGTCGAGAGTGAGGAGTCGGAAGCAGCGGAAGCATTGGAAGCAACCAGTGAAGACGCCCCTATCACCAATGGTCAAGGGCCGTGGGTGTTGGCGATTACAATGGGTGGATACGGTAAGCGAATCCCGGTTTCCCAATTCCGCCTGCAAAATCGCGCCGGGATGGGGTTAGTCGCCACAAAGTTTCGGAAGCCGAAGGATCGACTCGCTGCATTGCGGGTGATCAATGAAGGCGATGAGCTAATGATGGTGACGAACCGAGGCATTATCATCCGTCAAGCAACCGATGCGATTTCCCTGCAATCCCGGATGGCAACTGGAGTCCGGGTGCAACGCCTGGATGAAGATGATGCGATCGCTGCTGTTGCATTAGTACCCCCCTCGACTGACTCGACTGACTCGACTGATGATGAGGAAGAAGTAGAGAATTAAAAATTAAAAATGCAAAATTAAAAATGAAGAAACTACCTTTTTTAATTTTTAATTCTGCATTTTTAATTTCTCTGGTAGGTGGCATCTTGATGGGGGTGACAACAGCTCCTATCCAAGCATGGCCCCTAGCTTGGATTGCCTTAGCCCCTCTGTGGATTTTAATCGTTAAAAAGGGAGAATTGAAGCTTAAAAAAGGAGGAGAAACTTCTTCATTTTTTAGTTTTAATTCTCCCTTTTTAATTGGTTTGGCGTGGGGGATTGGCTATCACGGCGTTGCTTTATCTTGGATTACCGGGATTCACCCGATGACATGGTTGGGGGTTCCCTGGCTGGCAAGTTTAGCGATCGCATTCTTTTGTTGGACTTTCATCACCCTTTGGGGAGCCGGATTAGTTGCAATTTGGGCAACTGGTATGGCTTTCCTCTGCAAGCCAGAAAGCAAAACATCTTCATCCTTTCTTCGTCTTTTGATTGGCGTTGCTTTGTGGTGCGGACTTGAAAGTCTTTGGGGTTCTGGATCGCTATGGTGGACTTCCCTTTCTTATACCCAAAGTCCTCACAATCTAGCTATTTTGCACCTTGGTAAAATCTCTGGCCCGAACACAGTAACCGCAGCAATTGTAGCCGTTAATGGCTTAATTGCCGAAGCATGGATTAACCGCAAACAACACATAAGACATAGAGAAGAAACAGATTTTTCCACTCCTTCCTCTGCGTCCTCTGCGCCTAAAGCGCTAACGCGCATGGCTTCGCTAGGGCGGTTCGTTCTTCATCCAGGTTATTTAAGCATTGCGGCTGGGTTATTAGTAGCGTTACATCTAATCGGATTTGGGCTGTATAGCCGTCCCTTGATTCAACCTCCCCAAACTGCATTAAAAGTAGGAATTATTCAAGGAAATATTCCCAATAAACTCAAATTCGATCCGATTGGCTGGCGTCGTGCAATCGAAGGCTATACCAGCGGCTACAAAACTTTAGCGGACGAGGGAGTTGATGCTGTTTTAATACCAGAAACAGCATTACCCGTCCAATGGACGCAACCCAGTTGGATTCGAGATTCTTTCTTACAAGCAATTTTGGATAAAGGTGTAGTTGCTTGGGTAGGAACCTTTGGGGAAGAGGGAAATGATTATACAAATAGTCTTTATACGATTACGGGTACTGGTGAAACTTTTAGTCGCTACGACAAAACCAAGTTAGTGCCTTTAGGGGAATTTATTCCCTTTGAAAAAGTTTTAGGGAAACTAATTGATAAACTTTCTCCTCTCGATGCTCACTTAATTCCTGGCAAAACAAATCAAATATTTGATACACCCTTTGGACGCGCCATTGTGGGTATTTGCTATGATTCCGCCTTTCCTGAACTGTTCCGGCGTCAGGCGGCTGCGGGTGGGGAATTTATCCTCACAGCGTCTAATGATGCCCATTACACCTCTTCAATGATGGCTCAGCATCACGCTCAAGATTTGATGCGGGCAATCGAAAGCGATCGCTGGGCTGTCCGCGCTACGAATACTGGATTTTCTGGCGTGATAGATCCTCACGGGAGAACCTTGTGGATATCTAAAATGAATACTTACCAGCTACACGTAGCCACAATTTATCGACGACAAACACAGACTTTATATGTGCGTTGGGGCGATTGGTTAACACCCGTTTTGTTGGTGTTGGGAGCGATCGCTTGGTTCTTCACTATCTTCTGGCGAGATAATCAGCGTGGAAGATGATGGCAACCCTACCGCTACCCGTTTATTTTTCGCTTAGTGTAGTCATAAAGAATAGCGATCGCTCCCTCCGTTAAAACCATCTTGGGATGGTAGATTAAATAACCTTGTTTGTAGAGACGCGATGAATCGCGTCTCTACAAACAAGAGCGATCGCACTCTCCCGTAGGAAAATGCGATCGCTCTATAGTATTGCCCGATGTTACTGGTTCAATGTTA
This sequence comes from Trichocoleus sp. DQ-A1, assembly GCF_039961955.1. Classification (NCBI taxonomy): domain Bacteria; kingdom Bacillati; phylum Cyanobacteriota; class Cyanophyceae; order Leptolyngbyales; family Trichocoleusaceae; genus Trichocoleus; species Trichocoleus sp. DQ-A1. Next base: position 6,374 of record NZ_JAMPKE010000020.1, read on the forward strand.
CTGGTTCATCTGCGTCCCACGGTTCATCTGCATTGGGGTCGTCTGTGTTCCAGGAGTCATCTGTGTCCCAGGAGTTGTCTGCATTCCCCGGTTCATCTGCATATTCGGGGTTGTCTGCGTCCCCTGGTTCATCTGCATCCCCCGGTTCATCTGCGTCCCTCGGTTCATCTGCGTCCCTCGGTTCATCTGCATCCCAGACATTCCAGGCATTCCAGGCATCGCATTGTCTGTCTCAGCCACCCTGGCACCTGTCATCGACGCAGCCATTTCTAAATGACCCTGCACCCTTGGCAAGATTTTGTTAGCAAATGCTTTTAGATCGGGATCTTGTCCCAGTCCAACTTGACGCTGGTACACTGCGGCACTTTCCAAGTGACCGTTCAGCCCGCCCTCCATCATATAGGCTTGGTCGAAGCTCTTTCCAGACAACTGCTGAAGCCGCATCATTGCCGCTTCATACTTTGGCCCCGGAGTGGTTGGAGGCGTGACTCCCTTCTGAGCCGCTAACTGCATCAGCTCTTGGTTCGCCCGTGTATGCTCCTGAATCATCTGCTGCGCGAACTGCTTTACATTCGGGTCGGTTGACTTTTCTAACGCCAGTTGCCCAAGTTGTACTTCTGCCATTCCCCCGTGGGCGGCGTCCATAATAAACTGCCTATCTAGGGCAGTCAACTGGCTGTTGCGTGATGGCGTTGCCTGTCGGTTTGACGGCGTTGCCGGTCGGGTTGATGGCGTTACGGGGCGGGTGGTCTGAGCTACGGCTGAGAAGCCCAGAGACGTAAATAATCCAACTGCTACAAGGGCAGCAGTTGCTGTTGTTCGTTTCATCATGGTTAAATCTCCAGGAAATGCTTTTGTTTGCTAGGGCTGACCGTAGGTTCGTTAGCCAAAAAAGAGCTAACAAATTCAGGAAAGTCTTGATGCACTAAATTTTTTTTCTCAACTCAGCGATCATTTACATCTGAGCAGGTATACATCTACTAATACTGCTTAATCTTTCTTCAACTACCTCTCTCTTTAGATATGTTTGCTTACCGAGAGAGCTAATCGTATCAATTCCTTCTTTAAAACCCTACTTGCTGCTAAAGATTACTTTGTAGCTTCACTGGAAATTCCAAAAAACATATTACAGCGCCGTGTCTATCAGATGCGATCTCTAGCTTGCTCTAAATTGCAACTAAATCTCGATCGATATTTGTTTTTTAGAATAAAAATGAATGCAATCTATTTTTGTTCGGTTTTATACAGGATAATGAAATTAAAAACTAGGCTAAAGTAAGGGATTTTCAGAACTAAAAACATCTCATTAGGTAGAGGCTTATTCAGCGAGTCCTTAGGAAATTAGGATTTATTCGCAGCGCTACTGCAATCAAAATCCGAAGCACTACCAATAGCGGGAATTAGCTGCACTGCTAGCTATAGAAAAGTGCAGATGCTGACTTGAATCGCCATCTAATTCAACAGGGGGATTCGAGTAGAGGAATATTTATCGCCTTTTCGGGATAGGCTAGAGCGATCGCTTGTTCTGACTGCCGCCAGAAAAGCTTGCAATGAACAATTTGAGAGTGGTAGCGTCGGAGAGCTAGCTAGATATACGTAGAAGCTGAAACGTCTAAACATGAAGCGATCGCTCCTTAGCCTGACTCTAGGCTTAACATTGCTAGAATCATTCACTCCAATTGCTTTGGCAGCACCCCCTAGAAACCCAGATCAAACAGTGGAGTGTGAAATCTTGGTCGTTGGAGGGGGACTCTCCGGTGCGGCGACTGCCTACGAAGGCTTATTGGCGGGGCGAACCGTTTGCCTCACGGAAATTACCGACTGGGTAGGAGGACAAATTTCCGCACAGGGAACTTCCGCACTGGATGAACGCCCTACCCAACGGCAAAAGCTGTTATATTCTCGCGGCTACCTGGACTTGCGACAGCGAATCAATCGCAAATATGGAGAACTCAATCCTGGCGATTGTTGGGTTAGTGAATCCTGCTTTCTTCCCCGCGATGCTCACAAACTGCTGTACGACCAATTGCAAGATGCTGCCAAAAGAGGCAGAGGCAAGCTGAAATGGTTTCCCTCGACGGTAATCAAAGAACTGAATATCGACCAAGCGGGCAATTTGATTCAAGGTGCGATCGCTATCCAGCATCGCCCAGCTAAAGGCGCATCCCCTCTCAACACCTTGCCGCTATCGCGAACGATTGAGGATTCTTATCGCTACGAGAACTCGCCTCAGTTTGAAAAAAGCATTGTGCGTTTTGTACCCCAGCCAGCGAAAAAGCCAGCACCTGGAAATGCCCCAAATTGGTACGTCGTTGACGCCTCAGAAACCGGCGAACTGATTGCCCTGGCTGACGTTCCTTACCGGCTAGGGATTGACCCCCGTTCTTACCTGGAACCCTCTTCTTCGAGTGAAACGGGCGATCGCTATTGCACCCAAGGCTTTACCTACACCTTTGCAATGGAGGCAACCCAAAAACCGCAAACCCATACCCCGCCACCGTTCTATTCTCAATATGAACCCTACTACAGCTATGAATTAAAGCGACTGGCGGACTTTGGGCTAGTCTTCACCTACCGACGCATTTGGAGTCCTAAAGCTGGAGAAACAACCAAATTCGGGGGTCTTTCCTATACGGGGCCCACTCCCGGCGACATCTCCATGCAGAACTGGACTTGGGGCAACGACTACCGCCCCGGAAACGCCGAAGATAACTTAGTTTACACTCGCGACCAGTTGCAAGCCGCTGGACAGCTACAGCCTGGAGAATGGATGGGAGGATTGCGAACCGAAACCCTCCGCAAAGGCGAGGAAAACGCGCTGGGATATTTTCACTGGCTGGTTGCTGGAACCACCGACTCTCAACTTGGCCCAGGAGTTAAGCAGGCGAAACCCAATAACCGTTACCTGAGTGGGTTAGATTCCCCAATGGGAACGGTGCATGGGTTATCTAAGTATCCTTATATGCGGGAAGGACGGCGAATTATTGGACGCCCCACCTTGGCTTATCCTCAAGGTTTTAGCATTTGGGAAATTGATATTTCTCGCCGTAACTACAAAGACGACTACTACCGTCAAACATTGTCACCAGATACCTATCGGAGACTACAGGCATCGCTTGCAGGACTGGAAGTAGCGTCTGTACTGAGCGGCACCAAGCCGCCGGAACAAGTCATGCGGCGCACTCGTTCCACCATCTATCCCGACGCTGTGGGGATTGGTCACTATGCCATTGACTTCCATCCTTGCATGACCCAAAGCCCCGCAGAAGCTCCAGGAAACACCGAACGGGAAGGTGAACGACGGGGTGCAGGTCAAGCTTATCCGTTCCAAATCCCTCTCAGAGCGATGATTCCCCAAAAAATCAACAATATGCTAGTGGCAGGGAAAAGTATTGCGACCAGTCATATTGCCGCCGCTGCCTATCGAGTGCATTCCTTTGAATGGTCAGCGGGGGCTGCTGCTGGAACGACAGCCGCTTTTGCCTTAGAAAATGCGATCGCGCCTTATCAGCTAGTGGATGAACTGCCACGCGCCGAACCACAACTAGAAGCGCTGAAACGTCGATTGGATAAGAATAACAATCCGACTGTCTTTCCAGACACCTCAATTTTCAACCAGAATTGGGAAGATTGGAAGTGATATTTGTGAATTGGGAATGGCTAATTGGCTAGCCATTCCCGATTCGCAATGACTACTTTGCTGGCTTCTCTAGCGACCAAATAGGAAGTTTATTCACCTCTTGGAGGGTTAACTCTACATAAGTCATGTCCTCCGGCTTAGCAACTTCTAGACCAAAATAACCTTCAGGGCCATCGTGAGCGTGGGAGCCGCTGCTCCTGGCTGAATAACGCCCTTGCAAACGAGCTTGATTAAATTGGGAACTCACGTTCCACAGCCACCGAGAGGGGAAGACAATCCCGCCGAGATCCTCAACCCAGTCTCGACTCCCTCGCAGGTGATAGAAACGAGCCGCCTGAAAGCCCGACCTCCCATTAAAGACCCCACCCACAGAGACGATAGTGATTTTTGGATGTAGCCATTGGTTAAGATAGGGAGCCGCACCCAAGGCAACTTGTACGCCACCACTCGTTCCAACGAGAATGATGTCAAGCGGTTGACCCCCTTTACGGGAAATGGGCTGCCCACTATTCATCCGCTCGATGATGGCATTGGCAATCCCCTGATTATAAATAGAGCCATAGCGAGGATCGGCGGAAATCGCAAATCGCCAGAGATTGCGGATTTTGATCAGCACGCTGGCGATTCCCATCCCACCATTTCGATTCGCAAAGTGCCATACGGGACTTAATAACCGCTGTCCTCCTAGACCCTTGTTCTCGGCTGAGTATGGGAAAACATCTCCTACGGCTACGCAATTAGGATGACTCTCAACAATCCGGTCTAAAAAGACTTCTTCTCCAGGTGTTAATTCATTGGCAGAAAAATCTCCCACTCCTGTCAAAAAGACAATGTAACAATTGATTTGGGAGGATTTGGAGTCAGGATTTGAGTTATTGTTGGGTGGCAAGATCGAGCTTTGGTTTTTCTTCAAACCTAAAGTTTCTGCTCCTTGTTCCAGCCACCATACTACAGTCCCGACTGGCGAAGTAATACCCCAGATGATGAGTATAAAGACCGCTAGGAGCAACAGCTTCAAGGTTCCCCCTCGAAGCCATACAAGTATCCGCCAAATCAATCGCAGCATTCAAGAATATCTAGTTGCTTACTGTTACTGTCTTAACGTCAATTAATTTCGGTCAGGAAGTGAATTTTTTTGGTGGTTGGCTCCCTGAGGCATCCCTGACGCAGTATCCTATCCAAAGTTGTCATCAATCGTGAGTAGTAAGGATTCAACGTGAGCAGCGAGGAATCAAAAGTAAGCTTGGGCACGACCCTTTGGAATGCACTTGCTTTAGATGGAAATTTTTATGAAAATGCTCGAAATACGCCTAAAACCTATCGAATTGCCCAAACTATTGTGATTTTAGCAGCACTGTCCCATGCTTTGGGTAGTGCTGTTATTTTATTAATTAACCTGGCAACGCTGCCCGTAATGCTGCTGGCGCTTCTGATTGATGGGATGAGCATTGTGGGAGGCTACTATTTCTGGACGCTTACCATTTGGAAGATTGGGGAGTGGCGAAAACCAAATCACGTTACCTATAGGGATTTGATGATTCCGATTGGCTTTGCCTATGCTCCGCAAGTGCTGAATTTCTTAACGCTGATTCCTTTGTTCGGACAACCACTTGAGCGGGTGCTAGCCGTTTGGAGTTTGCTGGCTGTGATTGTAGCAGTCCGCCAAGGGTTAGATATCAGCACTCGCAATTCGGCGTTAATTTGTTTGGTAGGATGGCCTTTGGTACAGCTGGCGGTTGGATTTATACAACGCTTTGAACAATTCCTGGTAGAGGGTTTCTAGGTTTTGTTGACATTTTGCCAAAACTTTGCACCAAATCCCGCTCTGGTTTTGCTTGGTTGTCACAGGAAACGAAGATGATTCTGACTTAACCTGTTACTTTCGGGGATTCAGGATTGTTAAAATAGAGCAAAATACTTGTAAATTAATTTTGTTAAGGTCTTTTCGCAATCTGCCTTATGACTAGGAGACTTTCAGCCGCTGTTGGCGCGATCGCCTCCGGTATCACTTTACCGACCGCCGCTGCACCGATTCAAGCTCCTGTTCAGACTCCTGAACGATCTAGTCAAGTTGTCCGCAAGTTATATCCTAATTACAAAGTGATCGTGTTGGACGATGATTTCAATACGTTTGAACACGTTCACGAGTGTTTGGTGAAATATATCCCTGACATGACAAGCGATCTCGCTTGGGAACACACCTACCAAATCCACTTTGAAGGTCAAGCGATTGTTTGGGTGGGTCCCCAAGAGCAAGCAGAACTTTACCACGAGCAACTCAGCCGCGCTGGGTTGACAATGGCTCCTCTAGAGGCGGCTTAAAAAAGTTATGAGTGTGAGTTAGCATTCTTAATTCAAAACTCAACACTCATAACTCATAACTTTCCGATTTCCTACGCGGTTACGGTTGCCATTGCCCGTTCAACGGCTTGCAGCGCTTGGTTTACCTCTTCAGCAGAGACAATCAGCGGCGGCACAAATCGAATCACTTTGGGACCAGCAGGTACCAACAATAGGCCGTCGGCGATCGCTGCTTTAACGACATCGGCTGAAGTTAAATCAATCTCTGCCTTCAACTCCATCCCATTGATTAAACCCCAGCCACGCACTTCACTAATTTGGTCGGGATATTTAGATGCGATCGCACTCAATCCAGCTCGTAATTGTTCGCCGCGATCTTGTACATTTTGCAGAATATTATCCCGTTCTAGCGTCTGACAGACGGTTAACGCAGCCGCACAGGCAAAAGGATTGCCGCCATAAGTGCTAGCATGATCTCCCGGCTGAAAAACATCACAATGTTTCTTGCACAAGGTTGCACCGATGGGAATGCCACCGCCTAATCCCTTGGCAGACGTGAAGATATCCGGCTCAATTCCCAAATTCTCGTATCCCCAGAACTTGCCGCTGCGACCCATGCCAACTTGCACTTCATCTAAAATTAGCAAGATGTCGTTGTCATCGCAGATTTTCCGCAATTCTTGGAAGTATTTGACATCGCCGGGACGCACACCGCCTTCTCCCTGCAAGGCTTCCAGCATAATTGCGGTGACGCCTTGATCGCCTTCGTCGAGGGTAGCGATCGCATTCTTGATCGCCCCAATATCGTTGTAAGGTACATAGTAAAAACCAGGCATCAACGGGGCAAAATTTTTCTGGTACTTCGGTTGACCTGTAGCGGTAATCGTCGCCAACGTGCGCCCGTGGAAGCTGGCGTGAGCCGTCAAAATAATCGGCTTTTCGATCCCTTTGACCGTGTGGGCATATTTCCGAGCCAGTTTGATTGCCCCTTCGTTTGCCTCAGCACCGGAATTGCAGAAAAATGCCCGATCCGCGCAGGAATGGTCGATCAACCATTTTGCCAATTCCCCTTGTACCGGGATGTAATACAAGTTAGAGACATGGTGCAGCGTCTGGATTTGGCGAGTTACGGTTTCCACCAAAGCTGGGTGAGCGTGTCCGAGGGTACAAGTGGCAATCCCGGCAACAAAGTCCAGATATTCGCGCCCCTCGCTATCCCACAGGCGGCAACCCGCACCCCGTTCTAAAGCTAGGGGATAGCGCCCGTAGGTACTCATCACCGAGGCGTCAAAACCTTCTGGGTCATACGGAACGGACACGCCTGACTCTGCCGGAATTGAGGGATTTTCAACCAGAGTTTCTAGACTCACTGCTTACTCCTGAAATTTTTTATCCTTATTTGGCAATCTTAAAGGGAATTTTCAAAAAGTTCTGTTTAAAGGGAACTATAAACCCTGAGAAAACAGAAACAGCCTTACTTGCGAAAGGTTAGCTGAGGCGGTTAACATCGTCCACGCGACTCCAGGTTGAGTCTAAGATTGACCGCGAGCATTGCACTTGATCCAATCGGCTCGTCTGACAGGATGATTTTGGGAAAGTTTAAGTTGCGATCGCTCCTCATTTTTGTTTGTCCCAATCAGCTAAATCAGATGATGCATCTTTTGTCCTTAGCAAAACTCCCCGTCTGGTGCTTTCCGCAGCCGTTTGTTCTCGGTAATCTTAACCAAACAAACCAGCAGCCTCAAGCAAACATTGCAGAGTTAGTCCCAATTCTGATTATTCTCCTGCTAATTGCCACAGTTGTTGCCCTGGTGACACAGCGGCTTCGCGTTCCCTATGTCACGGGTTTAGTGTTGGCAGGTTTACCAATCACGGAACTCTTTTCTCGCCGGATTGGACTCGATCCTTCCTTAGTATTGAATCTTTTCCTGCCAATTCTCATCTTTGAAGCTGGCATCAATACAGATGTTAGCCGTCTCCGAAGCACGTTTAAACCAATTGCCCTTTTAGCGGGTCCAGGGGCGATACTTTCCTCGGCGATTATTGCCGTTCTGTTGAAATTTGGGCTAGGGCTAGATTGGATACCGGCGCTACTAATTGGAGTTATTCTCGCAAACACTGATACGGTTTCCATGATTGCCGTTTTTAAGGAGATACCTGTACCCTCCCGGCTTTCCACGATCGTTGAAGGAGAAACCCTCTTCAACGATGCTGCCGCCCTAGTTTCATTTAACCTGATTCTGACAGTGTATTCGACAGGTTCGCTCACAGTATTAGAAGGAATCCAACAACTATTATTTGTTGCCGTGGGAGGCAGTCTCGTTGGCTTAGTCTTGGGCTATTTAAGCATCCCTGTATTTCTTCGTTTACACGATCCCCTTAGCAGTCTCTTGCTAACCGTTGCAGTTGCATTAGGAACCTTTCAAATCGGGCAATCTTTAGGGGTATCCGGTGCTGTGGCTGTGGTTGTAGCTGGATTAATTTTCGGGAACGTTGGGCTTTCTCGCAGCACGTCTGCTTCCGATCGGATCGCGTTGTTAAGTTTTTGGGACTATGCCAGTTTTGCAGTCAATACCTTTATTTTTCTGCTGATTGGTGTAGAAATAAACCCGGTGACGTTCTGGAGGACTTTGCCAGCGGTTCTGCTTGCCGTTTTGGCTTACCAAATTGCGCGAGTTATTACTGTTTATCCGCTATTGGCTGGGGTGCGTTGGTTTGACCGTCCGATTCCATTGCGCTGGCAGCACGTCCTGTTTTTAGGTAATATCAAAGGCTCTCTTTCAATGGCTCTTGCCCTCAGTCTACCTACAACACTACCGGGGCGAGAGCAGTTGATCGCCTTAGTGTTTGGTGCGGTGTTGTTATCTCTCGTAGGGCAGGGCGTAAGTTTACCTTGGTTTGTACGCCGGTTGCAACTCTCTCGCTTCTCAGATTCTCGCCAACAAATTGAGGAATTGCAGGCTCAGTTAATTGCTTCTAAGGCAGCTCAAGATGAATTGGATAGTCTATTGAAAAAAGGGGTTTTGCCAAAAAGTGTTTATGAAGAAATGCGAGCCGTTTATCAGGTTCAAGTTGCCGGGGCAGAAAAAGCGCTGCGGAATCTTTATAATCGTCGTCCGGGACAATTAGTTGAAGGCGATCGCTCAAAACTTGACGCCATTAGACGACGATTACTCTTGGCAGAAAAAGGGGCGCTAAATGAGGCGATCCGGCAGCGAATTCTCTCTGAGGAAATTGTGCAAGGGCGAATAAAAACAATTGATGAACAACTGATGAAACTAGAGGATGATTAGGCACAACCATTAATAAAATCAATGGCTTGATGTAATGACCCTGGCTTCGTCACCATTAATATCGTCGCTCCTGGCTCTAATACTGTACTTCCGTTGGGAATTTCTAAATCCATGTGGGGATGGGATTGATAACCAATAATTAAAGAGCCTGTAGGAAATTGGGGTTCTTGAGCGATTTCAGCAACGGTAAGACCGACAACATAGCACTTTTGGGGAATCGAGAGTTTTAAAACTTCAATTTGACCCTGCTCAAAATGCATCATTGATTCTACTTGCGGATACTCAATCGCATTCACCATTGTAGAAACTCCCAAATCAACGGTACTGATGATATGAGAAGCCCCAACAATGCGTAGGGGTTCGGCAAAATCACGGTGGCGCACTCGACTCACAATATGGGAAACGCCGTAGTGTTTAGCAAGCGTGACCATTGCTAGATTTAAGGCATCATGACGGAGAACGGCTGCGACGGCATCAGCTTTGTGAATCCCGGCTTCTAGCAGCACCTCGGTACTGACAGCACTGCCTTCAAATGCCATTGCGCCGACTTGTTCGCGGACATACCGGCAAGCACTTGGATCGATATCAATTACGGCGACGGTATGCCCCAGGTCTACCAGCCGTTGCGCTAAATCCAACCCAACAAGTCCGGCTCCACCAATGAGTACAAACATAGCTGTCTCTCTAAGAATATTGACTCTGTGCTTCACTTTACAAGTCGAGAGCGGTTATCCTGCGAGGGTATCCTCCACATTTTTTTCTAAAATTGACTTAGGTGACTACAGGCAGTGTAAGCAACGATCGGACAGCACTTGAGCAAAAATATGAACGCCTTCGTCAAGAGTTGATTGGCGGTGCGATCGCACTCTTTGGTGTCGCCCTGCTCGGCACTTTATGGTACAAGCTGGTGGAGGGTTGGTCGTGGTCAGATGCAGCCTATATGACTGTGATCACGCTAGCAACTGTGGGGTATGGAGAAACTAATCCGCTGGGTAATCGCGGTCGCTTGTTTACGATCGCCCTGATTTTAACAGGTGTGGTCAGCATCGGTTACATCGTCAATCGGTTTACAGAAGCCCTGATTCAAGGCTACTTTCAAGAGGGAGGACGACTGAGGCAGCGGCGGCGTTTGGTAGATTCTTTAAACGAACACTATATCCTTTGTGGATTTGGACGCACCGGGCGTCAGATTGCCAAAGAGTTTAAGGCGGAAGGCATTTCGTTTGTGACCATAGACTCTCAGGTGGAGCCGGTAGAGGAGGCGCTACAGTTGGGTTATATCGCGGTGCAAGGCGATGCGACGCTGGATGACACGCTTCACAGGGTAGCGATTGAACGGGCGATTTGTCTGGTGGCGGCGCTACCTTCGGATGCAGAAAATCTCTATACGGTGATTTCGGCGAAAACGCTTAATCCAAACATTCGAGCGATCGCGCGGGCAAGTACAGAAGAAGCGGTGCAAAAAATGCAACGCGCCGGTGCTGATGCCGTGGTTTCCCCCTATATTACTGGCGGCAGGCGCATGGCAGCAGCAGCGCTTAGACCCCAGGTGATGGACTTTGTGGATGGTATCCTCACGGGAACCGATCGAGCTTTTTATATGGAAGAGTTCCTGATCGATCCTCAAAGTTGTCCCGTTGTGAGACAAAGCCTAAGAGAAGCCCGGTTGCGATCGCAATCGGGCGCTTTAGTTCTCGCCATTCGTCGCGCCGATGGCACCCTCATCGGGGGTCCCACGGGAGAAACTCAATTACTGGCGGGAGATTTGCTCATTTGCATGGGTACAGCAGAACAACTGCGAATCCTCAGCCAAATCCTCATTCCCATTAGTTCTGGGAAGCTGCGTCCGCCCAAGCATACCTAACCCAATCAGTTTTTCTACCTAGCAATCGCTTTAATTAATCCAGTTTCAGGGAATTCACTGGCACCTCATCCCAAGAATCAACCGTCCGCAATCTGGCAATCCAACCCGACTCCTTTTGGAAATCGGTTAAATTTTGCTGGTAGGATTCATGACAATCTTGTGCCTGCGCTTCATCACAACAGGCAATACAGGCATGGATCATCCCAGACGGGTCGATCTGTTCGTTCACCCAAATGGTCATAGGCATAAAGCTTGTAATCGTTGTATTGCTGGGCTTTTTCTAGTTCTTACTTTATTCATTACTTACCCGTTGCTTACTCAGGTGGTCTGAGAGTAGCGTCCCTTCGTAGAGAGTTTAACTCCTTTACATTACTCATTGCTTACTTATTTACAGCAGTCTTGGCATTACCTTATCGATGTCTTACTTAGGTAGCGCCTAAAAACCTTACCCTAATTAGAGTTTAACTCTTGGCACCTACAAGTCATATCCGGCACTGTTTAGGTATCTAACCTTAATCAACGAGTACCCATCTCTTCATGGGGTTTGTAGAGGTCATACAGAAGGCTCTTATTGTCAATAAGCTTTTTAATTGAGAATCAGCTCTTAGTGGGTGTACTACTGATCTAGTACAGACTACTCCTACTGGTGATTCACATCCCCTTGGAGTCGCTTTAGCCTCTCCTGATATCTATGTTCATTTCTCCAGAATAGTTAAACTTTATAGTTAAACTTTTTCCGACAAACACATAAAACGCTTAGGAGAATTGTGGCTTACTTTCATTTGACACTTGCGAACAAACCTTAGCACTCTCGGAGTCTGGGAATATTTGACTAAATTAGGACGATCTCATCTAGCAGGGACGTACGTCCGTTTAATGTATCCCAGAGACTATCAGCCATACCACGGGAAAATCCTAGTCGCTTCACTTAATTCCTTGATCGCTGAAAAATACATCCAATTAGATACAGCAAAATAATTGTGAATAAGTGTTAATTAAGTGACCGTAATATCACTTACTCTTTCACAATATAGAAGCCTATTAAAAGGGCAGTCACCCTGTCAGTTAAGTTTGCGAGACCCGTACTGGCAGAGTGACTTACGACTTACTCACACTCACTTTTAACTAATGCAATAGGTACTAGAGTAAAACTTCTTTCTAGATGGCTTTATTTTAGTACCTATTGCGCTTTTGTTTTATACGTTCACTCAAATGAGTTTAACTACTGAGTTAATCTCAATGTGACAAATGAATGCAAGTGAAACGAAAAATGAGTTATGGTGAAATAAACCATTTCTCAAAGTGTACTTAAAACCTCCCTGTTTGTATAAGGGAGGTTTTTATTTATTTAGCTAAGTGATTCAGAGGACTCCCCAGAGCATGATTTTTCTTAGTTAGTGGATGCTTCCATGAGGAGCTTACAATCCCAACAAGCAATCCTTACATTTGGTCTAGATCGTGCATTTAGGTCACACTTAGGGCAAGTATATTTAACCCTTTTGCCGCCTTTACTCCTTTCAGGTTCATCCGATGGTTTAGTTTTCCAGGGGATAAGCTTTTCCATAGGGAGATTGTTGATCGCTTGCTCGAATTTACCGTTTTTAACAACTTCGTGGTCTACATTCCACTTGTCACCAATGTCTATAGGATTCAGTCCAACTTCTCTCATTTTTGCCTTCCATTCTTCATTACAGTAACCTTGTCTAGCAGGTTTCTTTTTTCCAAAGTTGTACTGCCAAACATTCACCATCTGACGGCAGAGCGCCGCCAAAACATCTTGCACATGACGTTCAAAGCTCACAGGACTTAACTGTATTCCACTCAGAGTTACTCCGTTCTTGTCCCACTTATCAGGTAGGAAACAACCGTACTCGCCAGCTTTAGGTGAGAGAGTTAGTACACATTCCGGAAGCTCATTATTAAACAGTTCCCTATTGAAGTAGGTGTAAATGAAATCATAAGCATCAGTTTGCTCTCTAGTTGGAGTCTTCCCACTGTTAACCATTTCTCAAATTTGAGTGTACATTCAAATTTGAGTGTACACTCAAATCAAATAACGCCCCTCAACAGCGAATGTCAGACCCCTGAAACCGGGTATCTCAGAAACCACTTCAGAAGCCTTGTATAGCCTTATACACGATTTCAAAACCCCAGAGGTTTTTGTGTATACAGCGTTATGCTGCAAGACTTCCTTCATGAGGGACACACTCAACTTGTAGAGATACCCATTAAAGATATTTAGTCGGAAATGACACCAGTGGTTAGAGAGTGGGCACAATACCCGATGGCTCGCTCATCAGTGGTTAGTTGTTGTACTCAAAGTTGTGAGGTGGATTAGCGATATGTGTATTTTTTGGTATGAGTTAAACTCTGGAGTTTAACTTTTTCTGGAAAATAGACATATCGCTATGACGGTTGAGTAGTTATGACAGATATAAAAAACCCTCCCAAGTTTGGGAGGGTAATTAGTGCTGATGAGTTGTAGGTTCTAGATGCTACTTACCCGCTAATTCTCTTGTTAGCCTTAACTCTGTCTTCAGTGATTCGTTCTCAGCCCTTAAAGCTGCTACTTCTGCCTTCAAACGTTCTACTTCACTCAGTTCCTTTTGCTGTCCTTTATTACGCTCATGAGCCTGTCTCATGACCTGTGTACGAGTGTCAAGGCTCATGTACTTCTGATATGTGTCAGTATGCATCTGTACTGAATGTCCCATGTTATTCGCCATCTCTTTAACAGGGATACCTAATACATGACCCCTGATTGCGTAAGCATGGCGCAATGTGTGAGGAGTGAAAGGGATTTTGTGTCTACGAAATTTTTGACAAACCAAAGTGCTTTTATCTATTAGGTTACTCACGGAGTGAAGCTTTTTGACATCCTTTAAATTAAACTTCTCTACCCATTCAGGATGTAAAGGAAACACTACACGATCACCAGTCTTTAATCCTTCAGTGAGTGATTCATCTAAAGTAATCACGTTGTTAGTGTTAGTGGGGTCTAAGAACTTAGGGATATCAATTGCCCATATTTCGTGAATCCTTAAACCATAGGTAGCAAGTATTCCGTAGAGCCATTGCCATGACTCCCATTGAGAATTTGAACGATACTTTGATGGCTGGATTTTTAATCGATATTGCTCAATCTCTTCATCAGTTGGTATCTTTTTTTCTTTAGGCTTATAGCCATCCCTTAGACCATTGAATTTAAAATCAAAATCAATGGTGTTGCAAAAAACAGATAATGCCTTTACAAGATGTATTCGCTTGCCAGTTCCCGCTTCTGTAGATTGAATAACCTGCATGATTAAATCACTTGATAGTGGTTTATCAATTGGTAGGCGATTCAGCCAAATTAACCAAGAGTGAAGACTTGCTTCACTCTGTCTATTACGCTTGCGTGTCAGAAAGTATTTAACCTTGAACTCTTCAATTAATTCACCAATAGTTTTAGGTGTCTCAGTTGCTGTTAATTCTGTTTTCTTAGCTATCTCAGAATCAAACCACTGCCAGGTGAATGTTTTGTGTAGTAAGTGATGCCCAATCTGTCTAGCGTAGCTATCAGCTAGAGTTAACCCATCAGCAGACCAGGGACAGTTAGCACCTAACTTGTATTGCTTGCTTGACCTTCCTGCAACGGTAGGTTTATCACCATCTCGCAAAGGTGCTGAGAACTGTAGAGCGATAGTGTTACCTACTCTGACTAACTGAACTTTCACACCATCAGCTTTGAGGTTGGTGTTAATGGTCTGGAGTCTTTCTGACAGTTTCTTCTCTAAGTGTTCGATCCGAAGCGCTTCTTTCTTCTTACTAGCTGGATAGCTAAGGTCTTTTCTCAGGTTATCGGGGATCTCTAAATCCCCCATTAGTTCATCTGTACTAACGCTGGATTCCTTATGGAGTTTGGTCTTTGGCATTTCTTACTTATTGCTTAGTTTAACTCGATGATGTGGTGCTTTTGGGTGCTGTGGCGATCCGCTTGTCTGCCCTATCCCTTGGTACATCTACTCTTCAAAGTTAAACTCCACGGATGGGTATGTCAATCGTTTACCCAAATGGTCATAGGGCATTCTCCCTGAATTTTAAATGCATAGACTGCTTGCAACTCGCCAAAAAACGCTTACCTCTGGGCTGCGATCGCGTACAGCCCTTTGGGCATGAAAACAGCGAAGCGAGGCGTTAGCCTAGCTCTGACTTGTCAGTTCGCACTGGGAAAGAGCAATCCGTTGATTAGTGCTGATTTAATACTTATACCAAGTTGCGTTGTCACATCCTTCAAATCCAATGGCAACGCCAAGGTGTTTTACATTTGTTGGCTCTCTAGCGCTAAGGAATCGACCCACTTCGATCCCCACACCCTCCACTAAAGATATAGAACAGATGGTGAAAACCCGAAGAAAATCGGGAATTCTAAGAAGGGTACTGATGCAAACTCTAATCATTGCAGGCCATCCTTGTCGGCGATCGCTTAATTCTTGAGTTAGCGAGAGCTAAAACTAAGGGATGACAAGGCTTTGAGCCAATAGAAGCACCAGAGTTGAGACCGAACTTTCGTAAAGCTGTCGATCGGTTCAGCGATAAAAGGCAGCATAACCCCAGTTAAGTCACAAAAATAGTTTCTATGAAATCTCGACTTTTCCGCTTCGTGTCTCTTTTTTTGCTCAGTATTGTGCTGATCGCAGCCTGCAATAGCACGACGGTGACTTCCCAAAAAGAAACTCAGCCCCTTACCGTCGGCTACAATTTGTGGCCTGGGTTGTTCCCGATCGCGATCGCTCAAGAAAAAGAATTCTTCACGGCTCAAGGGGTCAAAGTCAAACCCGTCTATGTCCAAAACTTTCTAGAATCGGTGTCTGAATTCAGTGCTGGACAATATGATGGAGTTGCCATCACAGTAAGTAGCTTGATGAGCATCATTGAGAAAAACCCGGATTTACAGATTGCGATGGCAACTGATGAATCGGCTGGTTCTGACTCAATAGTAGTTCGCCCAGAGGTTAAAAGTGTCGCTGACTTGAAAGGCAAGCGCCTCGGAGTCAGGTTAGGTGATGGAGAATTATTTGTCAGCGAAATGCTCCAGAAACATGGTTTGACTAGCGATAATTTGACCCTAGTCAACGTAGAAGGAGAAGCGGTTCCAGCACGTTTTAAGAGCGGGGATATTCAAGCGGGACATACTTGGGAACCGTACTTATCTGAAGTAACCAAATCTGGAGGGCGAGTATTATTCACCAGTAAGGACACACCAGGCTTAATTTCGAGTGTAATCGTGTTTCGCTCCTCAGTAGTACGCGAGCGCCCAAAAGACATTCAAGCATTTATTCGCGCCTGGTTTCAAGCGCAAGATTACTGGCAGGCAAATCCCGAAGAAAGTAAAGCACTGATTGCGAAAACGCTCTCCATCAAACCTGAAGAAATTTCCACTGAGGGTGTCAAGTTGTACACCTTAAAAGACAACTTAAAAGCATTTACTCCTGGTTCTACAACCGAGTCGTTGTACCATACCGCCAAATTGTACGCCGACTTCTATATTCGCACCGGAGGATTAAGCACCGCGCCAGATATTCAAAAAATGATTAATCCTTCTTTTGTGCAGATGTCGCAGGCAGGAAATTAACGAGAAAAAAAGCGTTATTCCATGCAGTTAAACATCAACAGTTTTTCAAGATGAAATCTCGATTTCTCCGCTTTGCGTCTCTTTTTTTGCTCAGCCTTTTCCTGGTTACAGCCTGCAATGGCAGAACCTTTATAACCTCTAAACCTGAGCTTCCACCACTGCGAATTGCCTACAATCTGTGGCCTGGATATTTCCCAATGGAGATTGCTTCAGAACAAGGATTTTTCGCAGAACAGGGGGTGGAAGTTGAACCTGTGTATTCAGAAAACTATTTAGGAGTTGTTTCTGATTTTAGTGCAGGTAAATATGATGGCATCATCGTAACATTGGGTGGTGTGATGAGCATCATTGAGAAAAACCCAGATATCCACATTGTCTTGGAAACCGATCAATCGGCTGGTGCTGACACCGTAGTGGTGCAACGTGATATTAAAAGTGTGGTTGACTTGAAGGGCAAGCGACTCGGCGTGAAGTTAGGCGACTACGGAGAATTGTTTGTTGTCAAGATGCTGGAGAGCAATGGTCTTACTACCGATGACGTGACGCTAGTCGATATAGAAGGGGAAGCCATTCCAGCACACATAAAAAGCGGTGATATTCAAGCCGGACAAACTTGGTATCCCTACACATTAGAGGCAGTGAAAGCCGGAGCGCAGGTACTATTTACCAGTAAGCAAACACCTAGGTTGATTCCGAATGTCATCTTATTTCGCAGCAATGTAATACGCGATCGCCCTGGACAGATAAAAGCATTTATCCGAGCTTGGTTCCAAGCCCAAGATTACTGGAAAGCAAATCCCCAAGCAAGCAAATCACTGATTGCTCAGCGGCTGAAGATTAAACCTGAGACTGTTTCAACCGATAACATTCAGCTGTCCACCTTGAAAGAAAACTTAAAGGCGTTTACTCCCGGTTCCACAGAAGAGTCGTTGTACCAAACCGCTCAATTGTACGCCGATTTCTCGATTCGGACAGGAGGGCTAAGCACTGCGCCGAATGTTCAAAAACTAATCGATCCATCTTTTGTGCAGCATTTGCAGCCAGGAAGCTGACCGCATTCAGTTACACACATCAACAGGTTTTAGGATGAAATATCGATTGCTACGCTTTGTATCTCTTTTATTACTCAGCATTGTGCTAGTCACCGCCTGCAATGGCACGACAACAGTGACTTCCCGCCCAGAATCTTTGCCTCTTAGGGTTAGCTATAGTCTTTGGGCTGGAAGCTTTCCGATAGTGATCGCTTCTGAAAAAGGATTCTTCCAAACGCAGGGTGTTCAAGTCAAACCCATTTATTCAGAAAACTATCTCGTACCCCTGTCTAACTTCAGTGCTAATAAAAATGATGGGGTTGCTGTGCCATTAGGTAGCGTCATGAGTATGGTTGGGCAAAACCCAGATGCACAAATTGTTTTAGTGATTGACCAATCAGCTGGTGCTGACGCAATGGTAGTTCAGCGCGATATAAAAAGCGTGGCTGATTTGAAGGGCAAGCGAATCGGCACTAAGTTAGGTGATTTTGGAGAACTGTTTGTCACCAAGATACTAGAAACTAAAGGTCTTTCTAGTCAAGATGTCAGCTTAGTCAATATAGAAGCGGAAGCAATTCCAGCTTTCTTAAAAAGTGGTGAAATTCAAGCGGGGCAAACCTGGGAACCCTATGTGTCTCAAGCAGTTAAATCTGGGGCTAATGTGCTATTCACCAGTAAGCAGACTCCTGGGTTGATTCCAGATGTCATCGTGTTTCACGGCAATGTGCTACGCGATCGCCCTCAAGAGGTGAAGGCATTTATTCGCGCTTGGTTCCAAGCCCAAGACTACTGGAAAGCCAATCCAGAAGAAAGCAAAGCAATAATTGCCAAAACCCTGAATATCAAACCTGAAACCATTTCCGTAGATGGCATCCAGTTGTCTACTTTGCAAGACAACTTAAAGGCATTTACTCTAGGTTCAACAACAGAGTCGCTGTATCATACAGCCAAATTGTACGCCGACTTTTATACTCGTACCGGAGGGCTAAGCGCTGCGCCGGATATTCAAAAACTGATTAACCCGTCCTTTGTGCAGCAGTTACAAAAGGTAAATTGACTGTGAAACAGTTCCAACTTTATACCCTACGCACTAAGCTGATTTTTTCTTTCCTGGGTGTGGCACTGCTCCCCTTAGCATTACTAGCCTTCTTGAATCAGCGAGCCACACAAAAGACGCTGACGAACAATGCTAACCAAACCCTCTTAACATCTGCTTCTCAAACTGCCCTGAGTATAGATGCTTTTATAAACTCGAATCTGGATGCTGTCCGGGTTGAAGCTCAGTTGCCAGTCTTCGCCAAGTACTTAAGTTTACCTGCTAACCAGAGACAAAGTATCGCTTCAGAAGTCGAGGGCGCTTTACGTTCCCTCAGCCGTAAAGATACTTTGAATATCTCGTCCTACGCGCTGCTCGATCGTCAGGGGCGAGATGTAATTGATACCTATACACCAGATATTGGTCTAGATAAATCTGACCGAGATTACTTTCAGCGACCGTTTAAAACTGGCTTACCCTATGTCTCGCCCATCGTGTTTTCTCCAAGTACTAATGAGATCGGTTTGTACTTCAGTAGTCCGGTACGAAATGCGTCGGGAAATACTATCGGTGTCTTACGTATCCGTTATAACGCTGCTGCTGTCCAGCGATTGGTTAGCCAAAATACCGACCTGGTGAGAAGAAACGCATCCTTTGCGATTTTGCTAGACGAAAACCATATTCGTTTAGCTCACGGAAACGCACCTGAGTTAAATTTTAAATCGGTAGCACCACTCCCACCTGCTAAAGTGAAAGCTCTGCAAGCAGAAGGACGCTTGCCCAAGGGGAAAACGGCAGACTTTTCGACAAATTTGCCTGATTTTGAGCAAGGTCTAGATAACGCTGCAACATCCCCTTACTTTACAACCGCCTTATCCTCTACAAACAACGAGCCGAACGCAGCAGCAGTTACCAAGCTAAAGACGCGACCGTGGTTTGTGGTTTTTGTCCAACCGAAAGCGGTATTTCTAGCGCCTATCGAAGCCCAAGCCCGCGACACGCTGTTGCTGGCTGCGATTATTGCAGGTGTAGTCATTATCGCGGCGATTACGATCGGAGAACTACTGGCTAAGCCACTGATTAATCTCGCTGGAACAGTGACTCAATTCACTGCTGGCAACCTCAATGCTCGTACTTCTATCCAATCAAAGGATGAAATTGGGGTGCTAGCGTTGAGTTTCAATGGGATGGCAGAACAAGTCGGTAAATTGCTTCAAGGCCTAGAAGAGCGTACCCGCGAACTGGAAGTTAGTCAACACGTTACGGTTGCCGTCAGCGAGTTGTCGAAAGCGATTATAGACCCGGAAAAGCTATTGCGCGAAGCGATCGCCCTAATGCAGAATCGCTTCGGCTTGCACTACGTGCAAATTTATCTGTTAGATCAAACCACGAATCAACTCATCCGGCGGGCTGATTCTGGCAATCAGGGTATGCTTGGGCATGATGAAAGCGCCTGTCTGTCTCTTGACGATCGCAGCTTAGTCGCCCTTGCTGCCCGAAAGCAGCAAACGATCTGGGTGGATAAACAGGACAGTGCAGGGCTAGCAGGAGACTTGAAACCCATCCAAATAGGTTCTTCCGCAGTGGTGCCCTTAGTCGCTCGTGGGGCGCTACTAGGAGTGCTGGACATTCAAGACAAGGAAAGCGATCGCTTCAGTCAAACGGATCTAGAGACGTTCAACACCCTCGCCGGACAAATCGCCACGGCTTTAGAAAATGCCCGCTTGTTTGAAGAAATTCAAAAGGCTGAAACCCAATACCGAGACAAAGCTCAAGAGTTACAACAAACTCTATCTGAGTTGAGACAAACTCAAACTCAATTAATTCAAACTGAAAAAATGTCTAGTTTGGGTCAACTGGTGGCTGGAGTTGCACATGAAATTAACAATCCAGTCAACTTCATTTATGGCAACATCACTCCTGCCAATGAATATCTGGAAGATTTGCTCAAACTCTTAAAGTTGTACCAACAATGCTACCCCAATCCTACCCCGGAAATTCAAGACTATATCGAAGAAGTCGAACTCGACTTCCTGCTCCTTGATTTTCAGAAAATTCTATCTTCCATGAAGTTTGGAGCCGAACGGATTCGTCAAATTGTTCTATCTCTAAGAAACTTCTCCCGTTTAGATGAAGCGGAGATGAAAGCCGTTGACATTCATGAAGGTCTTGAGAATACGCTAGTAATTTTACAGAATCAATTAAAAGATAAGCCGGGACATCCGGAGATTCAGGTGATTAAAGAGTATGGCAACTTACCTTTAGTAGAATGCTATGCCGGACAACTGAACCAAGTATTTATGAATTTACTTACAAATGCAATTGATTCTCTCGATGAGTTTAATCATAAACGCTCGATCGAAGAAATTAAAGGCAATCCCGCTACCATCTTAATTCGCACCAAAGTCGCAGGGAACAATCAAGTAGAAATCCGAATAATTGACAATGGTTCAGGGATTTCAACTGAGGTTCAGTCAAGACTTTTCGATCCTTTCTTCACAACGAAAAACGTTGGCAAAGGGACTGGGCTGGGTCTAGCGATTAGCTACCAAATTGTAACCGAAAAACATGGGGGACAGTTGGAGTGTACTTCAGCACCCGGTCAAGGGGCTGAGTTTGCTATCAAGATTCCAATTAGAGTTTAAGCTAACAAATCTTCATCAAGCGCGATCGCACTGAGGAATTTTAGACCTGACCGATACCACGCCCCCTAACTCGATAATCCTCAGCCCTAAGCTGTTCAGGGGAAATTAGAAGGCTCAAGATGCGTTTAGGGAGACGAGAAAGTTAGAAACCTTAGCTGGATAGAATTTTAGCAACTCATTTTCTAAAAAATCCCTAAATCTACAGCATTATTTTAAAACCCGATTTCAAACTCGCTCGAAAACATATATATAGCAATCCTATTTTAGTTGTGAGACAAACCTTCAGATCCTGACTTCTTTCTCGAAGTCGGGAATCGCACCTTCACGAATCATTTCAGATTGGTATAGAAACTAATTTTTAAAAAAAGTTCCATATTTTCACGTATGGCTGAACTTAGTCAGTACACCGAAAATAGATACAGTGCGGAAAAAGGCACAAATATTATAAGCGTAGTGGATGAAAAAATGACCATCAGTAAAAATACGCAAGTTTTAAAGCCAGAATTACAGTCAGAATTAGAGCGGGAAGGATTGCTGCACCGAATCACTAACCGGATTCGTCAATCCTTGGAATTACAAGAAATTTTAATCGCAACGGTGGCAGAAGTCAGTTCGTTACTAGAAGCAGACCGAGTCATGGTCTATCGGTTTCATGCTGATGAAAGTGGAGAAGTGATTGCCGAATTTATTTATAAAAATCGCCTTCCGTCTTTAAAAGGTTTGAACTTTCCAGCGGATGACATTCCTCCCCAAGCACGCGAACTCTATCAGAAAGTGCGTCTGCGTTCGATTGTGAATGTTGCGTCAGGACTCATTGGTTTATCGCTAATGGATTCTCCAGAAACCGGAGAATCCCTAGAAACCAGAAAGATCCACTATCGCCCTATAGACCCTTGCCATGTGGCATATCTCAAAGCAATGGGTGTGCAGTCTTCTCTGGTGGTGCCGATTCTGCATGGCGATCGCTTGTGGGGGCTTTTAGTCGGTCACTACTCGCAACCGCAAGTAATCTCAGAACGGGAACTGGAAATTGTCCAGATGGTAGCCGATCAAGTGTCGATTGCGATCGCTCAATCTACTTTACTCACCCAAACCCGCGAAAAAGCTCAGCGGGAAGTCACGCTTAACCGTGTCGCTACCCTGCTGCATACACTCCCTACCATTGAGCTGCAATCCGCCCTGGAGGAAACCGTTAGCGCGCTGCAAGGTTCGGGTGGCAGACTGTACATCGCCCCAGAAACTACTGGCTTGTCAGCGATAGTGTACACCTGTGGCGATCAATTGAAGCTCGTAGAACCGGGAGTGGTAGCAGTACCTGCCTCATCCGTTTTAATTGAGCAGCATCCTCTGTGGCAAGAATGGTTAAAAGGCGGAGCAAATTTAAACCCTGTCGCTACTGCAAATACTAGGGGTAGTAGTGGCATCATTGCGATCGCTGACTTGTATAAACAAACGTATTTACAATCGATTGAAACTGTATTTCAATCTACTTTGATTCGAGGCGTGTTGATTGTACCCCTCCAACACCGTCAACAGTTGGTCGGATACTTGACAATTTTTCGAGATGAAATTGACACAGAAACCTTATGGGCTGGGCATTTTGACCCGGATGCGCGACAAATTCATCCCCGGAAATCTTTTGAACTTTGGCGACAGCTAAAAAGAGGCCAATCGCGCCAATGGACTCCGGAAGAGATTGAACTCGCTGATACTTTAGGCGATTGCTTCTCAATGGCGATTGAGCAGTATGGACTGTACCAAAAGGTGCAGCGTCTGAATGCCAACCTCGATTGTCAAGTCCAAGAGCGTACAGTCAAGTTACAACAATCTTTGGAGTGGGCAAGCGTTCTTAAGCAAGTCATCGACCAAATCCGCAGCACTTTGGAGCTAAAAACAATCCTGCAAACCATCGTGCGCGAAGTCCGAAACCTGTTAGATACAGATCGAGTGATCGTTTACCAGTTCACCCGGCGTTGGCAAGGCCAGGTGGTTGTCGAAGAGGTCACTGGCAAAACGAAATCGATTCTGGGGCAGGTATATGACGAGAACTGCTTTCCCTTAGAGTACGCAATCTTATACCAGGGGGGACGGGTTCGGGCAATGAACGACGTGCATCAAGCTTCTTTGCAAGCTTGTCATGTCGAATTCTTGGAACAGATTCAGGTGAAAGCCAATTTAGTCGTCCCGATTCGCAGAGGGGAGCAACTGTGGGGGCTACTGGTTGCCCATGAGTGTCATGCGCCAAGAGTTTGGAAGGCGGAGGAAGTCGATCTGCTACAACAACTTGCCGATCAAGCTGCGATCGCGATTCAGCAAGCCGAACTCTACCAACAACAAGCGGAATTACTCGCGCAAACCCAGCAGCAAGCAGAACAACTCTCTAGTGCCCTCCAAGAGTTGCAGAAAACCCAAAGCCAGCTAATTCAAACCGAAAAAATGTCGAGTTTGGGTCAACTGGTTGCCGGTGTCGCTCACGAAATTAATAATCCGGTTAATTTTATCTACGGCAATATCAGCCACGTTGATGAGTATACCCAAGATATGCTCAAACTCATGGAACTCTACCAACGCCATTACCCGAATCCCCATCCTGAAATTGTGGATCGAGCAGAGGCGATTGACATCGAGTTCCTGACTTCGGATCTTCCGCAGATGCTCTCATCAATGAAGGTTGGAGCTGATCGCATCCGCCAGATCGTTCTGTCTTTACGCAATTTCTCCCGACTGGATGAGGCTGAGCGGAAACCTGTCGATATCCACACTGGCATCGACAGCACTCTGTTAATCTTGCAACATCGACTCAAAGCCAAGCCAGACCATGCCGAGATCGACGTGGTGAAAGAGTATGGGGACTTGCCGCCTATCGAGTGCTACGCCGGTCAGATGAATCAAGTTTTTATGAACGTGATCGGTAACGCCATTGATGCTCTAGAGCAACGCGATGAAACGCGATCGCTAGAAGAAATTAAAAACTTACCCAGTCAGATTACCATTCGTACTTTTCTGATGCAGGACAACCCAGCGGGTGTCCCCCGCGTTGTCATTCAGATTAGTGACAATGGCCCTGGCATGAGTCCAGGCGTGCAGTGCCAAGTTTTCGATCCCTTTTTCACCACCAAGCCGGTTGGGAAAGGCACGGGTCTGGGACTTTCCATTAGCTACCAGATTGTGGTAGAAAAACACGGCGGTTCCTTTAAATGTATGTCTCAACCCGGTCAGGGTACTGAGTTCTGGATAGAAATTCCTCTGAATCGCCAGTTAGCACAAAGCTGCTATAGCAATCCTATTTGAGTTTTAAGATGCCAGCGGTTCAGACCTCCGACTTTTCCAAGAAGTCGGGGATCTCGCCTTTAGGAATCATTTAGGAGCGCTATAGAACGCCTTGTACTCGGAAACCTCCTTTCCTTGCAGGGAAGGAGGTTTGGTTTTTCAAGTGAAAAATCTGAATTTTCCCGACATCCTCAGCATCGGTTAAGAAAAAATTAAGGTAGAATTAATAAACAATCATTGATATAAATATAAGTTAATATCAATCTCGATCCAGGGCAAGCCTGGGTTGGTTCCCAACTTCGCATAGGTGAATCCATGAGTACCCAAAAAGTCTCATCGCAGTCCTTTTGTGCCCAAAAACTGAAAACTTTGGCAGATTCAACGCGGCTTGAGGTTTTAGAACTGCTGATGAGTGGCCCTAAGCACGTTGGCGAGATGAATGCGGTGCTGGGGTTGCAACAGAGTTTGCTATCGCATCATCTAAAAGTTTTGCGAGAAGAGGGTTTTGTGACGGCGACGCGAGATGGCAAGGCGGTGCTTTATCAGCTAGATCCTGCAATCCAGAGGGCAAATGCTGGTCGGGCGATTGACTTGGGATGTTGCCTGGTTTCGTTTGATTCCAACACCTAAAAAACTTCAATTACATAACTGATGAAGAATCTAAGAATGCTTGCGCCGCTTTCTATAGGGTTGGCTGCCTGCTTTTGGCTGCAATCTTGCGGGAAGCCTCCAGAAGGGGCAACCCAATCATCCGATAAGTTACAAGGCAAGCTGGTTTTGACGGGATCGAGTACGGTAGCGCCTTTGGCGGCTGAGATGGCCAAGCGCTATGAAACTCAACATCCGGGAGTCCGGATTGACGTGCAAACGGGCGGCTCTTCGCGAGGAGTCGCAGATGCCCGTCAGGGGGTGGCGGATATTGGGATGGTTTCCCGAAGTCTCAAAGACAGCGAGAAGGATTTGCAAGCTTTTACCATTGCTAACGATGGCGTCTCGGTCATTCTTAATCAAGAGAATCTAGTTAAAAGTCTGACGGACAAGCAAATTGTCGATATCTACACCGACAAAATCAATAATTGGAAACAAGTCGGCGGGAAAGATGCCCCAATTACGGTGGTCAATAAAGCTGAGGGTCGATCCACGCTGGAACTGTTTGCCGACCACTTCAAATTAAAGACAACCGATATTCGTGCCGATGTGGTGATTGGCGATAACGAACAAGGAATCAAAACCGTAGCAGGGAATCCCAACGCGATCGCGTATGTCTCCATTGGTTCAGGCGAATATGGTGCTACTCACAATACTCCAATCAAACTGTTGCCAATAGAAGGAGTAGACGCCTCTATTGCTAACGTCAGCAACGGTAAATTTCCGATTTCTCGCCCTCTTAATTTGGTAACAAAAACCACACCCGCCGGATTGCAAAAAGAATTTATTGATTTTGCCCGTTCTCAAGATGTGCAAGACATTGTGAAGGAGCAATATTTTGTCCCAGTCGCGAAATGAAGTCATTCTCGTCTGGATGTTGCGGGGAATGGCGATTATTTCGGGCGCGATCGCGCTTTTAATCCTGCTATTCCTGATTTGGGAAACCTTACCCATCCTGCAAAATATCGGACTGACACGCTTCTTCAAAGACCCCTCCTGGCATCCAGTTAGCGAAGAATTTAACCTAATGCCGATGTTGTGGGGGTCGCTATTTGTGACGGCGGGATCTGTGCTAATCGCAACCCCTTTAGGGATTCTCTCAGCAG
The DNA here is from genome assembly GCF_039961955.1 of Trichocoleus sp. DQ-A1. Lineage (NCBI taxonomy): Bacteria > Bacillati > Cyanobacteriota > Cyanophyceae > Leptolyngbyales > Trichocoleusaceae > Trichocoleus > Trichocoleus sp. DQ-A1. Next base: position 32,822 of record NZ_JAMPKE010000020.1, read on the forward strand.
TTTTTTGCCACTATTATGCACCTCCCGCATTAGCCAAAATTTACCGAGGCTTAATTGAGCTTTTAGCAGGGATTCCCTCAGTCGTTTATGGCTTTTGGGGTTTAGTCGTACTGGTGCCAATTATTGGGCGGATGCACCCACCGGGACCAAGTTTATTGGCCGGGATTTTAATCTTAACCCTGATGATTTTGCCCACCATTGCCTTAGTAGCCGATGCCACCTTTACCAACGTGCCCGCACATTATCTGCGGGGTGCGGCGGCGCTGGGATTGGGACGCTGGGCAATGGTGCGTGGTGTGGTTTTTCCAGCAGCAAAATCAGGTTTATTAACTGGCGTCATCTTAGAAACGGGACGGGCGATTGGCGAAACAATGGCGGTGCTAATGGTTTGTGGTAACGTCGTGCAGGTGCCAAAGGGTGTATTTGAGCCAGTGCGGACGTTAACAGCAAATATTGCTTTAGAAATGGCTTATGCCGTGGGAAATCACCGCGCTGCCTTGTTTGTCAGCGGGTTGACATTGATGGCAATGATTGTGGTTTTAGTCGTTGCTGCCGAAATGATTAACCGGGGGCAGATTTATGAATAAATCCTTTGATAAGACAAGCTTACAAAAACAAATTGTGCGAGAAAAAACCAATTCTTTTGCTTTTAATTGTTTGCCTTATTCCGAATTGATTTCCACAGCAATCGTCTGGGGATCTGTCGCTTTAATAACAGCTTCGCTATTGTGGCTATTAAGCGATATTTTTATTTCTGGTATCGGTCAAATTAGCTGGGAATTTTTGACAACTGCACCGAATAATGCTGGACGAGATGGAGGAATCGCACCCATTTTAATCTCGACCGCGCTAATCGTAGGAGTATGCATGGCAGTTTCAATTCCGTTGGGAGTGGGGACTGCGATATTACTGGCTGAATTTACCTCAAATGAGAGTATTTTGGGGCGGTTAGTGCGACTGAGTTTGGATGTTTTAGCAGGCATCCCTTCAATTGTTTTTGGTCTTTTTGGGAACGCTTTCTTCTGCAAAACTTTGGGAATGGGCTTTTCGATTCTTTCCGGTGGGTTGACGCTGGCGTGTATGGTGCTGCCGATTTTGATTCGCTCAACCCAGGAAGGTTTCCGAGGCGTACCAGATGACTATCGACGTTCGGCGGCGGCGCTGGGACTCTCGCGTACAGCCACACTATGGGAGTTACTGCTACCAGCCGCCATGCCTGGATTAGTCGTGGGGTTGCTGTTGGGTTTGGGAAGAGCGATCGCTGAAACGGCTGCTTTAATCTTTACCAGCGGTTACGTCGATCGGATGCCAGAGTCATTGTGGGATTCCGGGCGATCGCTCTCGGTTCACATTTACGATCTCGCTATGAACGTCTCTGGCGGCGAACCAAATGCCTACGCCTCTGCTCTCGTATTAATCAGCTTTCTATTACTCATTAATGCTGCAATCTCTTGGCTAGCAGAACGGTTTCGGCAATCCCGAATTTGGGTAGCGTAAACCAAGCTTACCTCGCGTTCTTTTTTTGCGTACTTCGCGTCTTTACAGTTTAAATTCTTCATGAAACACTCGACAAGCGAAATTAGAATTCAAGAGAAAACTTCAGCCTCACTTCCCAGTAATGCCCCAGAAATCAAAACCGAGAATTTAAGCCTTTCTTACGCGAATAAACCCGCATTTAAAAATGTCACTCTCTCTATTAAATCGGGTGAAATTACAGCCCTAATTGGCCCTTCCGGTTGTGGCAAAACAAGCTTTCTCACTTGTCTAAACCGCCTTACCGATTTAACCAACAACTGTCGGTTAACAGGGCGGATTCTGCTGGGGGAGCGAGATGTGCAAGAAATCGATGTGATTTCATTGCGTCGCCGAATAGGAATGCTATTTCAAAAACCCAATCCCTTCCCACTTTCCATTATCAGAAATCTTGAATTTCCGCTTAGAGAACATGGAGTGAGGAATCGAGAAAAAATCGATGAAATTGTCGAAGATGCCTTGCGCGATGTCGGCTTGTGGGATGAGGTGAAGGACAGGCTGAAATCTCCTGCCCTTTCCCTTTCTGGCGGACAACAACAACGGCTATGTCTCGCCAGAGCGATCGCCCTCAAACCCGAAGTTCTCCTAATGGATGAGCCTTGCAGTGCCCTCGATCCGCTTTCTAGTGAAGTCGTCGAAGATTTAATCGTCAATCTGCGCGGCAAATATACAGTCCTCGTCGTTACTCACAATCTGGCACAGGCAAAGCGGATTGCGGATGATGTAGCGCTGTTTTGGGTTCAGGATGGCGCTGGACAATTGATCGAATCCGGTTCAGTTATCCAGATTTTTGAATCGCCCCAGCACCCTCTAACGGCTGCCTACGTCACTGGCAGAAGGGGTTAGTGCAGCCATACTCACGAGAGAATCGCCCGTAACGCGGCAAATCCGCCAGTCGGGCAAAACGTCAGCACCCATGCGCTCGTAGAATGCGATCGCGGGTTCGTTCCAATCCAAAACGCTCCACTCCAATCTCCCGCAGCCGCGAGATACAGCCAACTGAGCGAGGTGGGTGAGAAGCGCCTTCCCGATCCCCTGACGCCGATATTCCGGGAGTACAAACAAGTCTTCCAGATAGATTCCCGGCTTAGTGAGAAAGGTGGAATAGTTATGAAAAAACAGGGCAAACCCCACGGCTTGCCCCGCATATTCTGCTAGAATTGCCTCTACATAAGGCTTAGAACCGAACAGATGCTCTTTCAGGGCGTCCGTATTGCCTGTGACAGCGTCAGAGAGTTTCTCATACTCCGCGAGTGCTTTAATTAGCTCAAATAGCACCGACGCATCTCCAGGCTCTGCTGGACGTAAAATCAATTCAGTAGTCATTCGTCATCAGTCAGCGATCGTTTGGTCAATCATAAAACGAATGACTAATTACCGATCGCCAACAACTTTTAGGTGAGCCATCCTTTCAAGCGTTTGGCAACCTGGGGACGCCGCAGTTTCCGCATCGCTTTACTTTGAATTTGACGCACTCGTTCGCGGGACAAATTAAATAAACAGCCCACTTCTTCTAAGGTGTAGGGTTCGCTGCTGGTTAAACCATACCGCAGCGAGATAACATCTTTTTCCCGATCGGTGAGAACGTCGCCTAACACTTCCCAAATTTCCTGGCGCATCATGGCTTCGCTCATCTGCTCTTCAGGAGATTGATTATCACCATCTTCGAGCAGATCCATCAGTTCCGTCTCTTCTCCCTTCCCGATGCGATGGTTGAGAGAAAGCGATCGCCTTCTAAGTTGCAACAACTGACGCAACTGCGAAGCCTCAATATCTAAAGATTGCGCCAGTTCCTCTTCTGTCGGATTGCGATGCAGTTCTTGCTTGAGTTCTCGCTGCGCTTTTTTGAGCTTGTTTAACTTTTCGACGATGTGAATTGGCAATCGAATCGTCCGGGCATCGTTAGCGATGGTTCGCGTAATCGCTTGCCGAATCCACCAATAGGCATAGGTAGAAAACTTATAACCTTTGTCGGGATCAAACTTTTCTGTAGCGCGATTTAATCCTAGCGCCCCTTCCTGAATTAAATCGAGGAATTGAACACCTCGGTTCAAATATCGTTTAGCAATAGAAACAACTAATCTCAGGTTCGAGCGAATCATCTTCCGTTTCGCCACCCGTCCGCGATACAGTTGATGTTCCATCTGGCGTTCCGAAAGCCCATCTGCTGCTGCCAGTTCTGCTTTCGTGGGAGCGCGATCCAACTCTTTTTGTAATTTTTCTTGGAGCGCTTCTATCTTGACTAAATATTGGACGCGATGGGCTAACTCGACTTCTTCATCTGGTTTCAGAAGGGGATAGCGTGCCATCTCCTTAAAAAACGCTCCTACAGTATCATCGGAGACAGTTTTGCGGTATTCAGAGGGGCGACCACCGGCTAATTTATCAATTTCGTCTGAAATTTCATCTTCAACACTGACGATTTCTATTTCAGTGGTTTCTTCCATTTGCTGGTCGGTAATATCTACAAAATCCCGATCGGATGTAGATTCCACGTCGCTTCGGTTCAAGTCAGCAATATTCATAGCAAGGTCTGAGTCGGTATTGGATAAAGCGAGTTGATGGGAACGGATGCTCTCTTTGTACATATCCATGACGGACTGAAGACAGGCTCTACGAGCATAGACTCAAGGGTCAACTTTATTTTTACTGTCTGCATTCTTTGCTAATTTTGAGCTTCATTTATCCGCTCGTGGCAACACCAGATCGGGTACCCGCTTTGGAACACTCAAAATTTATTCAACCTTTCAATTTACAAATAGCTTTTTAAGGCTACCAGAAAATAGTTTTTTGATTGTTTTCCTGATTACATTTCTCGATTCCAGAATCTAGAAGCGCTTTAGATTGGGTATGCGTCTTAAGAAAAAATCAGGAAACATGAAGGTGATGCCCTCGTCTATTAGAAGCTTGCCGTCAGCTGTGATGCCGTAGATAAATTTCAATTAAATTAAACTTAAATCAATGCCAAGTCTGGGGTTTCTTTCCATTTTTTCTGGCTCCTAATTAAGGAAAGTTTAAAGTTTTTTAAATTTCCCATGCTATTCACACAGGATCTCATATACTTGTGAGCTTTCCTCTCTATCGATAGGGAGAAAGTAGGCATCCGCGCTCTGCACAATAGATAGAGGATAGCAAGTATACTCACATACAAGCATCCAAGCGAGACATTTGTATCCTAACTTCTATCCTCTTGGTTGCGACCTTGGATGTTGTTGAATTTCAAGTCTCTCAAGCGTCTACAGCCAGCTAAAATTAACAGGTCTACAGTAAGCGACAAGCATGGCGGTCTGGAAAGCTGGCTGTAGTATCCGGCTGCCAAGGGAGAGGGGGAATATGTCGTCAAATCCCAATGTCGGGCGTTCGGGCATTGTGCTGGAGAGTAGAGCATCCTACGACCAGTCTGATTCTGGACAGAATCGATGGATAGAAGTGCTGGTGGATTGTCCAGAAGCAGAAGCGCAGAAGCGGTTGTATACCTATCGGTTGCCTGCCCAGTTGCAAGTGCAGCCGGGGGATGTTCTGAGCGTACCGTTTGGGGCGCAAGTTTTGGGAGCGATCGCGATTCGGATTTGCGATGCACCGCCGCCAGATTTGAACCCAGCCAAAATTCGGGATGTGGAGGATGTGGTCAGTGCTGGGTTTTTCCCGCCGACCTACTGGCAACTGCTGAACCAAGTCGCCCAATACTACTACACCCAGCTGATTCAGGTAATTCGAGTCGCGCTACCGCCGGGATTACTGGGGCGATCGCAGCGTCGCCTTCGCCTTGCCCAAGGAGAAGGAGAGGGGGGACAAGTCGGACAAGCGGGAAATGCTAATTACCTGAGTCCAACTGCCTGTAAGATTCTGGAACTTCTGCAAGCTCAACCCTCTGGAGACTACAGCTTCGTTTACCTCCAGCGTCAAGTTAGAGGAGCGTATCGAGCCATCCGGGAGTTACTGCGGGCGAAGTTAGTCGAAAGTTACCTGGAACCGCCCAGAACCCAGCGACCGAAGTTGCAGAAGGCTGTGACGCTGGTTGTCGATGTTTTTCCCCTCGACTTGACGCAGCGCCAACGGGAAATTTTGGAAGTGCTGCGGCGGCGCGGCGGCGATTTGTTGTTGACGGAGTTGCTACAAATCTGCAACGCCAGTTCATCCACCATCAAAACGCTGGAGCAAAAAGGCTGCGTGGTTATTCAGGAACGGGAGATGTTGCGGACTTCCGCAGAACCGCTCTTGGCTGGGGATCAACCGAAAGCATTAACACCGGCTCAATCTGAGGCGCTAGAAGCGATCGCGTCTTTATCCGGTTTTGCGAAGGTGCTGTTGCACGGAGTCACGGGTTCCGGGAAGACAGAGGTGTATTTACAAGCGATCTCCCCCATCTTAGAACGGGGACAATCTGCCCTCGTCCTCGTCCCGGAAATTGGTTTGACACCCCAACTCACCGACCGATTTCGCGCCCGTTTTGGCAACAAAGTCTGCGTCTATCACAGCGCCCTTTCCGATGGCGAACGCTACGACACTTGGCGGCAAATGCTGGCGGGTGCAGCCCAAGTCGTCATTGGCACCCGTTCCGCTATCTTTGCCCCACTGCCACGCCTAGGGCTAATCGTGTTGGATGAGGAACACGACTCCAGCTTCAAGCAAGACCAACCCGCACCCACTTATCACGCCCGTACGGTCGCTACTTGGCGTGCCGAGTTGGAAAACTGCCCCCTGGTCTTAGGTTCCGCCACCCCTTCCCTAGAAACCTGGCTAAACATTACGAGTCCGGAGTTAACCGCTTCAACTCAAAACTCAGACGCGATGAATCGCGTCTCTCCAACTCAAAACGCGCTTACCCATTACCTCTCATTGCCAGAACGCATCCAATCTCGCCCTCTACCGCCCGTAGAAGTGGTGGATATGCGCCAAGAGTTGCAGCAAGGGAATCGCTCGATTTTTAGCCGGTCGCTTCAGGAAGGCTTACAGCAGCTGCAAGATGAGGGGAAACAGGGAATTTTATTTATCCATCGGCGGGGACATAGTACTTTTGTTTCTTGCCGTAGCTGTGGGTATGTAATTGAGTGTCCTCACTGCGATGTTTCGCTGTCGTATCACCACACCCATGAAGAAGCCGCGGAATTATTGAGGTGTCATTACTGTAATTTTGTGCGATCGCATCCTCAATCCTGCCCCGAATGCGGTTCTCCCTACCTGAAATTTTTCGGCAGCGGCACCCAGCGAGTCGCCCAAGAACTAGCCCAGCAGTTCCCTCAGTTGCGCTATATCCGGTTTGATAGCGACACCACCCGCACCAAAGGCGCTCATCGCACGCTGCTGACACGCTTTACCAATGGAGAAGCTGACTTATTAATTGGGACTCAAATGCTCACCAAAGGGCTAGATATATCCCAGGTGACACTGGTGGGAGTGGTTGCTGCTGATGGGTTGCTGCATCTCCCCGACTATCGGGCATCCGAGCGAGCATTTCAAACCCTAACTCAGGTGGCAGGTCGTGCCGGTCGCGGCGACGATCCCGGTCGAGTCATTATTCAAACTTACTCCCCGGAACACCCAGTCATTCAGGCAGTACGGCGACATCAGTATCAATCTTTCATCGAGACAGAGTTAGAACAACGAGAGGCGCTGAATTATCCCCCCTACGGGCGTCTTATTTTGTTGCGGCTAAGCAGCACCGATGCCGCAGAAGTGCAGGAAACTGCTGAGATGCTAGCTGCGGGGCTAGCTTCCAATACACCCCAGAGGGATAGCAGTTCAGATGCTCACCCCACCAGCCCAGTGTATGAGGTGTTAGGTCCAGCACCAGCGAGTATCTTACGGGTGGCGAATCGATATCGATGGCAGATTATGCTGAAGTTTGCGCCTAATTCGCTGCCAGAATTACCGGATTTCAACGAGTTGCGCCTTTTGTGCCCGTCCTCAGTCAGCTTGACAATAGACGTTGACCCGCTGAATTTGATGTAATACCCAAGCCTGAACTCAGGTTCTGATTTCACACTAATTCATCGGGGTTGATGCCCATTGCCCTCAAGCGTTCTGCCAAGCGCTCAGCGCGTTCTTCTGCAAGCTGTGCGATTTCCGTACCATCTAGCAGCAAGTTTCCCTGAGTATCCCACCAGCGCAACCAGGGAAATTCCATATTTGTGTATCGTCCCTGCCAAATCCCCAACTCTACCCCTAAAGGCTCGATGGGATAGTGTCCGCGCTCGTTAGGCTGCATCATCTAATAGCGCCCGTTAATTAATTGGTACACTTCCACTCGTGCCAGATTGACTTCATAGATGCCATAGAAGGGGACGCGAATTGCCTGCTCGTAAACCCAAAACTTGCCAGTTATCGGCGTTCTGTCTCGTTCTTGGGAACCATCCCCAGAGACAAACTCCAACACAATCAGCGGCGCAACGTATTCTTGCCACAAGACATAAGAACGTCGGTATTGACCGTTCAAAGTCGGCGGGACATTCGGCACATAAAACCAATCTGGTGCTTCTGCTCCTCTTTCCGGTGGTTCCGTTATCCGCCAATAGATCCCGCTATCCCGACCGATACAGTATTGTCCATCGGGATGAATTTGCTGCAAAACTGGTTCTATACAGTGGGTCAGCAAATCGCCTTGGGGCGGTTCTTGAAAGTTTTTCACAAATCTGCCGTCGGAGTCTGGTAACTGGGTATGGTCTGGAAGGGTGAAACCGACGGCAAATGGTGTCTCTGCTGAGGTCATGGAAACCTCCTACTATATATAAATGAATCTTGATTAATTATTCTTGTAGTAACAAATCTGCGGCTACTAATCTTTCTTGAATTGCCAAAATAGCGGCTTGAGTGCGATCGCGCACTTCCAATTTTTGTAAAATGGCATGGACGTGAACCCGAACTGTACCCAAGGCAATATGCAGCCGTTCGGCAATTTCTTGATTTGTCTTCCCAGCGGCAATTAATGCCAAAATTTCCTGCTCCCGACTGGTAAGCGGAGTTGCTAAAGGTTCAGCGGTTTTGGGTGAAGTTGGTGTCGGTGTATCGTCAAATGCGGCGCGAATTTCTGCTGTACCCGTTTGATCCCACCATGAGGCACCTGCGGCGACTGAACGCAGTGCTAAAATTAACACCTCAGCTTCAATTCCTTTGAGACAATAGCCATGAGCGCCAGCAGCAATTAACCGTTCAATCAAAGGCTTTTGGGAATGAGAAGTTAAAACCAAAACGGGCATTTTTGGATGACGTTGTTTGATTTGGCGACACGCTTCAACGCCTCCTAACCCAGGTAGTCCCACATCAAGCAGCACTACATCTGGTAAATGGCAATTCGTCAATTCCACAGCGGTTTCGCCATCAACTGCTTCACCAACGACTTCTAACCCTGCCTGTTGCAACCGCATCCGCAGTCCCAGGCGAAACAGTTCATCATCTTCCACCAACAAAATCCGCAGTGAAGGTTTCATTTCAAAGGTCTTGGAGTTTTGGTCGGAAAACCGAAAAAAGGTAATTTATCATTTTTTATTTTCAATTTACTAGGTGGGGAGGCAATCGGAAGCCAAACATTGCCCCGCGTGGTTTCTGGTTTTCTCCCCAAATTGTACCGCCGTGCGCTTCAATAATCTGACGAGTCAAATATAAACCCAGTCCCGATCCTGTGGCAACGCGATCGCTATGTCCTTGATAAAATCGCTCAAATAGGTAGGGTAACTCTTCTTCGGTGATGCCCTGCCCATTATCGATAATTTTCACAATTTGATAATTAGGATGGTACTCCAGTATGACTTCTACCTTACCGCCACGCGGGGAATGATTAATGCCATTAGTGAGTAAATTTATGAAGACTCGCTGTAATTGCAAGGCATCTCCATTCACCCACAAAAAGCGGTGAAAATCGGTTGAACCATGACGGAGAGTAATATACACCCGACGCGAAGAAGCTAAATCTGTCAATGTAGCGATCGCTTCAGTAGCCAAGGTAACTAGATTTACGGGCGATCGCACCAGTTTTAGTCCTTTGGTATCGTTACGATATACATCCAGCAGCGTCTCCACCAGATGTAATGTCGAAGTGTGAGAACGAACCATCATCGCCAAAACTGTTTGTTGCTGAAGCGTACAATCACCGAAGTGTCCTAATTGGAAAGATTTAATCGTTTCAATCGCGCCTAGCAATGGAGTTTTGAGATCGTGTGTCAAAGTAGAGGCAAAATCTTCACGAATACTTGCCAGTTGTTGTTGCGATCGCAATTGCGTCTGTTGTCTCTGAATCGCCTCTTCATAATGCTGGTTTCGACGCAGCAACCAGCAAGTTACCGCCAACGCCATCACTGCAATCAATCGGTTTGCCACTGTTGACGGTTGGATCGGTTCAAGAGCAGGAGAAAACAAATTTAAGATAGTTAGACTAGCAGCAGAAAGGGTGAGTATAAGCGTTGCAGGGTGACTCAAGCGTGAATTCGTTAGTAAAATTGGTCCGATATAGAGGTAGCCAAACACATAGGATGGAGGTGTGGAAAACTCCAGCATAATCAAGACAGTAAATGCCCCTACGATTAGCAAACGCATAGTTGAGTGCTGATTTTTAGTCACAAGATTTGCTTTGATAGCTACCAAGGTGCGTAACCTCCTCATCAGATGTATTTTCCAACTGATGAATGGCACCACATGACATATACTATATCCTCACTTTAGCGATAAACCTGAATCTATACTTGCAGGTATAGAAGGTGTATTAATACATATATATCTAGGTTATATATCTAATCTAATTGTGGTATTTATCTTCTACGTATTAGGATGATAGTCGGACAAATTAAAGATTTATTTGTCTAATTTATCTGCTAACAAATCGTATAGCTTCGATTAAATTAGGTTTAATTTATGTGGCAAGGCTTATTTCAAATTGTTATAAACTTACTGATTGTGGTGGCAATCAGTAAGTTTTTTGGTAGTTACATAGCTAGTGTATTTAAAGGAGAGAAAACCTTTCTTGACCCAATAATGATACCGATAGAAAAAACTATCTATGCACTAGGGGGCGTGCGAAACAAAGAGAATCAGACGAGTTGGCAGTATGCCCGTGCCTTGCTTTACACCAACTTGGTCATGGGTGTATTAGTTTATCTAATTCTCATACTACAGCAATTCCTGCCCCTAAATCCTACCGGATTAAATGCCCCTAGTTGGGATTTAGCACTCCATACAACAATCTCATTTTTGACCAATACAGACCAGCAGCATTATTCTGGCGAAACTACCTTCAGCTATGCCAGTCAGATGTTAGCACTGGGTTATCTAATGTTCACCTCAGCCGCGACCGGATTAGCTGTAGCAATCGCCTTTATTCGCGGCTTAACTGGCAGCTCTTTAGGTAATTTTTACGTTGATTTAATTCAATCCATTACCCGGATATTGCTACCTCTGTCCATCTTAGGAGCGCTATTGTTAATCATTCTAGGCGTTCCAGAAACCTTAGCTGGGCCGCAGACAGCTACGACGTTAGAAAATGGAATACAAATCATTGCCCGTGGTCCTGTAGCCCATTTTGAAAGTATAAAACAGTTAGGAGAAAATGGCGGCGGCTTTTTTGCCATCAACTCCGCTCATCCATTTGAAAATCCAAATGGTTTCTCCAATCTGCTAGAAACAATTGCGATGGTTTGCATTCCAGCGTCGCTGATTATAACCTACGGCATCTTTGCCAATAACAAAAAACAGGGATGGCTGCTGTTTGGGATGGTATTTATTATCTTTACCATTCTGACTATCATTACCGCCATTGGCGAATATCAAGGAAATCCTCTAGTTAATAATCTCCTAGGAGGACAGCAACCTATTCCTAACTTAGAAGGCAAAGAAGTTAGATTTGGTTGGGCACAGACAGCACTTTGGGCAATTACGACAACAGGAACTATGTGCGGTGCTGTCAACGGGATGCACGATTCTCTAATGCCTCTCGGAGGTTTTTCCACCCTGTTTAATATGTTCCTTCAGATTGTCTGGGGCGGTCAGGGAACTGGAACAGCTTACTTGTTCATCTACCTAATTTTGACCGTATTTCTGACCGGCTTGATGGTAGGAAGAACCCCAGAATTTTTGGGGCGAAAAGTTGAGAAAAAAGAAATCGTTCTTGCCAGCGTCGTGCTACTCATCCATCCGATAGCAGTATTAATTCCCGCAGCGATCGCTCTCGCTTTTCCTAACACCCTCGCTGGAATCAGCAATCCCGGCTTTCACGGCATCTCCCAAGTCGTCTACGAGTACACCTCAGCCGCCGCCAACAACGGATCGGGCTTTGAAGGATTGGGCGACACTACCCTGTGGTGGAACCTGAGTACCTGTTTCAGCCTCTTACTCGGTCGCTATATCCCAATTATCGCCATGCTGCTGTTAGCTGACAGCATGGCTCACAAACAACCAGTACCCGAAACTACCGGAACCCTCCGCACCGATACGCTTCTATTTACCGCCGTCACCGCGGGAATCATCTTGATTTTAGGCGCGTTAACCTTCTTCCCAGTTTTAGCACTTGGTCCGATAGCCGAAGCCTTCCAAATTGCTAAAGGAGGATAAATAAACCTTACTTTCCTCTTCTGTGTGCGTTCTCTGCGGTTAGTTTCTCCCTGACTACTTATGACATCTGAAAATTCGACTTCGCCTCAACAGATTCGCCAACCACGCCAACCACGTTCTTCGCGCAAACATACCTCTAAGGTAAATACCAAAGGGCTTTATCAGAGAGCTTTCCGGGATGCTTTTGTCAAGCTCAACCCACGAATGATGCTGAAAAATCCAGTCATGTTTCTAGTGTGGGTTGGTACCATCATCACTGCACTGGTAACAATTGACCCAAATTTGTTTGGCACAGTACCGGGCGAAAACCAGCGGCTATTTAATGGTCTAATTACCGTAATTCTGCTATTTACCCTGCTATTTGCTAATTTTGCGGAAGCGGTGGCAGAAGGACGCGGTAAGGCACAAGCTGACTCGATGCGGGCAACGAAATCCGACACAACTGCTCGGAAATTATTGCCCGATGGCTCAATTGAGGAAGTCTCTTCAACTAATTTAAGGCAAGGCGATCGCATTAAAGTGATTGCTGGTGATATCATCCCCGCAGACGGGGAAGTAATTGCTGGTGTCGCCTCCGTCGATGAATCGGCAATTACTGGGGAATCTGCGCCAGTGTTGAAAGAACCAGGCTCAGATATGGCGAGTTCTGTTACAGGCGGCACGAAGATTATCTCCGACGAACTAACTCTGCGAGTAACATCAGACCCAGGTAAGGGGTTTTTAGACCGGATGATTGCTTTAGTGGAAGGCGCAGAACGTAGCAAAACACCCAACGAAATTGCCTTGACGGTATTGCTGGCAGTTCTGACTCAGGTGTTTCTGATTGTCGTAGCAACGCTGCCATCATACGGCAACTACGTAAATAACCCGATAGGCGTAGCTACGCTGATTGCTCTGTTAGTGGCGTTGATTCCGACTACGATTGGCGGCTTGCTGAGTGCGATTGGGATTGCCGGGATGGACAGAGTCGCCCAGTTTAACGTAGTAGCGACATCTGGACGAGCCGTAGAAGCCTGTGGCGATGTCAATACCCTGATTTTGGACAAAACGGGCACGATTACCCTAGGAAACCGTTTAGCCGAGGAATTCATCCCAGTTAACGGTCATTCGATGGATGAGATTGCGAAAGTTGCTCTGGCTGCCAGCGTATTTGATGAGACGCCAGAAGGCAAGTCAATTGTCAGACTCGCAGAGAAGTTAGGGTCAACAGTGGATTTTGACCGCAATGCAGCTGAGGCAATCGAATTTTCTGCTAAAACGCGCATGAGCGGTACGGATTTGCCCGATGGTTCTGAAGTCCGTAAGGGTGCAGTAGATGCGATCAAGGGATTTGTGCGTTCCCGTGGCGGTAATCTGGCACCAGACCTCGATGCAGCCTACGAAAAAGTTTCCCGACTCGGTGGTACACCTCTAGCCGTTTGTCAAGGAAGCGACATCTACGGCATCATTTACCTGAAAGATGTCATCAAACCAGGAATACGCGATCGCTTTGACCAACTGCGGCGGATGGGCGTTCGCACCGTGATGTTAACTGGCGACAACCGAATCACCGCTTCCGTTATCGCCCAAGAAGCCGGAGTCGATGACTTCATCGCCGAAGCTACGCCAGAAGACAAAATCGCCGTGATTCAGCGCGAACAAGCAGCAGGTAAATTGGTTGCCATGACTGGCGATGGCACCAACGATGCCCCAGCCTTGGCTCAAGCGAATGTGGGTGTAGCGATGAACTCTGGCACTCAGGCGGCGAAAGAAGCGGCGAATATGGTGGATTTGGATTCTGACCCCACCAAGTTAATCGACTTAGTGACAATCGGCAAACAACTGCTAATTACTCGCGGGGCGCTGACTACTTTTTCCCTTTCTAATGATATTGCCAAATATTTCGCGATTATCCCCGCGATCTTTGCTTCATCTGGAATTAATAGTCTTAATCTTATGGGATTAGCGAGTGCCAAATCGGCGGTTTTATCAGCTCTGATTTACAACGCTTTGATTATTCCCGCTTTGATTCCTTTGGCGCTGACTGGAGTTAAATTCAGACCGCTCACGGCTAATCAACTACTGCAACGAAATATCCTAATTTATGGCTTGGGTGGAGTGATTGCGCCGTTTATTGCAATTAAAGTAATTGATGTTTTGATTGCTGCTGTGGGTTTAGCTTAAAAAGAACCGCTCCAGAACACAAAGAGAAGGAGCGAACACGGAGATTTATGAAGCGATTTAATTTGAGTGAGATATTTTCGGTGGAAATGGTGCAGAGTATTGATTTGTTGAAGGCGCAATGGCGCAAGCAACCTTTGCTGCGGCAACTATTTATTCTGTTGTGCTTGAATCTGCTGATAACGCCAGCTGTGCAAGCCGCAACCGGAGGAACGCTTTCTTCAGGACAAACTTTCTGGTTGATGGCACTCGGTCTACTAACGATAACCTTGTCGATTTACCTGTTTGTGGTTATTTTCCAACCGGAACGCTTCTAAAAAACATTTTTGAATCTTGAAGTTTGAATTTTTAATAAAATTTAAACCTCTGCAAGCAAGGGTGGGTAGACCCCGCCCACACAAAAATCCCATTTTTTAGGTCTTTTATGCGAGAAACTATTAAAGCAATTCGAGTCGCCTTAGTTCTCTGGATACTAACAGCAATCATTTATCCCTTGTTCACGATAATAGTTGGGCAAGTTTTGTTTTCCTATCAGGCAAATGGCAGCATCATCGAAAATCAAGGACGAGTCTATGGCTCTGCCTTAATAGGTCAACCCTTCTCTTCTCCTCAATATTTCACAAGTCGTCCTAGCACGACGAACTACAGCAGCTTTACAACCGCAGAACGCGATCCAAAGAATATAGGTCAAATCACTGGTGTATCTGGTGCCAGCAACCTTGCCCCTACCAATCCAGATTTACTCAAGCGGGTAGAAGCGACAACCCAACAATTGAAAGCGTCTGGTATCCAGCCCACAGCCGATTTAGTTTACACCTCTGGCTCTAGCTTAGATCCTCATATCAGCGTAGAAACTGCCTATAACCAAGCTGCAAGGGTGGCGGCGGCTCGCTCATTATCAGTAGATCGAGTTCAAGCATTGATTCCCAAATACACTGATGGTAGATTTTTGGGGATTTTCGGCGAACCTGGGGTGAATGTCCTTAAGTTGAATTTGGCACTGGATAATTTGCAATCTGCCAGTAATTCATAATTCATCGTTCATCGTGAAAGGCAATGAACAATTAACAATGAGCAAGGAACAATTAACATTCAACAATTATGATTCCTAAAAGTGAGTTTTCAGGAGCGCTGAATTCTAACATTCGTCCCGCCCGACGAGGCAAGCACAAAATATACATTGGCATGGCTCCCGGTGTCGGCAAAACTTATCGGATGCTGGAAGAAGCCGACCAACTTAAACAGGAAGGGATTGATGTTGTCATCGGGTTGCTGGAAACTCACGGGCGCAAAGAGACGGCTCAAAAAGCTGAGGGGTTGGAGATAATACCCCGCAAAACAATTATCAGAGGGGGGATGACTCTGACAGAAATGGATACAGATGCCATTTTGGAGCGTCAGCCGCAGTTGGTGTTAGTAGATGAACTGGCGCATACAAATGTCCCTGGTTCCGTACGGGAAAAGCGCTACCAAGATGTTGAAATGATTCTGGATGCGGGAATTGATGTCAATTCTACGGTAAATATCCAGCATCTAGAAAGTCTCAATGATTTGGTGGCGCGAATTACTGGCGTTGTGGTACGAGAACGCATTCCAGATCGGTTGTTGGATGAAGCAACGCAAGTAGTGGTGATTGACGTTACGCCGGAAACTTTGGAAGAAAGGCTAGTGGATGGGAAAATCTACGCGCCGGATAAGATAGATCGGGCGCTACAAAATTTCTTTCAACGGCGTCATTTAGTAGCGTTGCGAGAGCTGGCACTACGCGAGGTGGCGGACAACGTTGAAGAGGATGCGATTACTTCTACACCCAGTGCTGGATTTTGCTCGGTTCACGAACGGGTGTTGGTGTGTATATCGACTTATCCAAATTCGGTACAACTGTTGCGACGCGGGGCGAGAATTGCTGATTATATGAGGGGTCGCCTGTATGCGGTTTTTGTGTCCCATCCGGAACGCTTTTTGACAAAGGAAGAAGGCTTATATATTGAAACTTGCGAGAAGCTGACTTTGGAATTTGGCGGGGAATTCCTAAGAGTAACTAATCTTGACGTACCGCAAGCGATCGCATCCGTTGCTCAACAGTATCGGATTACTCAAGTGGTGCTTGGGCATTCTCAAAAATCTCGTTGGGAGTTATTCTGGAAGGGGTCTTTTGTCCAGAAGTTAATGCGCTATCTCAAAAATATCGATTTGCACATCATTGCAGCTGAACAAAACTCATCTAAGCAATAAATACAACTAATTAAGTTTTCAGGGTTAATTTTTAATTACTAAAATGATGCGCGTAATTGGTTTGATAAGCGGCACGTCGGTAGATGGTATTGACGCCGCTTTAGTAGAAATTTCTGGTAAAGACTTAGATATAAAAGTGACTCTGCTAGCAGGAGCCACCTATCCTTATCCAGATGCGCTCTCAAAGCAAATTCTAGAAGTTTGTGGCGGGTCATCCTTGTCGATGGAAGAATTTGCCCAATTAGATGATGCGATCGCTTACACCTTCGCCCAAGCCGCCCAAAACATTCAAAACGGCAACGATTCAGCCAACTTAATTGGCTCTCACGGACAAACCGTTTTTCATCGCCCGCCCACTGACGATTTGGGATTGCCGGTTTTAGATTCTGGATTCAAAAAAATTGAAAATCCAAAATCTAAAATGGGGTACAGCCTGCAATTAGGTCGGGGTGCCTTGATTGCCCACCTGACGGGCATTCCCACAGTAAGTAATTTCCGGGCGGCGGATATTGCCGCCGGTGGACAAGGTGCGCCTATGGTGCCAGCAGTAGATGCTTATTTATTGAGCCACCCTGACAAGTACCGATGTGTCCAAAATATCGGCGGTATCGGGAATGTCACTTACCTACCGGCGCGTCGGGGCAGCTGGCTAGAAAATATTCGAGGCTGGGACACCGGGCCGGGAAATGCGCTTCTAGACCTAGCGGTGCAGTATTTAACAAATGGAGCCAAAACCTACGATCAAGATGGAGCATGGGCCGCAGCAGGCACAATCTGCAACGATTTAGTAGAGCGATGGCTACAGCAAGATTACTTCCAGCAGCAACCGCCCAAATCAACGGGTCGAGAGCTATTTAGCTACACCTATCTCCGGCAGTGTATCGCAGATGCCTCTGCTTATGAGTTGAGTAGCGCTGATCTGCTGGCAACGCTGACTGAACTCACTGCTGCGTCAATTGTTCATAGTTACCGCACTTTCCTGCCGCAGATGCCTGACGAGGTGTTATTGTGTGGCGGTGGTAGCCGCAACCTCTACTTAAAACAGCGCCTACAAGCGACTTTACAACCCGTGCCAGTGTTGACAACGGATGAAGCAGGTGTGAATGCTGATTTCAAAGAAGCGATCGCTTTCGCTGTTTTGGCATATTGGCGTCAGTTAGGCATCCCTGGCAATCTTCCCCAAGTTACCGGCGCAACTTCTGCCGTACTACTTGGAGAAGTTTATTTTCCTACAAATTTCAAAGCTTTGCAGTGAATGCGTTTCAGGCATTTCTTCATATTAATTTTAGAAATGAAATGGCTAGAATGGCGTGAACGGTTTTGAAAAAGGGCTGCTATGACGACCTTCCCGCCTCAAAAAAACACAGCTCACGATCGGCGTCGGTGTTATTGCCTAAATCCTAATTGTAAGCAGCCAGAAAATCCTGGAAATGCCGCAATCTGCGAAAGTTGCGGATCGCAATTACTGCTAAGCGATCGCTATCGTGCGATTAAACCGATTGGTCAAGGAGGTATGGGGAGAACTTTCCTGGCTGTGGATATATCCCAGCCATCGGAACCGCGCTGTGTCATTAAACAGTTTTTTCCTCAACAACAAGGAACTAATAATCGCCAAAAAGCAGCAGAGTTATTCCGTCAAGAAGCAACTCGCTTAGAGGTTGTTGGGAAACACGATCAAATTCCCGAATTGCTGGCATATTTTGAGCAAGATGACCATCAGTATTTAGTGCAACAGTTTATCGATGGAGAAAACTTAGCTCAAGAATTAGCCAAAAAAGGGCCGTTTAAAGAAGTAGAAATTCGGCAACTCCTGCAAAGTTTGCTGCCAGTGTTGCAATTTGTCCACAGTCAGCAGATAATTCACCGGGATATTAAACCCGAAAACATCATTCGCAACCGTCGAGATGGCAAACTCGTGTTAGTCGATTTTGGCGCAGCAAAGTATGCGACTGAGACGATGCTAGGCAGAACCGGAACGGTTATTGGTTCTGCTGCGTATACGGCTCCCGAACAAGTAAAAGGGAAAGCGATTTTTGCCAGTGATGTGTATAGCTTGGGTGTTACTTGTATCCATTTGCTCACCCAAATTCCTCCTTTCGATCTAAGCGATACGAGTGAAGATACCTGGGTTTGGCGGGATTTCTTGAAGACGCCAGTCAGTAAACAGTTTGGTAGCATTCTCGACAAAATGCTGCAAACAGGTACGAAGCGGCGCTATCAATCAGCAGATGAAGTGTTGCAAGATTTGAATGGGCGATCGCTCCCAACTACTAAACGTAATTCTAAGAAAAAATGGCTGATAGCCGGTGCCTTCCTATTGTTTGGATATGCGGGAGTGCGGTACTTAGCTGCGCCTGTGGTAGAGATGGTGACTCAGCAAGTTGAGAGGCAAGTATCTCTGACGGAAGGCAGCTTATTCGCGATTGTGGATGGACAGGAGCGAGTGTTTCCGTTGAAACATACGGAAGTAGTAGCAAAAGTAACAGGGAATGTGTCGCGGGTGGAGGTAACGCAGACCTTTGAAAATCCCTTTAACAATCCCTTAGAAGCTGTCTATAAGTTTCCACTCCCCGATGAAGCGGCAGTGGATGACATGGAAATAAAAGTAGGCAATCGCATTATCCGAGGCGTTATCAAAAAACGCGAAGAAGCAAAACAAATTTACGAACAAGCCAAACAAGAAGGAAAAACTGCTGCCTTATTAGACCAAGAACGAGACAATATTTTTACTCAGTCCTTGGCTAACATCAAACCAGGCGAAAAAATCGATGTCACAATTCGCTACAGTGAAAGCCTGAAGTTTGAAAAAGGTAACTATGAATTCGTCTTTCCTATGGTGGTAGGGCCACGCTATATCTCAGGAACTTCAACGAATAGCAACAGCAATACAAACTCAGTTACCGACACTTCGCAAATCAATCCGCCGACTTTACCAGCCGGAAGCCGTTCTGGGCAAGATATTGGCGTAACGGTAGAAATAGAAGCCGGGGTGCCAGTCAAAGAAGTGCGATCGCCTTCTCATCAAATCCGTACCACTCAAGATGGTCGCATCATGCGGGTTGAATTGAGCAAGGAGAACGCAATTCCGAATAAAGACCTGATTTTACGTTATCAGGTATCGAGTGCCCAAACCCAGTCCACAGTATTATCAGAGGCGGATGAACGCGGCGGTCACTTTGCCACCTATTTAATTCCAGCCGTGGAATATCAAAGTAATGAGATTGTACCCAAAGATGTGGTATTTCTCATGGATACTTCTGGCTCTCAAAGTGGACCGCCAATTGAGCAATCAAAGGAACTGATGCGCCGGTTTATCAATGGACTCAATCCCGGCGATACCTTTAATGTTGTTGACTTTTCCGATAGCGCGACGCAGCTATCTCCTATACCTTTACCGAATACGCCGCAAAACCGTGAGAAAGCCCTAAATTATATCAATCGCCTAGATGCTAACGGTGGCACCGAGTTATTTAATGGCATCCAAACTGTGTTGAATTTCCCCGCCGCGCCAGAAGGACGTCTGCGGAGTATTGTCTTGATTACTGACGGTTTGATCGATCAAGACCAGCAAGCGATCGCAGAAATTAAAAAGCGGCTGAAGCCTGGAAATCGGCTTTATAGTTTCGGTGTTGGCCCTTCAGTGAACCGCTTCTTGATCGATCGTTTAGCAGAGGAAGGACGGGGCACTTCAGAAGTCGTTCCCCCTAGGGAATCCGCTCAAAAAGTCGTCGAAAAGTTCTCCCAACAAATCAATAATCCCGTACTTACGAATATCGAAGTGAACTGGGAAGGGAGTGGAAAAGCACCGCAAATCTATCCGATCAAACCCCCTGATTTGTTTGCCAATCAGCCATTGGTGTTATTTGGACGTAAAGGCGATCGCGCTAAGGGAACTTTGCGAATTACTGGAATTGTCGCCGGTGGTAAACGCTATGAGAAGAAGTTACCGATTGAATTTGATGGCGGTGGCAATAGCGCGATCGCTCAACTTTGGGGACGCGCCCGGATTAAAGATTTGATGAATGAAATCTATGCTGGCGAAAACCCAAATAATGTCAAAGCCGTTACCGATACCGCGCTAGCTTATCGGTTGTTGTCGCAATACACCTCCTTTGTCGCTGTCACGGAAGAAGTGCGAGTCGATTCCAAGAAAACTCAGCAGGTGCAAGTGCCGGTAGAAACGCCAGAGGGTATGAACGCCGAAGCAACGTCTAGCCAAAACGGTAACGTGCCTCCACTCAGCCAAGCGCCACCACCTAGCAAAGCGTTAGTAGCTAGCAAACCTACGGCTAGCAAAATGCCGTCAGCACCGTCAGCACCGTCAGCAGCGAACAGCGTGCCACCATCTAGCTCAGCACAGCCATCCAGCCAATCGTTAGATCCCGATCCAGTGCCCGAACCCAGCCAAATCTTAGGCAACATCTTAGCTGTTCTCTTGCTGGGAATGTACTTTGCCTGGAAGCGGTTGAAGGGTTTGAAAAGCCCTCCGCCTCGAAACTAATCCCAGTCCACTTTTTTACCGCTATATTAAGCTTCATCAGTCAAAAGTATAGCAATCCTGTTTTAATTGTGAGCTTCCAAACTTTCCGCTCCCCGACTTCATAAAAGGTGTCGGGGAGCTTGCTTTCACGCATCCTTTACTAGCGCTATAGGTGCAATTAAAATTCTACGGAATTCTCATTTTTGCTGCCTGATTTTAACAGCCAAAATCGACAAATTAATCCAAAAATAAATACAGAAATCATAGAAAAGATTACAGAACCATCACCGAGATGCCAATATTCAAAAGCTTCTTTATTTGATAACCCTGCCAAAACCGTCATCAAAGCCACCCGTATCCCATTTAGCGTAAAGGCTACGATGACAGCAACGAATGGTAATAAAATCTTTTCCTTCAATTTAGTTGGAAAAATGAGTAAAACAACTAAAGCTAATCCCAATAGCTGAAGGATAGTACCTACACCTGCACAAGCTCCGCCAATTTGTACAGACCCGGTTGGCAAACTTAAAATCTCCCCTCGCTGCACAACGGGGAATCCTAAAAACCAAAGAAAAATAAATGTAAATTTAGCGGTTAATAAAGATACATTAAAAAATTTCAATATTAATTCTTGATTTAAGACGAAAAAAGCCAGTAGCAGCAATTCCCGCCAATACTGTTTTAATCCTTTAACCCCAGAGGCAATTAAACCCAAGCCCAGCATTGAAATCAAAGGTGTAACGTGAAGGGTAAAACCATAGCCTGGGTAAAGACTTTTAAAAAGGACCAAACTAATCAGTGCGAACCCAACAATACTAGAAAAATCGTCGCTTTTCAGCTCTAATCCGTCCCGTTTCTGCCAAAGCAGGGATGATACCGCAGCCCAAAATAAGAAACTTGTACTCAGCAGTTCAGTATTGCCACTCCTCCAAGTCAAAGTAAGATGAATCGTAATTAAACCTGCCGCGATCGCTAACAACCAGAATTTCAAGTCTTCGACAAGTTTTAGCCTGTTCATGATTCGAGAAGAGTTTGCTCAGTAGGACTCACCCGCTGGCTGCGGCTATACTAAAGAACACCGACGCTGCAACGCTTTCCGTAATAGGACTTGATATTGTGGATCGTCAATGATGTAAGCACCAAAGCGCTCTAAATGGGGGTTCATCATTTGGGCGTCAAAGAAAGCAAAATTGCGCGATCGCAATCTTTCCACCAACTTCACCATCGCCACCTTTGACCCCTCTGGAATTCGGTAGAACATAGATTCCCCAATAAACGCACCCCCGATGACAAGTCCTAAAATTCCTCCAGCCAGTTCCTCTCCCTGCCAAGTCTCGAAGCTATAAGCCCAGCCCTCTTCATAGAGTGCCAAATAAATCTCTTGTAGTTGTGGGGAGATCCACGTTGTTTCTCGATCCGCACACCCAGCCACCACACCCTGGAAATCCCGATTGACGGCAACAGTAAAGCGTTCTTGGTTGAGAACACGCCGCAGTGACTTCGGGTAGCGAAACTGCTCATCGAGGGGAACGAGTGTTCTCTGACGACTGGAATACCATCCCAAGCCATTGTCGTCATCCGCCATCAGGAAGTAGCCTTGGGCATACCCCTGAATAATGGTGGGAATATCAAACTCCATGCACTCAATCCAAGCGGGTTAATGACGTATTATCCGATCTATGTATATCTCTGACAGCCACAAATGGCTGGATAGATGTCCTGATGAGATAGAGCCACCTTAATATCTAAAATACTGTCCCAACTTTTAGAATCATTGAGTCGGCATCTGAAATTTAAAAGCTGAGAAGCGAAAAGCTGATACGTGAAAATGTCTCAACCCATCCCACCAATCACCTTACCACCAGCCGAAAATCCTCAGCAGGAGGGCCTATGGCTGCAAAGCGCATTGCACAAGTGGCTTGATGAAGAGTTTATTCCGGAGGCTGTCAATCAAGAGATTGCCCAACGAGCTTCCCAGATTTATGTCCGCCAGCGGATGGAAGGGGAAAACGACCTGGGTTCGCTGGTGATTGCTATTCTCACAGAGATGCAGGCGTTTGACTTTTCCAAAAGTTTTTATAGCGAGTTTGCGATCGCGAATGCAGTCAGTGAATTGCTCTTAGACAGTCTTGGCATCGACCGCTGTTGCGGTCAATAGTCAATAGTCAATAGTCATTGGTCAAACGCAATCAACTAAAGACTAAAGACTAAAGACTAAAGACTACCAGCTAGACTTGACCACACCTGGCAACAGACCTTGGTGTGCCCATTCCCGCATAACGTTGCGAGACAGACCAAAATCTCGGTATACGCCTCTAGGACGCCCAGTTACCCAGCAGCGATTCCGCAGTCGTGTGGGGGCACTGTTGCGCGGTAGTTGCTGTATCTGCCGATGAATCGTCAGCTTCTGTTGTTGGGTTGTTGCATTCTCAAATGCTTCCTGCAACGTTTCACGCTTAGCGGCATACTTATCTACCAGCTTCTGGCGTTTTTTCTCCCGCTCAATCATGCTCTTTTTAGCCATGAATTATCCTACTTTGTTCCAGCAATAAAGACACCATTCTCCATTCTAGCGGATGGTATCAATTAGAAGCTTCCACAATTTGAGGAGATGTGGCGAGGCTAATATTCACAGAATCTGAGGGCGACAAATTAGCAGAAAAACACAAATCCGCAAGGACACAAGCATGGCACACCGGATTTTTGGCTTTACAAATTGCCCGACCATGATAGACCAACCGAATTGACCAGTTTTCCCAATCCTCTAGGGGCAATAGTCTCATTAAATCTCGCTCTATCCGCACTGGGTCTGTATATTCTGTCAAACCCAATCGGTAGCTGAGGCGCTTCACATGAGTATCCACTGTTACGCCTTGATTGATGCCGTAAGCGTGAGCCAGAACGACATTCGCCGTCTTTCGCGCTACTCCTGGTAATTCCAGCAACAATTCCATTCGTTTTGGCACCTGTCCTTTAAATTTCTCCACAATCAGGACGCAGGCACCTTGAATATTTTTAGCTTTATTGCGATAAAAGCCGGTTGAACGGATCAGGGTTTCCAACTCAGTAATATCAGCGTTTGCCAAAGCTGGGGCGTCGGGAAACCGAGAAAATAAGGAGGGGGTTACTTGATTCACCCGTTCATCGGTACATTGAGCGGAGAGAATGGTTGCGACCAATAACTGTACCGGCGTCTCGTAGTTCAGCGTACAGGGTGCATCTGGATACAATCGCTTCAGGCGAATCAAAATCTCCAAAGCACGCTGCTGCTTAGCTGACCATGTACGGGTAATGTTCATAAATCGTCAATTGTCTAGTTGGTAGGGGCGCATGACCCTGCGCCCGTACAGGTCAGTTATCCATTGTTAAAAACGATAGACAACTGCGTTCATTGCAAGAGTTTTTGAACCCACTCCAGGTTAGCAGTGTCTCGAACAATCAAGAAAATTCCCAAACCCAGAAGCAACATCAAACCAGTTTGCATAATGCCATCTTGGATTTGAGTCGGCAAAGGTTTACCCCGCAAGCCTTCAATCAATAAGAAAGCTAGTTGACCACCATCGAGAGCCGGTAGCGGCAATATGTTGATAATCGCAAGGTTAATGCTGATCAAGGCAGCAAACTGAAACAGATTCGCTGCGTCTGACTTGGCAATACTGGCACCAAGTTCCACAATTTTAACCGGCCCAGCAACCTGATCGGCTGTTTCGCCAAAGTTACTGATCAGTTGTACAAAGCCCTGAGCCGTTAAAACGACAAATTCTTGGTACTTTGTAGCCGCAGTGGTCAAAACTTCTACAGGATTCTTGAGGTGCCGACGCACTACTTTGCCGCTAGGAGCTAGCTGGACACCGATGCGACCTTTCCCATCGCTTCCGGGTTGCGGTGTCACGGTCAGGGAAATGATTTGACCTTGACGTTCAACGCTCAGGGGGACCGGCTGGTTGGGATTATTTTGAATGACCTCCATAAGCTTTGGAATGGCTTCCTTGGAGGCTTTCAGTGGTTGACCGTCTGCTAAGAGAATAATGTCTCCTGCTTTGATGCCAGCCTTGAGTGCAGCCGAACTTACGTCTGAGGCGACTTGGGGAACCAAGACACCAGGCTGATAATTAAATTCCTGAACGCCTACGAGACCCAGTTGAGTCGCTAGCAGCAAGTAAGCAAATAGCAAGTTGGCGATGACACCAGCGCTAATGACAATGGCTCTGTCGAGAATGGGTCGGTTGCGTAGTAGATTGGGGTCCTCTGGGGGAATATCACTGTCGGGGTCATCATCAGGGAAACCGACAAATCCGCCTAAGGGAAAAGCCCGGATGGCATATTCGGTTTCCGGTCCCTGGTACTTCCAGAGGATCGGCCCAAAGCCGAGGGAGAAGCGGTTGACGTGAATTCCTTGAAGACGAGCTGCCATGAAATGACCCAGCTCATGTACCACAATCAAAAGCGCCAAGACTGCGATCGCCGCAAAAACAGGCATATTAATAATTAATTCAACTAACTACATACTTCTTCATTCTACGGTGTTGCGTCCGGAAGCTGGGTGAGTTCAGGGAAGAGGAGCCGGAAAGCATCAAAATACAGAGAGAGGAATTCCTTCCTCGCCTCCCCGCAGAAATCGCTTCACCAAGCGCTCCCACTCTCGCCAACTTCCAATTTCATCGGGTGGGTAATGAAATGATTAAAAAAGATAGTTGACAGATGCTGAAAATTTTGAGAGTCTAGATAAAGATAAAGTTTTGCGGGTATAGCTCAGTGGTAGAGCGTCACCTTGCCAAGGTGAATGTCGCGCGTTCGAATCGCGTTACCCGCTCTTCTCGTAAGAATCATATAAGTTAAAATCATATAAGAAGTAGCCCTTTCTTCAGGCGTAGGTCTTTAGAGGTAGAGAGGATAAATCTGATTATCTATAAGTCGGAACATTTCTAGGCAAAGGTTTACAGTGTTAAAATTCGCCTAGATTGTCTGTGTCTTTAAAGGTATTCAGTGGTACCTAGTCCGAAGAAAGGCGGCTACTAGGTGCAAACTAAAAAAAGTCTAACAGACGAACCCGGTTCCGAAAATCTTAAGTTAACACTTTCATATCTTTGTTTAAATAGCGCTTGTGCCATCTCAGAAAGATCAGAAGATTGACTTAAATAACGATTACCCGTGCCCATGCCGACGTAGAGGGCGTTTAGTACCGATTACGCTGACAGAAGCGTTTGGCTGCGATCGCTGTCAGCAAATCTTTGTGGTTGAAGAGAGTGGGTATGCGATCGAACAACTGTCTACAAGCTATCCCTACAAGCGATCGTGGCGGTGGACGGGTCATCGCTGGAGTACTGCTCATCCAGGGCTTGGGGACAGCTACCTACCTGTTTCCTTAGGAATCATTGCGGTGGTACTGATCGCAGGGCTTTGCTTAGCTCAGATTTCACCTCCCGCCCCTCCTGGTATCATTATTGTGCTGTGTGCGATGGTGAGCGTGTTGGCGCTATTGGTGCCAGCGCTGATCATCTGGCTGACTCACCGACGTTAGCCCAATGGCAATCAACGATATTACTCCGACCCCCGACCCAATGAACGCTGTTCGTCGCGCTTATGAAGCTTCCCTGGAATTGGCAACTACCAAGGGAGTAGAGCGCAGCCGTGCTGTCGCCGCAATGGCGCAGGCACTTCAGAGATCCTTAGACGATATTTTGGAAGCAAACACCCTGGATCTGGAAGCCAGTCGCGAAATGGCAGCACATGAGCTGATTTTAGATTGGCTGAAGCTGACACCTGAGCGGCTGCAAACCACCATCCACATTTTGCAACGGTTAGCTGAGTTGTCCGATCCAATCCGGCGGGTGATGAACGCGACTTATCAGCTAGAACACTCGCAAACTTACTCCCAGCTAATGCCGCTGGGAGTCATTGCATTGATTTACGAAGCCTTTCCAGAGCTAGGAGCGATCGCTGCCGGGATGTGTCTGAAAACTGGCAACAGCCTGATTCTCCGAGGTGGAAGTGAAGCTAGCCACTCGAATACGGTCATTGCCCAAGTTTTACAATCAGCCTTAGAACGAGCAGGTATGCCACCTGGTTGTCTGGAGCTACTACCATCAGAGCAAGGCGCTTCCATTCGGGATTTAGTCATTCAAGATCGATACATTAATTTGGTGATTCCCTATGGTCGCCCTAGTTTAGTCCAAAAAGTGATCCAGCTCTCAACTGCACCCGTCTTGAAGTCGGCGATGGGAAACTGCTACCTCTATTGGTCGCCTACGGGTAGCTTAGAGATGGCTCGGAACGCAATTTTAGACAGTCATCAAAGCGAGCCAGACCCTGTTAATGCGATTGAAAAGGTTTTGATTCATCCAGCTTGCAAACCTTCTTCTCTAACAATGCTTTGGAACAGTCTTAAGGAAAAAGGGTTTCAACTCAGAGGAGATAGGGATTTGGTGACACAATTTCCAGATTTGAAACTAGCTGATGAATTAGAGTGGAGTCAAGCCTATCTTGATAAGATTGTGGCTTTTAAACTGGTAGAGAGTATCGAGGAAGCCATTATTTGCATTAATCAATACAGCAGCGGTCACGCCGACTGTCTAGTTTCTGAATCCTATCAAGAGAGCCGCCAATTTGCTCTCGGCGTTAATAGTGCCTCAGTCTATCTCAATTCTTCTCCCCGATTTTCGCGTAACCCCAAGGGCGGAGACTCCTTATTTCTGGGAATGTCTAACCAAAAAGGACATCGCCGAGGGCCGATTGGCTTAGAATCTTTTACCACCGTTAAGCACGTCGTGCAGGGACACAACTAAAAAGGCAAAATAGAGAAGGATGAAGGGAAAAACTGCTTCATCCTTTATCCTTTTCTCCGCTTTTTATTGCCTTTTTACTGTTTATTGTTTACTCTCTTCGACCAGTTTTACCTTTGAGGCTAAACCGAGCGACTGAAGAAATTGAATGGTCATCCACGTTAGGTCAATTTCCCACCACTTTAAGCCATGTCGAGCGGAATATTGAAAAGCATGGTGGTTGTTGTGCCAACCTTCGCCATAGGTGAGTAAAGCCACCCACCAACAATTAGTCGAGCGATCCTCAGATTCGTAAGTGCGATAGCCAAATTTATGCGTTGCACTGTTGACAAACCAAGTGCAGTGAAACACTGCAACGATCCGAACAAAAATTCCCCAAACCACAAAAGGCCAACCGCCCAAGGCGTAAAGAATTAAACCTAAGACAACCTGAATGGGAATGAAATAGTTTTGTAAAAACTGATAGACCGGATCGCCAGAAATATCTTTAGTAACCCGAGGGATGTCTGTATCCGCAGGGTTTTGATAAAGCATCCAGCCCATGTGACTCCACCAAAAGCCTTTGTTGGAATCATGAGGATCTAAGTTTTCATCCGAGTGCAAATGATGGAGGCGATGTATGCCTATCCAGTTAATCGGACCTCCTTGGCAGGAAAGGGTGCCGCAGAGAACAAAGAAGTATTCTAACCACTTAGGCGTTTGGAAACTACGATGCGTTACCAGACGATGAAATCCCAGCGTAATTCCCAAGCCACCCGTTACCCAGTGGAAAAAGACGGCGACACCAACCGCAGCCCAACTGAAGTTACTGGGAAATAGGGCGAAAAGCGCTGCGATGTGTAACGCAGCCATGTAGATAATAATGACCCAATCAGGACGGAGAGGCGAGTCTTGTCTCACCTGTTCTTGATCTTTAGTTGTGGTCGCAACAGTCATGCAGTAACCTTGATAAAAATTGTGCAGCCCAACCTGCTATTGGATTTGGGATTTTGATCTTGGTCTTGTAAGGGCGGCTTGTTTGCCCTGCTTTTACTGGAAATGCAAATTTTTACATTGCCAAAAGCTCCAAAATCTAAAATAAATAAGAAATCTCTTTCTCCAGGTATTGATGAACAGCTTTCAACAGCTACAGGAAGCAGAAAAGGTACTGTTTCCGATTTTTTCCGCAATTGACGCAACAGTCAAGCAAAATCTCAAACGAGTGCTGGAAGCCTTTCGTCACCATCGGGTGGGGGCGCACCATTTCGCTGGTGTCACCGGCTACGGTCACGATGATTTAGGGCGTCAGACGCTCGATCGGGTATTTGCGGACGTGATGGGTGCCGAAGCTGCTGCGGTTCGAGTGCAGTTTGTGTCCGGTACTCATGCGATCGCCTGTGCCTTATTTGGCGTTCTTCGTCCTGGAGATGAAATGCTGGCAGTGGTCGGTGCCCCCTATGACACGCTAGAAGAAGTTATTGGTTTGCGTGGGCAAGGCCAAGGCTCCTTACTTGATTTTGGCGTTAGTTACAAAGAATTGGCTCTTACGGAAGAAGGAATTATTGATTGGCAAGCGCTGGCGACAGCAGTTAGCGATCGCACCCGTCTCGTCTTAATCCAGCGTTCCTGCGGCTATTCCTGGCGTCCCAGTCTTTCGATTACCGACATCGAAAAAATTGTTTTCCTGGTTAAACAACAAAATCCCAACACAGTTTGCTTTGTCGATAATTGTTACGGGGAATTTATTGAAGAACAGGAACCCACCGCTATCGGTGCCGATCTAATGGCTGGTTCTTTGATTAAAAATCCTGGTGGTACTATCGTAACCGCTGGCGGCTATGTTGCGGGGCGGGCAGACTTAGTAGAAGCCGCTGCCTGTCGTTTGACTGCACCAGGGATTGGCAGTAGTGGCGGTACCAGTTTCGATCAACATCGCCTGATGTTCCAAGGATTGTTCCTCGCACCGCAAATGGTCGGGGAAGCCATGAAAGGAAATCACCTAACGGCTTACGTTTTCGATCGGCTGGGTTATGCAGTGAATCCTTTACCAATGGCACCCCGTCGAGACGTGATTCAAGCCATCAAATTGGGTTCGCGTGAGAAGATGATTGCCTTTTGTCGAGCCATTCAACAGCATTCACCCATCGATTCCTATGTCGATCCGATACCCGGTGATATGCCGGGATATGAGAGCCAGCTAGTGATGGCTGGAGGTACCTTTATTGAAGGCAGCACCTCTGAATTGTCATCCGATGGACCACTACGAGAGCCATACGTTGTATTTTCTCAAGGGGGAACCCATTGGACTCATGTAGCGATCGCGCTAGAAGCCGCAATTGAAGCTGTGGGGCCAGCTTAGAATAATTTCGCACCAAGACGCCAAGAAAAACTTTGCGCTTTTGCGTCTTGGCGCGAAACCTTCAAGATTCCGGCAATTTATACTGCCCGACAATTCGCTTGGCATATTCTGGTACGTGCGCCTCTAACTTCTCCGGGTGATTGCGCTTCACATACAAATAATTGCGGGTGAAGTGGGAATCAAT
Organism: Trichocoleus sp. DQ-A1; assembly: GCF_039961955.1. Classification (NCBI taxonomy): domain Bacteria; kingdom Bacillati; phylum Cyanobacteriota; class Cyanophyceae; order Leptolyngbyales; family Trichocoleusaceae; genus Trichocoleus; species Trichocoleus sp. DQ-A1. The sequence continues at coordinate 63,070 of NZ_JAMPKE010000020.1, forward strand.
TGAGAAACGGGCATACTCTAAACCTTTGGGGCCAATTTTTTCAATCACGACTCCCATCAGCTTTGCCGCCCACATCGGGAGAGTAACGCCTTTATCGTAAGCGGGAATACTTTGTTGTACCGCTTCTTTGCGGTTTCCGTGGGACATCACTGGCTGCGTGTCTATCTGATCTTGCACCAAATCCAGCATTTCTTTGCCAGTGTCATTCCGCACCACAATCCACTGCCAGCCAAAGGGTGCGCCCATATAACCTACGACTAAATCTGCCAGAGAATTCACATAATCAAAGCAGCTCATACAAGAAGGAGCGAAAACATCCTTTAACTGGTTTGTCTTCAGTCCAAAGAAAGGCACCATTTCCGTAGAGCCATCTTCATGCTTGAAGTGAACCCGGAAATCTTGCATAAACTCGTAATGCACCACTGTATCCGGGGAACGGCTAGTGGTTTCCAAGAATTTTTTCAACCCGGCGCGGTTAACATTATCGACACAGGGCGTACCCAAAACGTAAAGCTTTTCTAATCCCAGTTCCTTCTCAACGGCTCGTAATGCTTGAATTTGGCAACCAACACCAATTACCAACAGCCGCTTCATCCCAGATTGCTCAATTTGCTCCAATACCGAAAGATTAGGCGACAGCGTTGGCTTATTCACCCGCGCTGCCAGAATTTCTTCTGGCGTGCGAGCGATTATCGGCATCGGCTGAAATCTGTCTTCCTTCGTATTCTGGACGCAGACAACGCCCTCAACCATGCCGCGATTGAGCATTTCAATGGCAATGGTGCTGACAATTCCCGTCCACTGCGCCCCCTCGATTGGCTCAGTTTTACGCGCCGCCATCATCTCTTGACTAACCCCAAAATACCAATCATCGGCATTATCCAGATTGCGGCTTCTTCCGTGGATTTCTTCTTCTAGTTCCGCTATCTGCTGATTAAGAAATGCACACGCTTCCTTGACATAGTGAATATAGTATGTGTCGCATAGCCCACACTCGCTACAGAGTTCTTTAGCAGGGCGACGGCTAGAGGGTTTGAGGGCTTTGGCTTTTTTATGGTTTGCGGAATCTACTGAGGTCATTATTAAGTTTCGGCTTTTAAACTAAGGTGGCTCCTCCCACAATACTTTAGAGGTTGCCAGCCAAGATTCACAGCTTTTTGCCAGTTTTGTTCAACACCAGCTCCATAGAAGAACTGCCATGCAAGACATGTTTTTTCAACCCGCCAAAAAACTAATTTCGGTTTGCCTAGTTACATTGCTTCTGATTGTCGGCATGATAAGCTCGCCTGAGCAGGCTAGAGCCGATGATTGCAGTGGTTGGATTGTCACTGGTTGCGATCAGAAAGGAGATCGAGGAACAGTATTAGTAAAATCTGAAGGTAAAACCCGCAGTGAAAAAGACCTGACAGACACAAACCTACAGGGTAAAAATTTGACAGAGGCAAATCTTAGCGGAGCGAATCTTACTCAAGCCAAACTTAGTGGAGCTAATCTGAGTGGCGCAGATTTCAGTGGGGCAACTCTAACTGGAGCCAACCTGAAAGGAGTCAACCTTAGCGGCGTAGACTTGAGTGGGATCAAGTTGAGCAAGCAAGACTTAGTAGCTTTAGTCAAGACTAACCTAACTGGGGGTGGCTGGTTCCAAGCTACGCCGATTTTGAGCAAACAGGATTTACTTGAGCTATTAGAACCGGATTTACATCAAGTAGCTTTGACTGGTGATAATCTCAGTGAAGCTAATCTGAACGGAGTAAATTTCAGCAAGGCAAACATGATGGGAGCGAATCTTCAAGGGGCCAAATTAGGTGGGGTGGACTTGACAGGAGCTGACCTAACTGGGGCAAAGATGCCTAATGGTAGAATTTACAAACCTTAGTTATTCAGTAAGTTCAATATTCCTTAATAATTAGCCTTTTTAGCCCTCTGGTCAGTTCATCAGAGGGTTTTTGCTGATATAGCGCTAGAGTTTTACAAAAACTGAATTATCTCAGCTAGGCGCAGATGGAGAAAAATGGAAGCGCGATCGCTCTTTATTTCTCTTCCTTCGCGTCCTTAGCATCTTCAGCATCTTCGCGGTTCAACTTCTTAAATCTTTACTTTTGGCAGATGGGAAAAAGCGCGATCGCTCTCCCACCTTCCACTAAAACGCGAAACCCAGCTAGTTTTGGTAGCTGGGTTAACAAATTTACACTAAAACCCTATCAACCAGGGCGAACATCAAGACAGCCTTCTGCATAATTAACTTCTGGAACTTTACCAGCAATCATGCGCGATACAGTCTCGCCATTCGGAGAGACAAAAACGAGACGGAAGTCTTTGTTAGCAAAGCTGCTTGGTTGAACGACCCAGGCTTTACCTTTTTCGCTGTTGAGAAGACGACTTACCTGAATTTGTCCGGGATAGGCAGACTTAATCGTGCTTTCTGTATCGTCAACTTTGATACCATGAACAGTGGTAATTTTATTGGTTTCAACTTCTACCGTAGCGATACGACCTTGAGTGACCATGAAAGTAACACCCTCAGGCCCATTTGCTGGCTTGTAATAGTCACAGACGCGATTGGGATTTTGCCGGGATGGCACGATTGGAGTCCCAGCAACGCCTGATGCCTCAGCAACAGTCATGTTAATTTTAACTGACCCAAGTCCGTCAATCGATAGCCCCGATTCAGTTGTCAGTTTTTCGGCTTTCTTTAGACAAGTATTCTCGCCACTTTGATCGTTTAAGCATTTGCCGTTTCTATCCAGAATAATAACTGAGTTGACAGTTGGAAATTGCTTAAGGGTGGTATTAATAGAGAATTTTTGACGAGCATCATCTCCAGTACCTCCTGAAATTACCGACTTACAGAATTTCAGTTTAGCAATTCCATTCGTGATGGAAATCGTAAAATCTTTGCCGCAGTTGGAACTGCCCTTGAATTCAATAGGGTCGATTAAACCACGAGCTTTTTCCTGACTTGTAGGCCCTGCGATTAATTGCTCAATGGCAAACTGGGCTGTACTCGGACTGTTTGTTGTTCGCCAAACTGGCTCAACATAAGTGAAATCTTGCCCGCTTTGGGGGTTTTTAGGAAAAAAGACTTTTACCTTTTTTGGAGTTGCTTTCACCGGCTCGAAGCTGCTTTGAACAGCTTGTTTAGTTTGAGCGGTTTTTTCTGAAGAAGATACTTCTAAGCTTGATTGGGGCTGAGTTGGTTCGGTCGAGGGTTTGGTTGATGATTCGGTTACGACTTTGGGTGTTTCTGAGGAGGGTGCGGCATCTGTAACTTGAGTGTCACAAGCACTGATACCCGAAACTATTAATAACAAGCAAAAAGAAAATAAAGCTGATTTACGGATGCGGTGCATTTTGTTTCTGAGATGGATGAATGACTAATTACTTACGTTCTCTACTGTATAAAACCGTCAGCAGAAAACTGATGAGGTGGTGTGTCAATACTTGGAGTGACATTAAGTGGAAACAAGCCCTTGTGAGTTGTTTCCAGAAAAAGCACAGACGTTCTGTCAGAGAAAAAATAGGGTTTGACGGGCTAAGAGAAGTTTTCTGAGTCTCCTGAAGCCTTCTGGCGGTCGCTGGGACAATTAAGAGAGTGACACAGACAGTTGAAGAGAACGTGTAAATCGTTGTTTCAATGAAGACGTAGAGAGACTGCTGAGTCAAACTGAGACAGAAATGCTTCCAAATGCATCTGCTAACGCATACTATTTAGTATGCAAAATCCTCGTCAAATAGCATTTCTGGCACTTCGGGATGTCCACCGTAAAGGCGCTTTTGCTGACGTGGCACTCGACCGACTGCTGCGCCGAGCAGACTTGAGTGCTACCGATCGACGGTTAGTGACAGAGTTAGTTTATGGGAGTGTGAGAAGACAGCGATCGCTCGATGCACTCATCGACCATCTAGGTAAAAAGAAAGCCCACCAACAACCCCTAGACCTCCGCGCAATTCTGCATCTAGGCTTATATCAGCTTCGTTATCAAGACCGAATTCCTGTGTCGGCAGCTGTGAATACTACCGTGCAATTAGCCAAAGACAACGGATTTTCTGGGCTTTCCGGCTTTATCAATGGTCTATTGCGACAGTATATTCGTCTAGCGGAAGGCAAAAAGCAGGACAACCCGGGAGGAGAAGTTCAGAACTTAGAATCTGACCCGCTACATCTGCCAAAAAACCCAGTTGAACGATTAGGCATCTTACACAGCTATCCCGACTGGATTATTGAAGTATGGCTAGAACGTCTGGGTTTAGAAGAAACGGAACAGCTGTGTGAATGGATGAACCAAACCCCAGCAATTGACTTGCGGGTCAATCTCCTTCGCGCTGAGATAGAGAAAGTTGAGGCAGCACTGCAAGCTGCGGATATCTCAGTGAGTCGCGTGCCCCATCTACCGCAAGCTTTGAGGCTAACTGGTGGCACAGGTGCAATTCAAAATTTACCTGGTTTTAGCGAAGGTTGGTGGACGGTACAAGATAGTAGTGCCCAGCTAGTCAGTTATCTGCTAGATCCCCAACCGGGCGAAGTAGTCATTGATGCCTGTGCAGCACCGGGGGGAAAAACAACGCACATCGCAGAATTGATGGAAGATCGGGGAACTGTTTGGGCGTGTGACAAGACTGCTTCCCGTCTCCGGAAACTGCAAGAAAATGCCAAAAGGTTAAGTTTGCACTCGATTCAAATTCAGGAGGGGGACAGCCGCAACCTACCCCAGTTTATCAATCAAGCTGATAGGGTATTACTCGATGCCCCCTGCTCTGGACTGGGGACGCTGCATCGTCATGCTGACGCCCGTTGGCGGCAAACTCTACAGACAGTTCAGGAACTTTCAATTCTGCAAGGCGAACTATTAGATCGAGTGGCTACCTGGGTTAAACCGAATGGCATTCTGGTTTATGCAACTTGTACCTTGCATCCATTAGAGAATGAAGGTGTTGTTCGCGCCTTTTTAGAGCGTTACCCCCAGTGGCAGATTTTGCCCCCCAACCCCAATTCACCAGCGGCAGCTTATACTACCCCTGCTGGATGGATCGAAGTCTGGCCCCACCGGCATCAAATGGATGGATTCTTTATGGTGCGGCTACAGAAGAAAAATAGCTAAACCTCTATGGTAGTTGTGGTTGCAGAAATCTGTTGATGGATTAATCTGTTAGGGGAAATAAGGGAAAAGCCAATGGTAGCCAATTCTAGTGTTAAACAGCTTGTTAAAATTCTCATCGGCGCAGCTTGGATTGATGGCAAAATTCAGTCAGAGGAACGGCAATATCTTCAGCGAGTGGCGAAGGAAAAGGGCATTGCTGACGATCCAGAGATTCAGCCTTTGTTGTATGAACTCGTCGCTGTAAGCCCAAGCGAGGTCTACAATTGGGTGCAAGATTATTTAGGCGATCGCCCCAGCACCGACGATTACCAGCGCCTCATCGAAGCCCTCAGCGCTTTAATTTATAGCGATGGCGAGGTAGCGATTGAGGAAGCTAAACTCCTAACTCGATTACAGCTTCTAGATCCCAACAGTGCCTCTCAGAAGTCAGCCCCTAGTCCTGTCCTCAAAGCGATTCAAAAACTCTACCGTCGGTGGGTTGACCATCAGAACTAGCTTTAAGACTAATAGATAAAGACCCGAATTTTGACATCATCATTCCACAAGTTAGGGCACGCTACACATAGCGTGCCTTTTTTTTGCATTCCCAATCTATATTGTGATCGGCTTCTAGAGGCTCCGGAAGCCAATTTTTTCTACAACAAGCAACTATTTTTGCAAAATATGCGTCTTTCCTTCTTAGGCAGTCCAGAACTTTCCGCTGAAACTGTCTATATCTCTATAATCTGTCACGGCAGTAAATAAATTTGTTGAGATTGAAATTTCTAGGAACCTATCAGGTAATCTTAGGTCTAAATAATCAAAGGAATGCGAAAAGTGGAGAAGTTCTCAATGTCTAACTTAAAGCGCTTGAAATCTGGAACAGCTTTACTACTAATGCTGGGAATGTCGGCAGGTTCGATGGCTCCCCTAGTAGAAACAATTATGTCACCGGCACCAGCTGTTGCTCAAGCTATCAATTTTAGTGATGTATCCTCAAGCTACTGGGCTGCTAGTTTTATTCAAGAACTGGCACAACGTGATGTAATTGCCGGGTTCCCCGATGGTACGTTTCGACCCAACGATCCGGTGACTCGTGCCCAATTCGCGGCGATGGTTCGTAAGGCCTTCAACAAGAATAAAATCCGCAATGCTGTTAATTTTGTGGATCTTTCATCGACCTACTGGGCATACTCGGCTATCCGTGAAGCTTACGAAATGGGATTTTTGTCGGGTTATCCCGGTAACGTCTTTAGACCTACACAAAATATTCCCCGCGAACAAGTTCTAGTTTCCTTGGCGAATGGCTTGAATTACACTGCCAGCAATCCCGTATCGGCTGATTTGCAAGTGTATAACGATGCTTCTTCCATCTCTACCTATGCTCGCAGTAGCATTGCTGCGGCAACAGAAAAGAGCATTGTGGTGAACTATCCGACTCTCCAGACGCTGAATCCAACTCGGAATGCCACCAGAGCGGAGGTAGCAGCTTTCATCTATCAGGCATTGGTGAGTTCTGGACAAGTAGCGGCAATTAACTCGCCCTATATTGTCTCTCTCAACGACACACCGCCAGAGGACACGACAGTCGCGATTCCGGCTGGAACCACTATTCCAGTTAGGTACGAGAAAGAAAAAATTCTGGTTACAAAGGACGAAAGGGCACCGCTGACGCTAACGGTAGCAGCAAATATCACCACATCTGATGGAACGGTGCTAATCCCCTCTGGAAGCCAAGTGGTCGGTGAATTGCAACCGGCTCAGGGAGGCTCTCAGTTTGTGGCGAAGGAACTGGTTTTCACGAACGGTCAACGGGTGGCTATCGATGCTACTTCTCAAACCATTACCAAAACCGAATCCGTTACTAAAGGTACTAGCGTTGGTGGTATCCTCAAGAATGCCGCATTAGGTGCTGCTGCTGCTGCTGCGGTTTCTGCTGTGACGGGTGACAAAGCGATCGCTACCGAGGAAGTCTTGGGTGGTCTGGGAATTGGTGGACTCATTGGACTGTTCCTCGGTCGGGATAGAGTCGATCTGATTGCGATTGACCCGGATACGGATCTGAATCTGCGGTTAAATGATGAGTTAGTGCTAGAGCAGTAATATTTGCAGAATGAAGCGTGCAATTCTATTTGACTAGCGATCGCTTCATTCCTAAGCAGATAGGCACAAAGAAATAAGCATTTTCTAAACCCGGTTTCTAGAAGGAACCGGGTTTTTAATTCTAAATGGCGTCTTATCGCAATCCTATTTGAGTTGTGAGATGCCAGCAGTTCAGATGCCCGACTTCTCCAAGAAGTCGGGCATCTCGTCTTCACAAATCATTGATGAGTGCTATACCATGCAGACCCATCGCCCCAGATAAGTAATCGTATTACCAATTACCAGCTCAAATACAAATAAATGGAAGAGCAACTTATCAAACTTCATCCTCGCCCTTTAAGGCTTCAGTTGGTAACCAGACAATAAAGGTCGTTCCGGGTCCTTGAGTGTGGGGAATACTCCGCTCGAGCCAGTTGCGTTCGGCGGGGCTAATGACTTCAATTTCGCCCTGCATTTGTTCTACTAAATCTCTCGCGATCGCTAAACCCAATCCACTCCCCGGAATCTCAGTTTCTGCCTGGACGCCTCGGTAATGTCGCTCAAACAAATGCTCTTTATCTTGCACGGGAATGCCAGGGCCAGTATCGCTAATTGCGATCGCCTGAAAATCTCCTTGAGAAGTATGTCGTTGATTTCCTGCCTGAATGTAAACTTGCCCACCCGCCGGGGTATATTTCAAAGCATTGTCAATCAGATTGCTTAGCACTTCGCGCAGCACTTTGGCATTGGCTTGTACTGGCGGCAAATTCGGAGGAATTTCTGCTAATAAAGCCAGATTTTTTTCTTGGGCGATCGCGCTGGATGTCACCACTAGCGGTTCCAAAACTTTCGCCACCGAGCAGGATTCCAATGCCAGCGCTCTCGTCGGAATTGTTTGAGGCTCCAATCCCAAGGGAGAGTAGAGATTTCCTAAATCTTCACCTTTTCGGGGAAGCGGACAGGACGGGGCAATCGGCACCGGAACTGCATCGTAAGAACGATCCGCGATTTGCCCGTACAAAGGCACTAACTCTCCTTCGTCCATATCTACTGCCCGATCGAACTGTAGAAGCAACTCTTGCAAGCGATCGCTTTCACGCACGATGCTGTTAGCAACTTCGCGGTTCGCATCTCCGGGTACCAATCGTCTGAGGAGCAACTTGCCAAACGTCCGTAAGGCGGTCATGGGATTGCGAAACTGATGTATCAGATCGTCCATGAGATCGCGCTGTTGAGCCTGAAGATGACGTTGCTGACTCAGTTGTTGCTCAAACCATTGGGAACGCCGATCCAGAATACAAGCGCTCGCCAGTGTATCGGCAATCCGTTCAATCGCGGTTCGTTCCCGCTGGTTCCAAGGTCTATCTTCACGAGCTGTCACCAGCAACCCCATCACCACACCTTCATGCAACAAAGGCACCACAATTTGGCGCGAGGAGCTACTCAGGTCAGCATCGGCGAAGAGCGATCGCTGGAGGGGCGATGTCCCCGTCTTTGCCTGCAATTCATCAATCGTTTCTTCTTTCCCGACTTCAGCCGCCGATTCCGTTGAACCCGTCTCAGAAACCGCATCGGACTCCTGAGGAACCGGAGATGCCGCTGACAATAACCGAGGAATGGATGCCAACGGTCGATCGGAAAATCCCAAAGCCGAAATCTCATCCGTTTCCCATTCCACCGCTGTCTGTGGGTAAGCAACAACCGGCCTTAGCTTAGTTGGGACGCCCTCTACCAGTTCTTCCGTTAAATACACAACACTCAAGGCAGCTTCCAGTCCTTGAGTTAATAGTGCTACTTGTGATTGGCACAAAGTTATGAATTCTGAACTGGTAGACATAGACACATTCGCTTATACTTGGGTACTTGACAGCGAGGAAAATTGCATTCATCGGCTCGGGTTTTCTTCCGTCGATCCTGACACGCAATTGCGCTGAAGCGGCAAAGGTCGTGCAAAAACCTCATTTTTGTTTCTTTTTATTACAAAAATTTTAGCGAGCTTTCATGATAGTTTGGTTAGGAAATTGCTTCCAAACTGGCTAAATTTTGTCAAGGTCGAATAAATATAGCCCTTTATACGCTATATCTAGGCTCTAGTTTGGACAAGCTTGCATATATAGCGTCTATTGCCCGTTCTGCTGCTGTCGATTTTAATTTCTGAGGGCTGTAATGTTTGTATCAATCGGTAAAAAGCGGTTGATATTTTGAACTCAAACCGATATACTTGCGACGGTTTTTGTATCTATCATTACAACTGTCAGAATTAAAGGGGAGGTAAGGAGGTTGGCTAGAAGACGCAAGCGGAAAAGTCGCCGTCGCCAGGAAGGACGTAGAATTTTAGAGCATGTCCCTCAGTATAGTATTGAAAGTGGCGAAGATAAACCAGTCACCGCCGCGCGAAAGTTTATTCAAACCGAAGGAATCCTTCCGCCTGCTTTGCTGCTCGTGAAGCGGAACGAACACACCACAGATCGGTACTTTTGGGCGGAAAAGGGGCTATTTGGTGCCCAATATGTTGAAGAAAATCATTTTCTGTTTCCTAGCCTTAGGATAATCGACAATCCTGTGGAAAAGCCTACCCTCGCCGCTGTTCGTAGCAGCTGAAGTTTTAGGCATTAAACGTGAAAACTCGGTTATAGGGGCGGTTTGCGAACCGCCCCTATTGTTTTATAGGAGGAATTTTGAATTTTTCCTTCTAATTAACCTGAGTTCGGGTTAAGCAGCTTGAGGCAAAGTGAAATCCAGATTGAGTGAAGGCTTCTTTGGCTGATGACAATAAGCAATCAATCCGCAGAGGATATTCACCATAAAGTTGACCGGGCTGCGATGCCTGGAATGTTCAATCTGAGAAATATTCTTCAGTTGGTCAATGATAGTTTCAATAATCGACCGTTTGCGGGAGAGTAACTTGTCACTTAAGCGCATCAAGCGGTTCTTCATGTTGCGTTTAGGCTTGGCAAAGAATTCAATGCCATAGGCTTGAAAAAGTGTTTGAGCTAGGGCATGAGAGACATAGCCTCGGTCTGCAAAAACTTTGCCAAAGAGGCCTTTAAGCAGCTCTGGAACAGGCTTACGGTCATCAATATTGCCAGGGGTGAGGGTGAAGTTGAGCAGCTCTCCACACTCATTGACTACCAGATGCAGCTTGAAGCCAAAGAACCAATCGACTGAGGTTTTGCCTCTTGCTGCCAGATTGGAAAATACTCGATGTCGTGGGATACGACGATTGTGGCAAACCTTGAGGCTAGTGGCATCGATGAAGCTGATGCCAGTACACTCCCCAAAACAGTGCTTGAGGTAAATGCACAATGGCAGTAGGGCCGAAGGCATCCATTCCACAAATCGGTTATAGCTCACCAATGACGGGAAAGCGTCTTTCCAGTACATACTGACGTGCTGGAGGTAGTAAGCCTTGAAGTTGCGGTAGTGCTGTTGGTGAAAAGCGACTAAGATGGTCATGATTTCACTTAGACTCAAGGCGCGAGAGCGCACTCGTTGCTGAACCCCCTGCCCTAGTAGAGAAGCTCGCCACTGGGGTTCAAAGTGTTGGCAGAAATCATCGATATTGCAGAAAAGTTCTTCTAGACTAATCATGGGAGAGGCTTGCTGAATGATGGTTTTGACAACTTTTAGCTTACACAGCCCCTCCCTTTCTTATCCCGAACTCAGGTTAATTAAAATTCTTTTGGATTCACAAACTGACCAGGTTTTGGAATTTTTTAAGATTTTTAGCCAGAGAGTTGTCATTCGCAAGGCTTTAATTGCAGTTCCTGTTGCAATTGAGCCAATTCATCACGATGGGCGATGACAGTTATTAAACTTCTGGTCTCTTTTTCGACACCTGCAAATGTTTCCACCTTCAGGGAAACTTGTTCGCTGCGTCCAGCTTTTTTCCAGTAAAAAACGCCAGCGGCTGGTGAAAGGAGAACCAAACCTAGAAAGATTTTAGCGAATTGGGGAAATAAAATTGCTAAAATCAACGCCAAACAAAGAAAGCCACAAAAAGCTAATAAGCTCAGAAAAATTGCCAAAAACCAGCTGGGGCGGACAAAGCCTTGGAATGTAACTTGATTTTGCTTTGCATCCACCGCCGCAATCCGGTAAGCACGCCGATCGAAATATTGTTGCAATTGAATTAAAATTGATTCTTCTGGTTGCTCCGCAATCAGTTTCACTTGTTGCGTTCGATCCTTAGCGGAGGCTCGAATAAAGAAAAATAGACCGACTGCTAACAACAGTGTTAGCAGAAATGTTGAAAAGAGAATTGTCGTATTCACGAATTTCTAGATAGGACAATGGAAAATAGGCTCTTGTCCAAGAGATACAAGATCGCCTATAACCTATAGCCTATCGCAAGAGAGCTTCTTTGGGATTGGCTCAGATGGCTTGAGATTCTCTCATTGTGTATTCATCCCAAAGGCGAGCCAGGTCATGAGCCTGTTCCAGACACTCTGGGCGAATTTGATACATTCGACGAGGTCTTCCTCTGCCTTCCACTTTTTTCCAATACCCTGTGATAGCGGCTTGGTCTTCCAGAAATTTTAAGGCGCTGTATAAAACGGTATCAGAAAGCCGATAGGTAGGATATTCACTCTCTAGTCGCCCGATGAGTTCTGTTCCATAGGATTCTCCGCTCATCAAAACTGAAAGGACATAACACACCGCTAGTTCCTTGTTGAGATAAGTGGGAGGAGGGTCTTGAAAAAACTGATAAATATCCTCAAATTTCATCTGCATAATTCACTGAACTCCCAGCCAAATAAATTGGATTAGGATCGGTTTGCCCAATCTAACGATGCCTTTATCAATCAGAAAACACACCCCAAACAAGGCTGCTATCACTGGTGTATTAAGACCGCGAACGATCAAAAGCAGCGCGTGATGTCAGCTGGCAAAATGACAGAACGATACCATCAATTTTAGACACTCAATTCTGGGTTGGCCTGCCAGACTTCACGGATGATTTTGCCATCCTTATCAAATTGCACCTGGTAGGAAAGCGACAAAACAACAGGGGTTCCGTGCTTGGACTTGGCATAGATCGTGATGACTGCTTCGACAGCGCGATCGCGTTGCTGTTGTTTAACAACCTGGAAATCTTGGATTTTGTACTTTGAGAAGAATTCTTCCCAGGCTGGGTAGATGGATTTCCCCTGATAGACTTCGTCCAGAACACCATAGGAGCGCATTAAAATGGCATTGTCACTGTATTGCGTGACTGTTCGCTCCGGGTTTTCCGTAGCGATCGCTGCCCAATGTTTTTGCGCTACCGAAAGCGGTTTCGGTATCACCGTCCTTTGATAGGCTGCCAAACTACCTACCAAAGCAACTGCATAAGCGACGGAGAGTAAATGCTTCCTGAGATTTGGTTGCAGGAATTTCATCATGCTGCTTCCACTTCGAGAGGGCTGCTCTGGAAATGGCAGGCCGTCATCAAAGCCAAGTAAATTAGAAGCCTGCTCTCGAAAGAAAGACGGCTCCATTGGGTTAAAAGTTCTCCAGAGGTTAAACATCTTTGAATTTTGCTGCCCCATTGCCTCAAACTGGTGGTTAGGAAGATTACCGTATAAATTTGGGATTGCATTACTTGTTCAACAAAACGCTCTGTTTATAGATAAATCCGGAATTAAACCGATTTAAAATCAATTTATGCGAGAACAGTTCGATTCATCTCCCGTTCCTTCAGCTCTACAGCGAATCGCTGGCTCTTTTCGGATCGCTGGCTGGGCTGGCTTCTGGGTTCAGTTAGTCCTAGCCGTTGTTTCGAGCATAATTTTCTTGTTTGCCATCCCCGCCGCCCAGCCGCGTGCCAGTGGCGCTGCCGCTGCTAGCCCAGGGACAGGTGGCAGTATCTTTTTTGCAGTTTGCGGTCTTTTAGTGCTGTATTTCAGTGTTTATCAAGCTTGGCGTTACACCCGTTTGGGCATACAGCTAAAAGATCCTAATCCCAACCTCCGCCCGAAAAAGGCAGATACGATTAAAGTTTTAAGGTTTGGATTACTCGTTAGTTTAGGGGGCTTATTATTGGCAGTTCTGGGCGCAGAAGCGATTACCGGCACTCTGCTGGCAAAGTCGCTGGCTCAGGCTCAAGGTGGGGTAGCCATCTACGATCCCCAATTTATTAATCGGTTGATTCAACCTTTAGATATTTTTGTGGTGCTGGCGAATACACATACAATTACCGCTCATTTTGCCGGGATTGTTGTTTCCTTGTGGTTGTATAGTCGCATCAACCGACAGTAATGGAGGCAAAGGGTCGAATTGCGGCATCAGCAAGTAAAGAAGGCTGAGAGCGCATACAGACTCTCGGCTGTATCATCGCGATCGCGCGATCGCAGTGTATCCTGATTAATTGGCAAAAAAAGCTGGAAAAAATCTGTGCTAGACCTCAAGCAGATACGGGAAAATTCAGAAGGTGTACAAGAGCGCCTGAATCGTCGCGGGAGCGGGCAATATGACATACAGCCGATTTTGCAGCGCGACCAGCAGCAACGAGAACTAGAAGCAAAGCGAAGTCAGCTCCAAGCTCGTGGGAACGAAATCGGCAAATTAGTTGGTCAAAAAATTAAATCGGGTAGCGATCCCAACGGCTCAGAAATCCAAGCATTGCGGGAAGAAGGCAACCAAATCAAAAACCAGATTGCCGAACTTGAACCCCAGGAAAGAACCCTGAAAGCCGAGTTAGAAGCGCTCTTGTTATCGTTTCCTAACTTACCCAGTGAGTCCACACCGATTGGTAAAACTGAAGAAGAGAATGTAGAAGTCCGCCGTTGGGGGGATGAATACTTACCTAAAAATTCCGAAGTTCTTCCCCACTGGGAAATCGGCGAACAACTAGGAATTCTCAACTTTGAGCGCTCTGCGAAAGTTGCACAAAGTCGTTTTGTCACACTAATTGGTGCTGGTGCTGCCTTAGAAAGAGCTTTAATTAGCTTCATGCTCGACCGGCAAATCGCGGCTGGATATGTAGAAGTCATTCCCCCCTTTCTGATCAACAGCGAATCGCTTACCGCCACAAGTCAGCTGCCCAAATTTGCCGACGAAAGCTTTAAATGCGCTCAAGATGACTTGTGGCTAGCTCCCACTGCTGAAGTGCCGGTGACGAATCTCTATCGAGACGAAATCTTAGAGGCGTCGCAGCTGCCTATCTATCACTGTGCCTATACTCCCTGTTTTCGCCGGGAAGCAGGTAGCTACGGACGAGACACGCGGGGGCTAATTCGACTGCACCAGTTTAATAAAGTCGAGTTGGTAAAACTTGTCCATCCCAATAACTCAGCCGCAGAACATGAATCGTTGGTACAAAATGCCGAGGCAATTTTGCAGGCATTGAAGCTGCCTTATCGCGTCCTTGAGTTATGCACTGGGGATTTAGGGTTTGGGGCAGCAAAGTGCTATGACCTAGAGGTATGGCTGCCGTCTGCTAAGAAATACCGCGAGATTTCTAGCTGCTCTAACTTCATGGATTTTCAGGCTCGACGCGGCAGCATTCGTTTCAAAGAAGCTGGAAAAAAAGGAACCCAGTTTGTCCACACGTTGAATGGTTCCGGATTAGCAATCGGGCGCACAATGGCAGCGATTCTGGAGAACTATCAACAACCAGATGGCACCATCAAGATACCCGAAGCGCTGCAACCTTACCTAGGACGAGAAGTGCTAGGGCAAAAATGAAGGATGTTCGGCTTTGCCCTTCCCGAAGGGTTGGCATGAAAGACGAGAGATCAATCTTTCTAAATTCGCGGCCTAAATTCGCAGCTCTGGGCGGGAAAACCCCGCCCCAGCTCTCAGCGCACCCGACTCACAGTGCAACGATCAAAGAGAATCAGATGCGTTGCGTTCAACTGCTGACTCTGGAGAAATCGCCAGGTTCGGCGAAACTGGCAGTGCTTGAGTTGTTACTGTATGAACCGCATTATTACCGTAGGATGCGCCACCTACATTCCCTTTGAGCTGCTGCATTAAGCTTGCCATCTCTAGGGCATTCATCGCATATTCCCAGCCGTGGTTACTTTTGATGCCAGCTCTTTCCAAGGCTTGTTGCATTGTATCTACCGTAAGAATGCCAAAAATTATCGGCACACCCGTTTGAAACCCAGCATTGGCAATCCCCTTGGAGACTTCCGAGGAGACATAATCAAAATGGGGAGTTTGACCCCGAATGACTGCACCCAGGCAAATTACAGCATCATATCGGCGCGTGAGTGCCAACTGGTGAGCCACCAAAGGCACCTCAAAACTCCCAGGAACCCAAGCATAGTCCACTTGAGTGCCTTGAGGATTGACATCGATGCCGTGGCGTTTCAGACAATCTTGACACCCCTCCAATAGTTTAGTCGTCACCAAATCGTTGAAGCGACCGATGACGATCGCAAACCGTAGGGGTTGAGTCTGAGTAAACGTTCCCTCGAAAACTGCCATGATTTTAGATATAAGAAGCTTTTTGTCAGTTGTTTTGAGTCATCAGTCATTTGTCTTTAGTCCTGAGTCGGGTGCAGTGGACTGATGACCATCGAACCCTGACCGATGACTGACTCTGACTATCCTTAAACTACCAAATAGCTTAGGGCACCTGTCAGAAATACCAGAGCAATCCAAACTCCAGATCCTAAAAGAAGGAGGCGCTTAGACTGATCCCAGTTCTGAGGAGTGGCATAGGCAACTGGAACCCCAATGACCATGACGAATGATAAAAAGACTAAAGCACCTAGTACCAACTGAAATAAAATTGTCATTTTCTCTTCTCCCAAGACAGCAATGGGCTGGATAGAAATAGTTCAGCCGCAATTCTATACAGTAGTACCGTATCAAAAATCGACACTCATTGGTCATTCGTCATGGGTCATTGGTTATGGGTCATGGGCAAAGGACTAATGACTAAGGACTCATGATGATGAATGTGATTTTGTGCCATACAACAGCAGACTTTGACACCTTGGGAGCGGCGGTGGGGCTAACCCGTCTCCAGCCAGGATCTAGGGTTGTGCTGACCGGCGGTTGCCATCCAGCAGTGCGGGATTTTTTGGCGTTGCACCGAGATGAGTATGCGCTGATTGAGCGTCGCGCTGTGAACCCAGAGCAGATTCGGTCGATTGCCGTTGTGGATACTCAAAAACGCGATCGCGTGGGAAAGGCGTCTGAATGGCTGGATTTACCGGATTTATGGGAAGTTGTCGTCTACGACCATCACCCAGATGGGGACGGAGATATCCCCGCTACCCGCACCCAAGTTGAGCCTGTCGGTGCAACCACTACTCTGATTGCCGAGCAACTCCAGCAAGAAGGCATCCAGTTGACACCTTCTGAGGCAACCGTGATGGCGTTGGGAATCCATGTGGATACAGGATCGTTAACTTATGAAGGGGCGACGGCAAGAGATGCGATCGCGTTGGCTTGGTTAATGGAACAGGGGGCAAGCTTGCGCTTAATTGCCGATTATGTTGAGCCGGGTTTATCGCCTCAATTGCAGGAACTGTTGACGGAAGCCCTGGACAACTTGCAAAGAGCGACAACGTGCGGCTATACCGTTTCTTGGGTGCTGCTCAAAACCTCTGACTACGTTCCCGGCTTGTCAACGCTTGCGACTCGACTTCTGGATCTGGGCGAAAGCGATGCTTTGCTACTCGCTACGGCGTATCCAGTGGGGGATGGAGGTGAAGAGCGATTTACGGTCATTGGGCGATCGCGTATTGAAGGCACCAATCTCAATGAATTATTTCAACCGCTGGGTGGCGGGGGGCATTCCCAGGCGGCGTCGGTGACACTTCGCGGCGTCGATTCCCAGGCAACCCTGGAGCAGCTCGTCAGTCAGCTAAAACATCAAATTCCCCAGCCGCTGACAGCTCGGGAATTGATGTCATCGCCAGTGCGAACAATTCGCCCGGACACGACCATTGAGCAAGCCCAGAGAATTTTATTACGTTATGGGCATTCTGGTCTTTCGGTCGTGAATTCCGAAGACCAACTGGTGGGGATTGTTTCCCGGCGGGATATCGATCTGGCATTGCATCATGGCTTTAGTCATGCGCCGGTAAAAGGCTACATGGCTAACAATCTGAAGACGATTACCCCGGATACGTCCTTGCCAGAGATTGAATCGATTATGGTGACTTACGATATCGGGCGGTTGCCAGTATTGCAAGATGGGCAACTTGTCGGAATGGTGACGCGCACCGATGTCTTACGGCAGTTGCATCAGGGAAGAGGGAATGGAGGATATGTTACAGATGACGAGAGAAAAAATCCCCTTCCCAATTCCCGATTATCAATTCCGAATACTCATCAACCCCTGACCGATATTTTGCGCGATCGCCTTGCTCCTCCCTTGTGGGAATTTCTCACCAGAGCCTCCCAGCAGGCAGAACAACGCGGCTGGCATCTCTATCTGGTTGGCGGAGGGGTACGGGATTTACTGCTCGCCAATCCCCATGAAACCTTGATGCTTTCAGATATTGACTTGGTAGTAGATGGCTTTCACCGTTCGGCGGATGTCGGTGCTGGAGTAGAACTGGCGAAAGCACTTCAACAAACCTATCCAAATGCCCGTCTAGAAGTCCACGGTCAATTTCAAACAGCCGCGCTACTGTGGCACAATGACCCAGTTTTAGACTCTCTTTGGGTAGATATTGCGACAGCTCGAACCGAGTTTTACCCTTACCCAGCGGCGAACCCAGAAGTTGAAGCAAGTTCAATTCGCCAAGATTTATATCGGCGAGATTTCACTATTAACGCCTTGGCGATGCGACTGACGCCACCCCGCGCGGGTGAATTATTAGATTTCTTTGGCGGAATGCTAGATTTGCGATCGCGCCAAATCCGCGTCCTCCATGCCAATAGCTTTATCGAAGATCCGACGCGCATTTATCGCGCCGTGCGGTTTGCAGTGCGCCTGGGATTTCAGATTGAGCCACAGACGGAAGGATATATCCGCTATGCGCTAGAGAGTGGAATTTACGAGCGATCGCTCTCTGAAAATAGCAAAGCTCCGGCGCTGCAAACACGGCTGAAAGCAGAACTCAAATATATCCTACAAGCGCCCTACTGGAAACCCGCGTTGCAGTTACTTGCCGATCTGGGGGCGTTGCGGTGCCTCCATCCCACGCTAGAGTTAGATGAGCCATTATGGAAGCAGGTGCGTTTACTAGATCGGTGTCTGCGCCGATTTGATCCCCAGAAAACCCTCGATCATTGGCAGATGCGTCTAGAAATTTTAATTGCCTACCTCGCTGGCGAATATCGCGCGAAAGTGGCAATCAATCTTCAATTACCGACAGATAGTATCGAACGATTAGAGCAACTCGATCGGGATCGAGCGGATGTGGTGAAATTTTTGCCCGAATGTCACCGACCGAGTCAAATTGTCGTGTTGCTGAGACGGTACGAATTGCCTACGTTGATTTTGATTGCTGTCAAAAATTCGCGTCTGATTCGGCGGCTAATTTGGCGATATCTCACTATCTGGGCGAATATTCAACCGATATTAAACGGCAATGATTTGAAAGCCCTCGGCTACAAACCGGGGCGTGAATTTAAACCCATGTTAGATCGTCTGTTGGCAGCAACGCTGGATGGAGAAATCCGCGATCGCGCTGATGCTGAAAAATTTTTGGCAGAGTATTATCCACTTTGAAGCGGCTAAGAGTCAAATCCAGGAGCGGAAACACCCGCCCTAAGCAAGCCCGGTAATCAACCGCCGCTTCCCTCCCTCCTGAGACTCAAAATTCGTACCAAGACGGTAGCATAGTTGGGAAAACTGTAACAAATCTTTAATGAACTTAACGGCTGGAGCAGTCCTGAAGAACGGCAAATACGTCCTCGACGCCCCACTGGGTCAAGGTATCTTTGGGATCACCTACCGGGCGACTCATACTCAATCGGGGAAAGCGGTCGTCGTCAAAACCCTCAACGACAGTCTGAGGACTCATCCCGATTTTGAGCGGTTTGGGCAGCAATTTCTCACCCAGGCACGTCGCCTCGCTCGCTGCAAGCATCCTCACCTGGTTCGGGTTCTCGACTTGTTTGAGGAATTTCGGCGATGTTTCATCGTCATGGAGTTCCTACCGGGGCAGACCCTAGCTGAATCGCTGCCAGCGGGTCAGATTTTGCCAGAAGCCCAAGCCCTTGGCTATATTCATCAAATTGGCAGTGCCTTAACGGTGATTCACAAGGCAGGGTTACTGCACCGAGATGTCAAACCCCAAAACATCATCCGGCGTCAAGGAACTGATGATGTCGTGCTGATTGACGTTGGTTTTTGTGATGAATTGACGCCGGGAGTGACGCAAACCCAAGCCAGTTTACTAAATCCCGGATATGCGCCAATCGAACAATATTTTTCCCAGGCAAAACTCACCCCAGCGACAGATGTCTATGCTTTAGCAGCAAGTTTGTATTGCTTGCTGACGGGTCAACCGCCGGTTCCAGCACCGCTACGCGATCGCATCCCTCTGCCAAATTTACGGGAAATTCAACCCAAACTCAGCCCGACTGCGATCGCTGCCATTTTGTGTGGCTTAGAAATCAAAGCCGAGAAGCGTCCCCAAAAAGTAGAAGATTGGCTCTCCCTGTTGCCAGCTAGCAAGGCTCCACAGGCTCCCCGCGCGACCCAAACGGCTCGTCGCCCTGTAATCCCCAAATCTCAGCCTGCCCCCCAAAAGCCGCAACCAGCCAGCAACACGAAACCGAAGATATCGCTTGCTAGCGGAGTGAACTGGAATCTTAGCCAGGATGTGAAGCGACCGGGCAAAACCCGCCCTTACAAAACTCGACTAGCCAAAGTGAGTGCTGCCCCGAAAAAACTCAAAACAGCGATACGGGCAAACTTCCCGATTGCCCTCGCCAAGCTAAAAACTTTTTCGTTAAAAAATTTTAAGACTCCAGAGGCGATGAATCGCGTCTCTACAAAGCTTGGCTCGTCACCGGGCATTCCTCGCGTACAAAACTTAAAGTTTCCCAAACTGACACTCGCTAGAGGGCTGATGATGACAGCGGCGATCGCTACCTGTACGGGTGCCGGATTCGGCTTGGCAGTTCGCTTGAACGGAGCAATGGGGCCAGGGTCTACTATCCTGCACACCGAGCAATCCTTTCCCCCCCGCGACGACTGGCCTATCTCAGACACCCCTGCTCCGGCCTCCAGCGCCAACCTGCTATCACCCCCGGCTGCTGTTGTCGCACCCGCACCCCCTTCTCCAGATACACTGCCAAAGCCTAAGCTGTAACCTAGGCTGTAGGAAGTATTGAGAGCAAGCAAGTTATAATTTGTTACGGACGCACAAATAGATTTTTTCATGACTAATCCTGTAGTTCATGCCTTTTTTGTCGGCAGAGCGGTTGCAGAAGCTCTGAATGAACAGGTAGAAAACGCCGTCACCCATGCTCTCTCCGAACTCGGCAAATTTGATGCTGAACAACGAGAGTCTTTGCGGCACTTCACCTCACGAGTGACCGAACGCTCTGACGCCCAAGCTGAAACGGTGATGCGGGGACGAACCACTACCACCATTGTGCCTCAAGGCACCCAAACCACAGATTTGCAAGCGACGATTGATGAACTTCGGGCAGAAGTCGCTCGCTTTCGCTCCGAATTACAACACTATCGCAGCCGCTCATTATAAATCCTGTCAGCGCAGCGGGCGGCACTCTGTTCGCGTGCTGAGTGGGAATTCAGTTGTGAGTTGTTAGTTATCCAAAACTCACAACCTCAACTGTGATCGCCCCAATTACTTGAAAAAACAGACTTAGGAATCCGAGTGTCAGCCTATCCTAATGACCCTAAACTGAAGCGATACGCGGCTAGCACGCCGAGTGCCCAGCGTGCCACTGATAAAGCCCGTAAGGATAAGGCTTATCGGTGGAACCGCGAAAGTTACTCCTATCAACGGCGCTTCGTAGATATTTGGGGGTTTGTTTTAACCCTAATGTTTAAGCTCTGGCGCTACAACAAATCTTGGAGCTATCCGGGCGGAATTACAGAGGAAAAACAAGCCCACAGACGCAGAGCGCAAGCCATTTGGATTCGAGAGACGTTCTTAGACTTGGGGCCGACTTTTATTAAAGTCGGGCAGCTGTTCTCCACCCGTGCCGATTTATTCCCCGTGGAGTATGTGGATGAACTTTCTAAGCTGCAAGACAAGGTGCCTGCTTTTAGCTACGAACAAGCTGAAATGCTGATTGAGAAGGACTTCGGCAAGAAAGTTTCGCAGCTTTACCGCACTTTTGACCCGATTCCCCTGGCGGCGGCTAGCTTGGGACAGGTACATAAAGCAACGCTCCACAGCGGCGAAGAAGTCGTGGTCAAAGTACAACGACCCGCATTGAAGCAGCTGTTTACGGTTGATTTGCAAATTCTTAGAGGAATTGCCCGTTTCTTTCAAAACCATCCCGACTGGGGTCGGGGTCGTGACTGGCTAGGAATCTATGAGGAGTGCAGCCGAATTCTTTGGGAAGAAATTGATTACCTGAATGAAGGCAGTAACGCCGATACGTTTCGCCGCAACTTCCGCGCCTATGAGTGGGTAAAAGTGCCACGTGTCTACTGGCGATATACGTCGCCACGGGTTGTCACTCTTGAGTACATTCCAGGCATTAAAATTAGTCACTATGAAGCGCTGGAAGCAGCGGGGCTGGATCGAAAGGAACTGGCTCACCTAGGTGCTAAGGCTTACCTGCAACAATTGCTCAACGATGGCTTTTTTCATGCCGACCCTCACCCTGGCAATATCGCTGTCAGTCCCGAAGGTGCCCTGATTTTTTATGATTTCGGCATGATGGGGCGGATCAAGGCCAACATCCGCGAGCAACTGATGGAAACGCTGTTTGGCATTGCCCAAAAAGATGGCGACCGAGTGATGCATTCGCTGGTGGAAATGGGGGCGCTGGCAAAGGTTGATGATATGGGACCCGTGCGGAGATCGATTCAGTATATGCTGGATCACTTTATGGATAAGCCGTTTGAAAACCAATCGGTGAGTCAGATTAGTGAAGACCTTTATGAAATTGCTTACGACCAACCTTTTCGGTTTCCGGCGACTTTTACCTTTGTGATGCGAGCTTTCTCAACTTTAGAAGGGGTTGGAAAAGGCTTAGACCCGGAATTTAACTTTATGGAGATTGCAAGACCCTTTGCAATGCAGCTTATGGCAGATAGTAATGGCAGTAATAGTACCAGTAGTAGCTTCTTGAATGAATTAGGACGGCAAGCGGCTCAAGTTAGCAGTACGGCTTTGAGTTTGCCGCGGCGGATTGAGGATACGATTGAGAAATTAGAGCAGGGCGACCTGCGGATTCGAGTGCGCTCTATCGAAAGCGACCGCATTCTTCGGCGCATGAGCAGTATTCAGTTAGGAACGAACTATACTTTGCTCATCAGTGCCTTCACTCTGTCAGCCACCATCCTCTTCGTTCAGGGTTATGTGGGGCTAGCAGTTGTGGTTGCTCTGGGGGCAGCTGCCATCGCGTTTGTCCTCATCCGCTTGCTCATGCGCCTTGACCGATTTGATCGGATGTTTTGATTCAGGTAAAGTAAAGTTGCTGTTGCCAGCAGACAATATATGATTCGTCGCTCCACGGGCCTCTCTGATGCGGGACTTCTTCGTTCCGTCAACCAAGATGACTACCATATCGACCCTGATGGGCGATTTTTTATAGTTGCTGATGGCATGGGAGGACATGCAGGAGGCCAGGAGGCAAGCCAAATCGCCACTCAGGCTATTTACACCTATCTAGATGAGCATTGGCATTCCGACGAGACTTGCCCAGCGTTATTAGAAAAAGCCTTCTTGGATGCAAATCAGGCGATTTTACAAGATCAAGCGAATCATCCAGAACGCTCAGATATGGGCACGACAGGCGTTGTAGTGATGTTTCGCCAACAGCAGCCTTGGGTCGCTCATGTGGGGGACTCTCGCCTTTATCGAATGCGAGGGGCAACTCTAGAGCAAATCACTGAGGATCATACTTGGGTGGCACGGGCGATGAAAGCTGGGGAGCTGACTTCCGAACAAGCTAAAATGCACCCGTGGCGTCACGTATTGTCTCAGTGTCTGGGTCGTAAAGATCTGCGTCTGATTGAGATCCAACCGCTGGATGTGCAAGCAGGCGACAGACTGCTGCTGTGTAGCGATGGACTTACAGAAGAACTCTCGGATCAGTTGATTGCAACTCACCTCAAGGTTACTTCCTTGGAAAAGGCAGCCGACGCCCTTGTCGAGTCCGCTAAAGATAAAGGGGGCAGAGACAATATTACAGTGGTGCTGGTAGCGATTGAGGGGGGCGACTGAGCAGGAATAGCGGTCAGGTGATTCCCCGTCCTTAAAAAACTCACGCCACCATCGCCTGCGGCTCCCTGCCCCTAATCCCCGCCAATGGGGATTAGCTGTCTCATTCCGTTGAGCGCTGAATAACTCGTTCGCAGAAAGGGAATAAGATCCTGGGTTTTTCAGATTTTTCCTGAATTAAACGAAATCCCTCTAGGTTAGACAAAACGTTAAGGGAATCAGATTCACAACTGAGCGATCGCATTTTAGACTTTAGACTTTAAACAGTCCTAGTAGCAATTCTTTAGAGTCCCTTGAGACGTCTTCTTTTTCTCACGGAACGATTTCCCCCAGATATTGGCGGGTTAGCGAGTAGCGCCGGACGCATCGCCGCCGCCCTCTGCCAGTTGGGCATTGAAGTAGACGTTGTGGCGTGGAGTCGTTACTTGCAACCGGGAGAAGTCCGGAGTTCAGACGTAGCTAGCAAGGCAACTGGGCACGCCGAAAGTCAAAATTTCCAAACTATCAAACATCTCAAAGTCTATCGGGTGGGGCTATATCGCCACTGGGATATGACGATGCCTCATACGCTTAACGTCCTCGACTGGCTGCATCAGTGCCGTGGGTACGATGCTGTTTGGGGGCACTATGTCTTCCCCAGTGGGTTCTTAGCTACTTGGTTTGCAGCGACAAATGGCCTTCCCAGCACGGTAAGCGCCCGTGGGAATGATATCGATCGAGCCATGTTTCCACCGGGGGATTTTGCGCGACTGCAATGGACGTTGTTAAATGCCGGTTTGATTACGGCGGTGAGTGCTGATATGGCCCGAAAGATTCAGCTACTCGCCCAGCGGGATGATGTGATGGTTTTGAAAAATGGCGTCAATGAGCGGGTATTTTCGCCCCCCATTATCGGCGCAACTCATGAATCATCTCTTCTGAGAGCATCTTTAGGCATCGCTCCTGATGAAGCGGTACTGGGATTTTCCGGAGAATTACGAGAAAAGAAGGGGCAGCAGTTTCTTCTGAATGCCTTAACCACAGTCCGCGCCCAACGTCCTGCCTGTTTGTTAATTATCGGGGAAGTGCGGGCGTCTCAAGAAGCAGCACTACAACTGTATGCGACTCAGCATCCAGAAGACGCTAAGCGGGTGATTATTACCGGACATTTAGCGAGTCCTGCGGCGGTAGCGGGGCATCTGCGGCTGTGTGATGTCTATCTGCAACCGTCGGTATGGGAGGGAATGCCGAATGCGCTGCTAGAAGCGATCGCCTGTGGTTGTTGCTGTATTGCCAGCGATGCGGGTGGGATTCCAGAGATCATTGAGCATGGAAAAAGTGGCTTTTTGCTGCCTCGTTCCCAGTTACATCGACTGGGTGAGGCGGTGCTGGAGTGCTTGGATTTAGCTCCAAGTGCTAGGCGTCAGATTGGGATGGCAGGGCGCGATCGCATTCTCGCTGAATTTTCTCTAAAACATGAAAATCAGCGGCTTCAAACTGTTATCGATCGTTTAATTCCAAGTTCCTCATAAGCTGCTACCAAAGCATCACCGGCGTGTTTCCAAGTGTAATCATTTTCAATCTGATGACGGGCATTCCTTGCTAAGTTTATTGCCAATTCCGGTTCTGTTTTTAACCTCAGCAAGGCATCTTTAATTTCCTTTGCAGAACCTGGTTTGACGAGCAGGAAATGTACCCCATCCACACCCAATTCTCTCACCACAGGTAAATCGCTAGCAATTACCGGCGTACCTGTCGCCATTCCTTCCAAAATTTTTAAAGGACAACAACCCTGAACCAGATTTCGGTCATTGGGCGTCAACGGAGCCAAAATTACATCAGATGCATGAATTTTTTGGACGAGTTCCGCTTGCGATACAGGGTCTAAAATCGTGAGAGACTCTGCTACTCCTAGTTTTAAAGCTAGCCGTTTTAAGGCTAAAATCTGAAAGTCGCGACCTTGTCCAATGACTGTTAATTGAGTAGGAAAATCCCGGTCAGCAAGTGCCAGTGCTTCAACAGCAAGATTAATCCCTTGCCAAGGGGAAAATGTCCCAAAATATAACACCTGAAATCGAGGCTGAGTCTTTATTGAATCATTTTCAATCTGTAGGGGTGGCGTTTCCTTGTCCTGATAGGGAAGATTTGGATACTCGGCATCCCTAAATTTTGAAGGACGATAAGTAAATATATCTAAATCAACTCCATTGGGAATGACGCGGATTTTTGAGCCGGGAACCCCTCTTATTTGGAGATAGTCTCTGGTTACGGAACTAGGCGTTAAAATTAAATCTGATGCTTCTAAACAAATTTTTTCTTGTGCCTTTAATTTGTGTAATAATTCCCGATCTTCTGCTACTGCTGGATAGCGATATTTTAGTTCAATTGATGGCAATCCATTAACTTCAAAAATTAAATACTTACATAATTTTTCTTTGTTTAGAGCAATGGGAAATCCTTCATAAATAGAACGGATATGCACTGTCTCAAACCACTGATTCTGCCACCAATTGCCCAGCATCGCGCGAAAATAAAGCACTCGATTAATTAATGTATCTCCTAGCGCAGGTAACATGGATTGGATAACATGGGGTGATTCCCTCTGATTTACTGCGTAGGCTGTCGGGGAAACTGTCACTAGCTGAATGTCGCCAAAAGCATCTGCCAAAGCTTGAGTAAAAGCAGAAATATGAATTGCGGCTCCCTTGGGCGCTGGTACGGTATCAAAAGAAACGTAAACTATTCTAGAATCGTTCATCAACTAAACTATGACTCAATTTTGCCCTAAGATTCTAACTTTTTGTAACGATAATTACCACTTCCGAGAACGTATCTGTTATCAAAGCGTTTGAGTGTGATTTTAGGTAAGCGATCGCTACCTTCCGTAATCCCCGATTCATTGATATTGAATTTTTATTACAAATGTCAATAAATTTAGAAACCTTTCGCAAATCTCTGACTTATTCGGTGACGGCTGCTGTTTCTGATATTGTCAAAGACTTAAGGGAAATGGCAACCCTAGATAGAGCCTCGGAGGCAAAGCAAACAGAGTTTGGAAGTTTAGCAACCAAATGTGTTATTGGTGCGATTACTTCAATTGTTATAGCGTTCATTTTAATGATAGTTGTAGGAGAGATGGGAGATGGGCTTCAATTATTTGGAAATATTGTAACTGTTTTATTATTGTTTGTTGGATTAGGATGTACGATCGTAGCGATTTATGCAGGAATAAGGAGGAGTAAATATAGCCGATTAAATTTACCAAATCATCGCTATGCATTAACGGAAAAAATTTTGGAAATGCTGGAGCGAGATATGGATAAGGAAGCTAAGGTCAGTGTTCATTTAGATCTCAGTCCAGCCCATCAAAAATCTAAGCAGATTAAAACAGTTGCCCATCCCTCGAAATCAGGATTTAAAATAGATATTTTCCAAGATGATTGGCTAAAAATGGAAGGACAATTTTTAGATAAAACTCGTTTTGTATTAACAACTTCTGAGCTAAATCAGACCGCTTATGGATGGAAAACTTCTAGAAGCGGCAAATCAAAATACAAAACGAAATCGAAAGCCAAGGGATTAGATATCAGTCTGGATTTAACTTATCCGCAACGACGGTACGGGGCAATCAAAGTTCTGAACAATGAAGCTGTGAATGCAGTAAAAATTCCAAAACTGACTAAGGTAAAACGGATGAGAGTGACGGATAAGGGAATAAACTTAGCTGTGAAAATGCCACCTTCGATGCCTTGGAACGAAGAAACATTATATCAAACTATCACGATGATGTTTCTCAGCCTGTATCAAGTTCTAAATTTAGCTCGGATGTTATCTAAGGCAAAGTAAGTAAAAGTAAAAACATATTTAGTTTGTTTGCAAAAATCCGGAACATTAATTATGCAAACTGTTACTAAATAAAGAAAGGATTTTGGTGAAAACTTGAACAATGAATAACATGAACAGAACATTTTTCTCCGGCTTAGCTTTGGCAGCGGTAATACTGCTAG
The DNA here is from genome assembly GCF_039961955.1 of Trichocoleus sp. DQ-A1. Lineage (NCBI taxonomy): Bacteria > Bacillati > Cyanobacteriota > Cyanophyceae > Leptolyngbyales > Trichocoleusaceae > Trichocoleus > Trichocoleus sp. DQ-A1. The sequence goes on from NZ_JAMPKE010000020.1 coordinate 90,487, forward strand.
GTTCTTGTAGTAATTCTGTTAAGCAGGCACCAGAAGTATCTACAACATCTAACCCGCAAACATCTCCAATTGCTCAAAATAATTCGTCAGCGGTGACGACTAATACAGAGAAGATAAAATTTAAACAAGAGGGGGGTGCGGAAGATTTTGCCCTAAAACCAGAGGTAGATGGGGCTAAATTGCTTGATGGAAAGGACAAAGAATTAGCTCGATTTAATGTTGATGATGGGGGAAAAGTAAAAATCAAGAATCCTGCCGATCAAGTTTTAGGCTACGTTGTAACAAAAGAGGGTTATTGGAAGATTGAGGATGCAGATCAAACAAAAGAATTGTATGTTTTGCGAAGACAGAATGATGGAGATTACAAGTTAGAAGATGCGACAGATAAAGAAATTTACAGAATTAAAGCGCGAGATTACGGTTTTGAGGTTGAGTCACCGGATAAACAGTCGCTTTACAAGGTGAAAGTAAAGAATGGTAAAACTTCTCTGATCAATGCAGCCGACAAACCAGTTTTTTCTACAAAATCTCAGGTAAGCGCAATTGCGATCGCTAGCTTCGGGTTCGACGTTTTAAGCAAAGAACAAAAAGCCGCTTTAGCTTACGCAGTTAATCGTTCGGGAGGGAAATAATCCTTGCAAATTCAACTGAGTTGGATAGATCCAGCCACCGGCGAAAGACGAGAACCCATGTTAGAAACGCCTGTCGCCTTGGGCCGAGAATTTGCCTCAATGCCCCAAGAAATTGATGGCAATCGGGTTGCTAGAATTGTGTTAGCCAACGAGCAAGTGGCTGAATATCATGCTCTAATTGATGTAGCGAATGGCGAGTTAATCGTAGTCGATCAAAATAGCAGTACTGGCACCTTAATTAACAGCGTCCGGTTGCCCAGTAGTACGCTAATAGATGGCGATCGCTTGCAAATTGGCCCCTACGAAATTCAACTCAATCCCAGCAGCAGTCAGGCTACCAGTTCATCGGGGATGGCTGCAAGTGGAGAATGCGATCGCATGGTGGGATTTCTCTTCAAACGTCGCTGCGGACGCACTACGAACATTGGCTGTCCTTATTGTAGTTACCCAGATAATAACCCCTATTACTACGATTATTCCTATTACTCTGGATATGGTAACTACAATCGCGGTTATTGGGGCAGCAACTACTATGACAACCGCGATCGCTATGATTATGACCCGGAAACTGGCAATGTCGATTTCACCGAAGCAGACAATATGAGTCTAGAAGGGGAAATGGATGCCGATTTTGAGATGGATATGGGGGCAAGTTAAATTTTTAACGCAGAGGGACGCCCAAGATAACGCAGAGGCACACCAAGAAAAAACGATTCCTTAACGTACCTTTGCGTTTACCCTTGTGTTCTTTGCGTTGAAAACTCCAAAAATGTCAATTTGGTTAATTTATGCTTTGGGAGGCGGTTGGGGACATCTTACCCGTAGCTTATCTCTCGGACGAATGGCTACCCGTTACCATCACGTCAAAATTCTTACGAATACCCCTTATGCAACTTACTTGGGCGGTGAGGGTTGCGATGTGCAAATCATTGCACCTAACGTTGGTTTTGCGGCGACTTGCGAACAAGTACGGGATGTTTTATTAAACACCCGGTACGACTGTTTAATTGTTGATACTTTTCCTCGCGGTTTGGGTGGTGAATTGGCAGATATTTTGCCCCAGTTAAAACACATCCCCCGAATTTTAATTCACCGCGATATCAGCCCAGTTTATATTCACCGCTTCGCGTTGCGCTCTTTTGTTAAAGAAAACTTCGATGCGGTTATTGTGCCGGGAGAAGGAGAAGATTCACCGCTAGCAGATTTACCAATTGTCCATTACACCAGTCCCTGGCTAATTCGCAATGCTGAGGAACTGCCGAATAGAATGAAGGCGCGATCGCTACTGGGCCTGAATGCACTTGGTCTGGATTGCGATCGCCCAAGCGGATCTAATTTGCGGCTACGCCAACGCCCCTTCAAGAAGAAGGGGGGCAGAAGTTGCTTCGCTTTTATTCAACAAACCCCACCGGCGGGAGTTAGAAAAAAGATTATCCTTGTCTGTGCCGCCGGACAAGCTTCCGAATTATCTTTCTTTGGTAAGTTATCAACTCACCTGAATGCAGCGTTTCCAGACGCAGCGGTGCGTGTCTTAGCACCTGTCTGTCCAGATGGATGTCCGCCGCAGTTGTGGGTGTCTCACTCGCCAGGAATCGAATGCCTCCTAGCGGCTGATGTCGTTGTCGGCGGCGCTGGTTATAACACGGTTTATGAATGTGCTGCGGTGGGCGTCCCGTTAGTCGCTTTTGCCTTTAAGCGACTATATGACCGTCAAAAAGTTAGGGCTTTACGATGCGCCTACTGTGTTGAAGAGATTGAGGACGCGATCGCGACTGTGGCAATGCTGCAAAATCAGGTATCCAATCGCCCTGCGGATTATCCTAATGGTGCTGTAGAGGCAGTACGGCTAATTGAGAAACAATTTACCTGAACGCACAGATTTTCATTATAAAAATATACTATCACAAAATCATTTGTACAAGCTGCTTTAGGTAATTTAAAGCCTAAAAAAGCCTTAGCAAAAGATTGTTAAATTCAATTCATAAGCAACCAGTTCTGCTTGTTAGACAACTGAGTATAAAGCTATTAAGTATCGCTGTATACATTTATTTGATAATTCTTAAGTTAGATGAAGTTTCTGGCAGTTGTAGCAAACTGGGTACTAAATAACCATAAACCATTAACAACCATGAAAACTAACGAAGCAACCAATCGTGGGGCTACCACTGAGCAAGGTGAAAGTAAACAGGAGCTTAATCAAAAAACCTCTAAGCAATTTCTTATCAGCACGACAATCGGAGTATTAACAATTCTCGTGGTTGCTGCAAGTTATTATTTCGGACTCATGGGATCTTAATGCTACTGAGGAAGGTGGATCAAATCACTTACACTCATTCCCATTCTGTAGGGGATGGCAGCGCCATCTCCCTATGCAAAATGGGAGGTTAATTAAATCCCCGTTCCTTATTCAATGGAAGCGCTTGTTGCTTCTCGTTCCAAGCTCAGCTTGGGAACGAGCAATTTAGCCGCAGCTTTCCAACTCGCTAAATCGGCAAAAGAGCGATCGCGATAAACTCCATATCGCTCCTGCTTATTGCGAATCCGAGTCGGCAGTTCCGGCAAAATTCCGAAATTAGGCGGCATTGGTTGAAAATGCTTTGATGACGCCGAACTAATAAATTCAAACAACGCCCCCATCATCGTCGTTCCTGGTAGCGTTAGCGGATCTTTGCCTAAAGCCAGCCGCGCCGCATTCGTCCCTGCCAGCCAGCCACCCGCCGCCGCTGCCGTATAGCCCTCAGTCCCCACCAACTGTCCCGCCGCAAGCAACGTGGCGCGTTTGTGGAATTGCAAAGAAGGTTTTAACAGTTGGGGCGCATTAATAAACGTGTTGCGGTGCATCACGCCCAGCCGCACAAACTCAGCATTTTCCAACCCTGGAATCAGCTGAAACACTCTCTTTTGTTCGCCCCAGCGCAAATTCGTCTGAAATCCTACCAGATTCCACAACTGCCCCACCTTATCTTCTTGACGCAACTGCACCACCGCATAAGGACGTTGCGACTGATTTTCTGGAGCGCGGAAATCGCCTTTACGGGCATCAAACAGTCCCACCGGCTTCAACGGGCCATAACGCATCGTATCTTCCCCCCGCTGCGCCAGTTCTTCAATCGGCAGACAAGCTTCAAAAAACTTAGCCGTTTCCCGCTCAAAGTCTTTCAGTTCCGTTTGTTCAGCCTTACAAAGTTCCTGCCTAAAGTGGAGATATTGCTCCCGATTCATCGGGCAATTGAGATAAGCCGCGTCTCCCTTGTCGTAACGAGAAGCCAAGAAAGCCACATCCCGGTTAATCGATTCTCCCACCACAATCGGGCTGGCGGCATCGAAAAAGCTCATGTATTCCATGCCCGTGAACTGCTGCAAATCTTCAGCCAGATCGGGACTGGTTAGCGGGCCACTGGTGAGGACGACAATGCCTTCTGTGGGGATTTGGCGCAATTCACCGCGTCGTAACTCAATCAGGGGATGATTCGCGAGGATTTCTGTCAATTCGCGGCTAAATACGCCCCTATCCACCGCCAAGGCACCCCCAGCGGGAACCGCGTGTTCGTCGGCTTTACTAATAATCATTGAGCCAAGACGACGTAATTCTTCATGCAAAAGACCGGCTGCGCGATCGCTCGACATTGCCCCAAAGGAATTACTGCACACCAATTCTGCCAGGTGTTCGGAGTGATGGGCGGGGCTAAACCGTAACGGTCGCATTTCGTGCAGCACCACTGGCACACCCGCATTCGCAATTTGCCACGCCGCTTCCGTCCCCGCTAAACCACCACCTATCACCTGAATCGGCTGTTTTTCCATTGTTCTTATTCCTTTGCTAATGGCTAATGAGAGTGATGAGTTACAAGAAAATTCTTGAATTCACAACTCATAACTCAGACACGATTCATCGCGTCTCCCTTAAAAATTTTTACCAATTACCAATTACCGTTTACTCAATTATTTGAATCAAACCTTCAACAACTGCGCGAGATTTCCTGGCACTGGCAATAGAATGCTCACTAAAAGCGCCAAAACTAACAATCCCCAGAGATCGCGCTTGTTGTCAAGTTCGCTCACATCATTCAGCGCCGGTTCATCAGAAACTGGCATCAAGAATAAGAATATTGCCCAAATAAACAAATCTGGCTGAACTAAAGACAATCCCAGCATCAACAGTCTGCTAATTTGACCAATCATCGCCCCATTTCGTTGTCCAAACATGGCATGGACAATGTGACCGCCATCCAGATGTCCTACCGGCATCAACTTAAACGCTGTCCAGATAAAACCGATATAAGCCGCCACTCCCACTGGGTGAAGCTTGATTGCCATGTTTGCTGTCAGTTCAGATCCCAGAGCCCATTTACTTAGCAAAGTTAATAACAGGGAAAACCGGGGATTCAAAGAAGTGAAGTTTAAGATACTCGACTGCTCCGACACAGCAACCACATCCGAGTGGGCTAATCCCCAAAACAATAGCGGTAACGTCACCAAAAAACCAGCGACGGAACTAGCAATGCCCAAATCGAATAACGCTTTGCGACTGGGTACGGGCGATCGCCGCCCAATGAACGCTCCAAATGTGCCCAAGAAAAAAGGAACGGGGATAAAGTAAGGCAGCGTGGTGCGAATTTTGTAATATTGGGCACTCAGGTAATGACCGAGTTCGTGGATGCCTAAGATAGCCACCAATGCCAAAGCATAGGGCAGTCCTTTTAACAGCAAAGCTGGGTTAGATTGCAGTGCGGCGTTAGAAACTTCTGAAATTTCCACCCCAACTAAAGTAGTGGTAAACAAAGTTACAAGCAGCAGCCCTAAGGCTAAAGCCGGTCGTTTTAAAGGTTCGGTTTGCTGCTGTGCCTGCGAGTGAGCTTGGGGATTGGGAACCAGTGCGAAGAACGGACTCCCATTCAAACCTTCTTGAAAGACAACAAAGAAGCGATCGCCAAATAATTTCTCAATATTCTCCCGAATTGTCTGGTACGCCACCTCCGGATTCGTTCGCAACTTGCCGCGACAAATTACCGCTTGGGGTCGGTAATCGATGTTCTGGAGGTAATAGATAGACCAGGGAAAGCAATTGCGAAGATTCGTTTCTTCCGTTTTATCAATCGGACGGACAGTACTTCCTGCGTCGCTAGCAGAAACAGGCTGTACCTCAGATGGATTCTGAGCTTGTTCCGCCACCATTTCTTGCGGTTTTGGCGGCGGGGTAAAATCTCGACGCCCCCACTGAATCAGCAGCCAGTACAATATCGGGCAAATGATAAACGGGGCAATCTCCAAAGCTGGCGGCATTCGCTTATCTTCACCGTAGACCAAAATCCAGGCACTCCAAATGAATGCCGGTGTCATCATCACCATCCACAAAAGCCAGATTGGGGTTCGGGTGATGCTGGCAACACTGCGCTTCACGATGAAGTAAGTAAACAGTCCTAGTAACAGTAGGAGCAACCAGAGTTCCATGATCTAAATCTGAATTGGTCTACAGGAGAATTAACTGGCTAGCAATTAGCCATTCCAGATTGGCAATTAACGTGCCAGCCAATTGCTTAAAAGAGCAAAGTGCAAGCAGATTCTCCAGAATACAGCGCCACCATCCCGACTTATAACCCCTCGAAGGAACAGCCGCATCCAGCACGTAAAACTTTAACGGGCTATCCTTGACACCATCCTTAACACCATTTGTGCATCTCCACCCAATCGGGACACATCGGATGGAACACCCCATTCCATTGTAGAAAACCCAGGGGATATCCCGACCGATTGTTTTGAAGGTTTGCCGAAAAGAAAGTCGGGAGTCGCTAGATGTCGCTAGATTTTATTGATTCTTTGCGACCGATTCTCTCTCACCCCTTCACTTTGGATTTTGGGCTAGAAGATAAACCACGAATACCGTTCCCGCATCTACCTCTGAATGGAAGCTAATCGTGCCGCCATGCATCTCCACCAACTGGCGAGTTAAAGCCAATCCCAACCCAGTCCCTTCGTGCTGCCGATGCAGAGAGCTATCAATTTGTTGAAACGCCTCAAACAAAAGATGCTGTTTCTCCATCGGAATCCCAATTCCCGTGTCTGCCACCTCAATCATCGCCTGGTTACTTTCACACTGCATCCGCAGCCATACCTCACCCCCTGGTGGTGTGAACTTTACCGCATTCGAGAGTAGATTCAGCAAGATTTGCCGCACGCGCCGTTCATCCCCCCAAAATTCATCGGCGGGAGGCAACTCAGCGAAATCCCCTGTTAGCTTCACCTGTTGGACTTGAGCCTTTTCTTGCAGCAGTTCCAAACTTTCAATCCCTACCTGACGCAGAGAAAACTGACTGAGGGTTAAAGACGCCTTACCGGATTCAATCTTAGATAAATCGAGAATATCGTTAATCAGCTGCAACAGGTGCTGTCCGCTATTGTGAATAATCTTGAGATATTCTTTCTGTTTTCCGCTCAGTTCGCCAAAATACGGTTGCATTAAAGCGGAGGACATCCCAATCACAGATGTGAGCGGTGTCCGCAATTCATGACTCATGGTTGCTAGAAACTCAGTTTTCGCCTGAGAAGCTGCATTCGCAGCAGTCAAGGCATCTTGCAACTGCTCGGTTCTCAGAGATAGCGCCTGCTTCGTCTCCACTAGCTCCGTAATTTCACGGAAAGTCCCCAAGCAAGCATAAACCTCACCATTAGAGTGCTTCAACGGCACTCTGGAAGTGTCGAAGTGGTGAATCCCATCTGGGAAAACTAGGGTTTCCTGTTCGTGTAGCGTTTCTCCCGATTCAAAAACCCGCAAATTTTGTTTGGCAAACGACTTAGCAATCAGAGGCGGGAAGCATTCTAGAATCGACCGATCCTGAACGGCATATCGGTTGTCAAACCCCATCCTTTGAGCAAAAGCATGATTGCAAAAGCGCAGACGCAGATTCTCGCGCTCGACCACAAAAATGTAGTCTGGGTGAGCATCAAAGAAACTTTCCAGCTCAGCGGTGCGTTCTCGTACCAAGGCTTCTAGGGTTTGGTTTTGCGCCTGAATTTGTTGGTAAAGGGTTGCTTGGTAGATAGCGATCGCTAGTTGGTCGGCAACGGTCGTGATAAATCTTAACTCCGACTCGTGCCAGTAACGGGGAAATTGATCCTGAGCGAAGGTTAAGCAGCCCCAAATCTTTTGCTGTCGGTGAATTGGCACCATTAACCAAGCGCCCGGATATTTTGCCGCCAAAGAGCGATTCATCGGGTCATCCACTAAGCGCGTATCGCTCACCTGGACAACCTGTAGATTTCGCAGCGTTCTGGAACAACAGTTTTTTTGATCGGGAACGATCAAGTTCATGGCTGTGAGGATATCAGCATGAGCGCGATATTCAGTCAGCGGCTTCCAACACTGCTGTTCCTCTAAATACTGAAAAATCAAACATCGATCTGCCACCAAAAGATGACCCAGTTCCAGCGTCACCGTTTCAAAGATATGGGACAGTTCTAAAGAAGCCCGGATTTGGGCAACCAGCCGATTTAATAGCGCCGCATGAGTAATTCGTTCCTCCGCTTGCTGGTAAAGCGTCGCCAGGTTGTGTCCTCGCTCTACCAATTGCAGCGCCAGATGCAGTAATTGCCGCTCTCCCGGTTGCCACTCCCGCTTCTCATCCCATTGCTCAAGCAGTAGCAAACCAACCAGTCCAGACGCACCGTGTAGAGATGCCATCTCTCGCGGCTCGATTTTCTGCGGGTGTGTATGCAACCAGGTCAAAAAGATAGATTCGGCAGCCGTTGAGCCAATGTTTCGCTCAGTTGCCCAAGGATTGCCCTGATGATGTTTGAGAAGGCACTGTTCGATGTTTGCCCATTCAGGATCGTGAGTTTGCCGAGCCGAAAGGGGGATAGATGAATCGTGGGCGATCGCACTCCACAAGGTACGCTCATCTTTGGCGCTATAGAACGCAATTAAACACCGACTAACCCCAAAAGTCTCTTGAATCAACACCGCCGAACGCTGCAAAATTACCTGCGCTCCCTGGCTTGACCAGCTAATTCGTAGCAGTTCTTGGAGTAACTTTTCTGGCTGTTGCCAACTCGGCACTACAGCCTGGGGAATGGGGGGTTGGACAAGGTGCGCCTGGATTCCCGGCTCCCTCAACAAGGCGGTTTTAATCTGAATGTCGGTTGTAGGATTGCCGATTAAACTCGCCCCAGCACTGCTACAAGCATTTGTATCTGCTTTTTCTGGAGTCTGAGTGCTAATTTGACTGGTTAAGATAGCACTCACCAGCGTTGATGTGAATTCGCTCTGCAAAGCTGGGAGATTGGGTTGAGGGAACCAATCGGCAATGGCTCGCTCGAAAAGAGGGGAGATTTCTGGGGTTAAGTGCAACCCGCGAGAAATTTCGGCGCAAATACTGCCCACAATCGCCGGATCGAAGCCAAAACACAGCTCGTAAGGATTGGCGTTTAGTTCAGAATTCTCAGTGGTTTTGTAGCTGTGCAACATCACATTGAAGCGATCGCCCAGTCCCAAAATTACCAACGAGGGCACCTTGCTTTGAGTCTCTGGAGTTGAGCTAAGGGTTCGAGTTAACTTCCGCAGCTTCAACGAACAAGGCAACCATCTGTGTTGATTCTCACATTTATTCTCGCAATGGGTTGCTGATGGCTTCCCCATTGCCAGATTCAAAAAACAGTTGGGCGGGGTCAGCAGCTCCGGCAAGCCCAAAGCACCTGCTTCTGGGGATGCATACCCGCACCGCGCTCCTTTTGATTGTCTCTCCGGGCACAGGTCGCTCGGAGTAAAGTCAGACTTACCCCCGGCGATGAGTACCACTCTGGAATCTGGTTGTGAAGCTAAAAACTTCAGCAATGAGTGGGCAACAGATAAAACTGTTGACCGACTGATAGAGTATCTAAGATCGTTTGCCAGGAAAACCATGAGCGCGATCGCTATATTTAGGGGTAAAAACTCTCACCAGTGGTAGGCGTGCCTTAAAAATTAAGCAATCGCATGGGCCCGTGCGATCGCAGTTAAAACCCACTCAGCCTCAGATTTTTCTAGAATCTATTTCCACTCAAGCCGAGCATTGCTTGATTCCCAATTTACACTGCTCTTTCATTGTGGAATCAAACTTACTGCACTCGCTTCGGTAAATGCACTATTAAGTTTTATCTAGATTTTCTTTTTTTGCGATTTTGGTATTACTCACAACAGAAATAAAAAAACTGAAGGCTGTTATTATCAGCCGTTAGGCGATATCCGTTAATGTTTATAGTCGTTGTGTTCGGTGCCAAGCACGGACTAAGCACTAAGCAAGAATTCTCTCAATCCATCTGCCCCTGAAGCACCTGTGCCTCTTCAGTTCCTCAGTCCTAACTCCTAACTCCTCAGTCCTAACTCCTAACTCCTCAGCCCTCAGCCCTAACTCCTCAGCCCTAACTCCTCAGTCCTAACTCCTCAGCCCTCAGTCCTCAGTCCTAACTCCTGAATCAAGCCGCATCCGCAACGACCGCATTAGCGGTTAACACCTCCAACGCCGTTTTGTATTGCTGGTCTGCTTCCGTACCCACCTGGTCAAGCGTAATTGGCTCCAGAGGCACTTCCCGATCTGGCGTAATGCCTAGCTTGTTAATATCGTGATGGTTTGGCGTTTCGTACTTGGCAACCGTCACCGCCAATCCTGACCCATCTGAGAGGTCAAACAAAGATTGAATTAAGCCTTTGCCAAAAGTTCGAGCGCCTACCAATTGAGCGCGACCATTGTCTTGAAGTGCCCCAGCCAGAATCTCGCTCGCACTGGCGCTTCCCTGATTCACTAAAACAACGAGAGGAGCGTGGGTAAGAGCTGGTGCAGACGCCTCAAAACTGCCCAGAATGCCTTGTCGGTTGACCGTATAGACAATCGTGCCTTCATCCAACCACATCCGAGCAATCTCAATGCCTGCCTGCAAAAGCCCTCCTGGATTATTTCTCAAATCGAGCAGATAAGCTTGTGCACCTTGTTTCTCCAACTTGGTGACGGCATTCGCCAGCTCAGTTGGGGCATTGGCACTAAACTGACTCAGGCGAATGTAACCCACCGGGAGGCGAGAACTGCTGGAATCTAAGACTGCATAAACGGGGTTGAGGGCAATTCGCGATCGCACTAGCGTAATTTCTTCAGGCGTTTTTGTCTCCCGTTGCATCAGGAGCCTTACCTCTGTGCCCGCAGCGCCCCGCATCCTCGCGGCGGCTTCATCGAGGGTCAGTTGGGCACTCTGGATGCCATCAATTTCCAGGATGCGATCGCGCGATCGGATTCCCGCCTTCGCAGCAGGCGAACCGTCAATCGGTGCCACCACTTGCAACTCGCCCGTCTCGGCATCAAGGGCAATTTGCAGTCCCACCCCTTGAAGCTCTCCGGAAGTATTCACCTGTAAACTTCGGTACTGGTCGGGTTTTAAAAACCGCGTGAACGGATCTTCCAGAGTTTTGAGCATATTTTGAATTGCCGTGTAAGTCGCCTCACGATTAGACAGAGGCTGCTTGATCGCCTTCTGACGAGCCATCCACCAGTTTTGTTGATTGAAACTGTCATCCACGTAAGCATAGTTGACAATTCGCCATGCTTCCGATAAAAGCTGCTGTTCCTCCGTTAAAGCGATCGCTGGCGAAGTCCACCAACTTAACGTAAAGATAGTTTGTATGATTAGTACGAATACAACCCTTAACACTCGTTTGTGCATGACACAGAATCCCCCTTTCGGGCTATGTTACATTTTTTGTAGAGGCTACGCCTAGACTTCTCTCTATCGCGGTGTCTACCGATCCCCATTGCAGCTTCATGCCCCCGAAAAGAGCGGAAAACTGTCTCATGGGGTTGGCTCGTGTCAAAAACAGCAATAAATTTTTAGGAACTCTGGGTTCATGTTTTCTAAGCAGGTAACTGATTCAAAAGCCTACAACTGGTTTGAGGAGCGTCTGGAGATTCAGGCGCTTGCCGATGACGTCAGCAGCAAGTATGTGCCTCCCCACGTAAATATCTTCTACTGCCTGGGTGGAATTACACTGACTTGCTTTTTGATCCAGTTTGCCACTGGATTCGCTATGACGTTTTACTACAAGCCGACCGTCACCGAGGCTTTTTCCTCTATCCAGTACCTGATGACGGACGTCAACTTCGGTTGGCTGATTCGCTCCATCCACCGCTGGTCTGCCAGCATGATGGTGCTGATGATGATTTTGCACACCTTTCGGGTTTACCTCACAGGCGGTTTCAAAAAGCCCCGCGAGTTGACCTGGGTGACGGGTGTGACTCTGGCTGTGATCACCGTTTCTTTCGGCGTCACCGGCTATTCACTTCCTTGGGATCAGGTTGGTTACTGGGCCGTTAAGATTGTCTCTGGCGTCCCTGCTGCGATTCCCTTGGTCGGCGATCAAATCGTCGAGCTGATGCGCGGGAGTACCAGTGTTGGACAAGCCACTCTAACACGCTTCTACAGCCTGCATACCTTTGTGCTGCCTTGGCTGATTGCCGTCTTCATGTTGCTGCACTTCTTGATGATTCGCAAGCAAGGCATCTCTGGCCCATTGTAAAGAGTACTGAGTGCTGTAGAGACGGGATATCTCCGTCCCTACAGCAGGGCAGGAGATATCTAGCCCATGTCCAGCGCCCAATGGGGAGAGGAGAGAAAGTGGGAAAGTCATTTTTCTTCCCTGCATCATCTATCCTCCTATTACCCCCTGACCACTTTGCCTCTTGCTTAGCTCAAAGCTTTCAAAACGCATAGGAGAACACATAGAACAATGGGAACCCAAAAAAAGCCGGATCTAACCGATCCGCAGTTACGTGAAAAACTTGCCAAAGGCATGGGTCATAACTACTATGGCGAACCCGCTTGGCCCAACGACCTACTCTACATTTTCCCTGTAGTAATTATGGGGACGATTGCACTGTGTACGGGTCTGGCTGTGCTTGACCCAGCGATGATTGGCGAACCGGCAAACCCCTTTGCCACTCCTCTGGAAATTCTCCCAGAATGGTACTTCTGGCCTGTTTTCCAAATTCTGCGGATTTTACCCAATAAACTGCTGGGTATCGCCTGCATGGCAGGGATTCCTTTGGGCTTGATTCTCGTTCCCTTCATTGAGAACGTCAACAAATTCCAAAATCCCTTCCGTCGGCCAGTCGCCACGGCGGTTTTCCTGTTTGGAACCTTCTTTACCCTCTGGTTGGGTATTGGTGCCACCTTCCCCATTGACAAATCTCTGACATTGGGTCTGTTTTAAGACAATTATTTGTTACCTTTGACGCCTGTGGGTTTCAAAAGCAGTGCTTTTGTGCTGCTTTTGAAGCATCTACAGGCGTTAAGTATTATCTGGTCGCTTCCGAAAAAGCAAAGTATAAAAGAACATAGGATGTAGCTGCCTGAACCCAACTCCAGCCCCAACGCAACATTAAGTGGTTAAACTCGACTCATGGCAAAGACAGCGCTAATTACAGGAATCACTGGGCAAGACGGCTACTATCTCAGCCGTTTACTCTTGAAACGGGGTTATCGGGTGGCTGGGTTGGTACCGCTGCACCGCCAATCCAGTCTGGCTAAACTGGGTTCCCTCGCCAGCCAAATTGAGGTTTGTGCGGTTGACATGAGGGATAGCGCGACTCTGTTGGAAGTGGTGGAACAACTACAGCCTCAAGAAATTTATAATTTAGCAGCTCCCAGTTTCGTCCCAGATTCGTGGCAAGACCCGCTGGGAACGCTGGACTTGGTAACGGGTACGGCGACCAGGCTGTTAGATGCAGTGCGTCTGGCTGGATTGAACACGCGATTTTATCAAGCCAGCAGTTCCGAGATGTTTGGGCAGGTGGATCGGTCGCCTCAAGATGAGAATACGCCTTTTCGTCCGATGAACCCTTACGCAGCGGCAAAGTTGCACGCCCATTGGACGATGGTACATCACCGACAGCGCTACGGTTGGTTTGCCTGTAGCGGTATTTTATACAACCACGAGTCATCGAGACGACCTCCAAATTTTGTCACGCGGAAGGTGTCTTTAGCGGCAGCATCGATTAAATTGGGATTAAGCGATCGCCTGGAAATGGGCAACCTGGACGCCAAACGCGACTGGGGTTATGCTGGCGATCATGTGGAAGCAATGTGGCGGATGTTGCAGGCAGATGAACCGGAAGACTACGTGATTGGGACGGGTCAGTTACACAGCGTTCGGGAATTGGTGGCGACTGCTTTTGAGTGTGTGGGGCTAGATTGGACTCGTTATGTCGTTGTCGATCCCAAGTTTCTGCGATCGGATGAACATTTCTATCTGGTGGCAAATCCAGAGAAAGCCAAGCGCCAACTCAACTGGGAACCGCAAGTTAGCTTCGAGGGTCTTTTGGAAAAAATGGTGTTGAAGGACTTGGAACGTTTACAAAGTGCTGAGGTGCCGTCCATCGCCCAGATGGAACAAAACTCCTAAAATTCATGGGTATTGAAGTGGGAGAAAAGATAGATTATTTAGAGCCGACTGTTAAACCAGTCGCTAACCATATATTTATTTTTCTGGAAGTTTTTGGGTGCGAAGGGGGCATTCAATCCTACGTTAAGGATATTTTGCAGTCTTATACCTCATTGGGAAATCAAGCCAAAGGCGAGGTATTTTTGCTACGGGATAGCGTTGGATGCCCAAATCCCTTTGAGGGAAAAAACCTCAAATTTCATTATCTCAAAAGCCAAAATCCCCAAAAGGGACGCTTAAGGCTAGCAACTTCACTGCTAGCTTGTCTGTTACAACGCCGTCCCCATCATGTTTTTTGCGGTCATATTAATCTGTCACCGCTGGTGAGGCTGCTGTGTCAGCCGCTGGGGATTCCCTATACGGTGCTGACTTACGGAAAAGAATTTTGGGAACCCTTAGCCAATCAAGAACGAAGGGCACTCAAGCAGGCGGAGGGAATTTGGACAATTAGTCGCTATAGCCGCGATCGCGCCTGCGCGGTGAATGACCTAGACCCCAAGAAAGTGCAAATGCTACCCTGTGCGGTGGATGGGAATTACTTTACTCCAGGCCCGAAGCCACCCGCATTGATCGAACGGTATAATCTTGGCGGTGCCGAAGTTTTGATGACTGTAGCGCGGCTGTGGTCGGGCGATATCTACAAAGGCGTAGATGTTACCATTCGAGCCATCCCTGCGATCGCCCAAGTATTTCCAGAAGTCAAATATTTGGTGATCGGTCGTGGCGACGATCAACCCCGACTGGCACAGCTTGCCAAAGATTTAGGAGTTGCCGACCGGGTTGTCTTTGCCGGGTTCGTTCCCACCGAAGACCTGGTAGACCATTACCGCGTCGCTGATGCTTACATCATGCCTTCCCAAGAAGGCTTCGGCATTGTCTATTTAGAGGCGATGGCTTGTGGCATCCCCGTCCTATCCGGTAACGATGATGGCTCCGCCGATCCCCTTCAGGATGGACGTTTAGGCTGGCGCGTCCCCCATCGCAATCCAGAAGCCGTGGCAAATGCCTGTATTGAAATCCTCAAAGGGGACGACCAGCGCTGCAACTCTCAGTGGTTGCGAGAACAAAGCCTCACCTTGTTTGGCAAAGATGCCCTTGCCCAGCAGTTAAAACAATTGCTTGTTTAAATGCGATTAGGCACGTTTGAAAATCAATACTGAACGGCCTCTGTTCTCAGAGAGAATCGATTCTGATTTAGGATGGAAGTAGTCCATACTACCTTGCTTTTGTTGGAGACTGCCGTGAACCAGAACAGCCCCAATTCCTTTCAATTCAAGCTTTCTGGGGTCGGCTCTTGGCTTACCTTGCTGCTCATCATTTGGTTGCTGGGGTCGATTGGGCTTGGCTGGTTGGTAAAATCTTTTCTAATTCTGATAGGTTTAATCCTCGTCGCACCAGTCCTTGCCTTCCTGGGCTTTCGCTGGTGGTTGCAACGCAACCTCATTGCCGACCAGTGTCCCGTCTGTAGCTATGAATTTACAGCTTTGAATCGAACCGAGTGCCAGTGCCCCAATTGTGGCGAGTCGCTCAAAATCGAACAGGGACACTTTAACCGTTTGACGCCTCCCGGAACGATTGACGTTGAAGCCGTTGAGGTATCTGCCCGCTCTTTGGAAGACTAGAACAAAATCAAGTTATTCGTCACTCGTTTTTGATTGATTACGACTGACGAATGACTGATTATTTAGTCTGTCCAGTAATCGATAGAGTATAAGGATGGGTGCCACCCGCGCGATCGCCGACATAAACGTTATAATCCCCCCGAAGCCAAACTCCTGAAATCTCCGGCTTATCTCCAGAAACACTATCTGCCAACACGCAGAATCGTCCTCCTGGGCCATCAACCAGAAGCGTAGGCTCGCCACTGCTTTGGATACTCAACCGCAAGTAATCGATCCGATCTGCCGTTACCCGAACAACTTGATTCGGGGTTTGGGAGATATAACCGCAATTACTACTTGTTTGACCGCCAGAAGCCCCGTTGAGGACGACCGGATCGTTCGACAACTTCGACGACAGTTCTAACACTGGGGCATCACTACGAGCCGCCCCAGCGCCTGTTAAGATTAACGCCAAGGTTGTGGGAATAACTATCCATTTGCGAAGCATCTTCATTTCGTCATCCCCTTGCCTTTTTAAGGAAGTCTTACTATAAGTGTCCTACAGAAGTAAATAAAGGTGTTTCGAGTGTGTTCCTTTTCTTAAAGTGTCACGTATCTGAGAGGGCGCTAAAATTTCTTCTTTTTTAAGTCATGGTGTTGCTAAAACAAACTTTTGTTTAAATCACCAAGACAATACATGCTTGACTGTCAGTTTTTCATTTGTAACCGTCATTTTCGTCACTCACTATAAAAACAAAAGATGAATCCTCAAGAAAATCAAGACTGGGAGCGTAAACTCCAAGAACTAGATGCTCAAATCAATCAGAGCAACCCTCCCGCGCCAATGATAGAAACCGAACCGGGGAAACCTCTCCAGGTTCAACCTAAAGAATCTCAATCAATTCAGTCTCTGTTCAACAAAATTGCTAACTGGTTTCAAGGGCTTCCTGGTGCTGGTAAAGTTGCTGTTGTCGCCGTCGCGGCTTTGGTTGGTTTTGGGCTAATCAGAAGCGTTTTGTATCTAGTTGCATCCCTGATAAGTCTCGGCATCTTGGCAGGATTAGTCTATTTGGCGTACAAACTGTTTATTGCCCCCAAGTCCCCCGATTAGCAAGTCTTAATTTTTTGGGTAGCAATGAGGACTATGGACTCCGGACGAGTATAGTCATCTAAGGACGTAGGGCAGGTTCATTACTAATGCGGACCTTTACCAGCAAAATAAGGGTTGCCTGCCCGGACAAAATCTGCTAGAAGCGAACAGCTAACTGCTATTTGTGGAATGCTCGAATGGCTACCCAAAGCGTGAAAAAAAGCTCGAATCGCAAAAGCCCGTCTTGGCGGATACAGATGCACCGACTACCACTGGGTACCCGACGGGGTGCTGCCACGATTGTGGAAGTCTCGCTGGTGGTTGCGAGTGCTTTAGTTCCCTATAGCATCGGTCTTGCCGCCAAGTTTTGTACGAATGCTGGCGCGTGTGTCTCTCCGGAAACCGTTCCTCTCAACCCAGTGCTAGCAACCACCGAGGATGCGATCGCTCAAACGTTGGCAATTCCCCGGCGCGCAAGCAACCAACGGGTTGCTCCACTCACCAATTTGTTTTGGTGCGGGGCGCTGGTGGCTCCTGTCCTGGTCGTAGGCTGGCAACTGTATAAATTGGGAAAAACCGGGCAAACTTCGCCCAAGGGCTGGCTAGGCGTCCAAGTAGTACAAGCATCAGGTGACCCGCCAGGATTGATTCGCGCGATTTGGAGAGAGGGAGTCGGCAGGTGGGGATTGCCGCTTTCGACGGCTTATCTGATTTGGCGCTACAGCGGTGCTTTTCCGGATTTGGGGATTTTGCTGGGATTGTCTGCTTTGATGTGGCTGGGGGAAAATGCGATCGCGCTGTTCAATCCCGAACGTCGCACCTTGCACGATAGAATCGCTGGAACCTTTGTCATCGATGGAGCCAGGGCTTTTGTACCCGATCGGTCGCGGAATGCTCCTCAGTTAAACCAATTGCCGGGAACCGAACAGCCAGCGAAGCGAGCAAGGGAAACCATCACAAGCATTGCCCTGACTTCTCAATCTTCCAAACCCTCTTCCAAGCGATCGCTGCATCTTTGGGATTGGATGCGCCAAAACCCCAGTCTGACGCTGATAATTGTCGGCTTTTCTTGCATGAGTGCTGTCTTGGGAACCTTCGTCGGCACTCAAATGTACATTCAAAGTCAGGCAAATTGGCGCTCGTCCAAGCAACAGAATAACAAAGTGTTTTTGGCGCTGGTCGAGCGGTTAAGTCAATCTTCCCCTAACCAATTAGAAGAACGACGGAGTGCTATTCTGGCGCTGGCAAGGTTGGACGACTCGCGGGCGATTCCCTTCTTAGTAGATTTGCTGGGTCAAGAAAGGGTACCTGCTTTGATGGAGACAATTGGGCAAACCTTAGTCAGTACGGGTCCGGAAGCTTTACCCTACTTGCAGCGCTTAAATCTTTCCCTGCAAAAGGACGAAGCGCTGCTGCAAGGAAGTGGATTCGTAGAGCGACAGTTGATTGCAAGGCGGCTCGTGGGCACTCAACGCGCGATCGCTAAAATTCTCAGCATCTACCCCACTCAAGTCCACAAGGTCGATCTCAGTCGCACCGACCTCGCACAGGTACGCCAAGAGCCTGCTCCATTTACTCTGGTTCTAGACAAAGCTGACCTTTCTGGGATTCTCTTCAAAGGAGCCTCCCTCACAGGTGCCAGTTTACGGAATAGCCGCTTCTTGGGTGCCGGTGAGGATGGGCGTCTGGGCACCTTTGACGATTGGATTACCGACTTCAATGGAGCCGATCTTAAAGAAGCGAACCTCAGTGGCGCTCTTTTGAGCCGTGTCCCCCTGAATCGCACCAACCTAATCCGTGCCACCTTGAATCGGGCTAATTTGTCCCAGGCTCAACTCGTCGGAGCCAACCTCAGTAGTGCCAAGCTAATCGGTGCAGATTTGCGTCAAGCCGTCTTAGAAAATGCCAGCCTGACGGGTGCAGATTTAGCCAATGCCAACTTTACCCAGTCCAATCTCTCTAGCGCCCGTCTCGGACAAGTTAGCGCTGTCGGGGCTAAGTTTCCCTTTGCGCTGCTGACGAACTCCAACTGGCAAGGAGCAGACCTTTCGGAAGCAGATTTTCAGAACGCCAATCTCCAAAAAGCCGATCTCAGCGCCACCAGGCTGGTTGGTGCCAATCTTGCTCAGGCTCAGCTGCAAAATGCCAATTTACAAAACACAAATCTGAGTGCGGCAGACCTGCGCGGGGCGAATCTCGCAGGAGCTAATTTGAAGGGGGCAACCTTTGCCGCCCCAAAACCCGTGCAGTCGGATCAATTCATTCAAGAGGCACCCAATGCAGCATCCTTAGCTCGCGTTCAAGGCGTCGATTTTTCTCAAGTGAAAAATTTAGATGCCAAGCAAATTGGCTTGATTTGCGACCAAGGAGGGCGTCATCCTCGCTGTCAGTAAATCAGGCAGAAGGGCACCTAGAAACCGCAAGATCCAGCGAGCAGGAAAGTGCTCTAGGGTAGATTGGGCATATGGGTAGTGCTAAAGAAGTAATGATGCATTGTAATGATGGATGAAGTACCAAATTGCGCCAAGGTGATTCTCTAATGACTTTGAAAACGACAGGGTTTTGCGGACTAATCGAGAA